>NZ_APNL01000007.1:0-209428 GCF_040361435.1 Salinisphaera sp. C84B14 | reverse complement strand
CTAGGCCGTGCCAGCTGGATACCATCGTCGACGGTGCGATTGCCGCTCTCGGCGGTCGACTGGCCGCCGCCGATATCGCGCTGGAGCGCGAGCGTGCGCCGGTCGCGGTGAACGCCGACGCGCCCCTGCTGGAACAGGCGCTGCACGGCCTGCTGGCGAATGCGCTCGAAGCATCGCCGCCGCAGTCGCGCATCGTGGTGGCCACGGCGGTCACCGACGACGGCGCAGCACAGCTGGATATCGTGGATGCCGGCCCGGGCATGGCCCTGGTGCCCGATCCGCGTTCGAGCGCGCCGTTACCCACCACCAAGCGCCGTGGCAGCGGCCTGGGCATTCCCTTCGCCTACAAGGTCCTCCAGGCCCATGGCGGTATGCTGGAATACCTCTCAGCGCCGGGTGGTGGCACGCGCGTGCGTGTGAATTTGCCTGCGAGTAAAGCCTGATGAACGCGCCCCACATCCTGCTGCTGGAAGACGAGGGCGCGCTGGCCCGTGCGCTGGATCGGCGTCTGCGCCGCGATGGCTATACCGTGGCGGTGTGCGAGAACATCGCCAATGCCAAACTGGCCGCGCGTCGCCGGCCGCCCGATCTGGCGGTGCTGGATCTGCGCCTGCCCGACGGCTACGGGCTGGATTTTCTCGACTGGCTGCGCGGCGAAATTCCGGACATACCGGCGCTGGTGATGACCGCCTACGGCGAGCTCGACGATGCCATCGCCGCCATGCGCCTGGGCGCGGTGGACTTTCTCAAGAAGCCGCTCGATCTGGACGCCCTGCATCGCGTGGTCGCCGATGCGCTGGCGCGCGAAACCCCGGGCACGCGCTCGGCCCGCGACACCCCGACCGATAGCGCGCCGGACACGGCGCTGATCGGCAACAGCGCAGCCATGCGCGAGCTGTATGCCCAGCTCGATCGGATCGCGGCCCTGGGCACCGGCGAGGCACCGCCGAACGTGCTGCTCACCGGCGAAACCGGCACCGGCAAGGATCGCGTCGCGCGTCTGTTGCATGCGCGCTCGGCGCGCGGCGCGCACCCGTTCGTGCAGGTGGACTGTGCCGCCCTGCCGCAGGATCTGGTCGAAGCCGAGCTGTTCGGCCACGAAAAAGGGGCCTTCACCAACGCACATCGCGCCCGGCGCGGGTTGCTGGCGGCGGCCGGCGAGGGCACCGCCTTTCTCAACGAAATCGGCGAGCTGCCCTTGTCGCTACAGGCCAAGCTGCTTACCGCGCTTGAAGCACGCACCGTGCGCGAAATCGGCGGCGATACCGAGCGCGCCATCGGCGCCTGGTTCGTGGCCGCGACCAATCGCGATCTCGCCGCGATGATGGCTGCCGGCGACTTTCGCCAGGATCTCTACTACCGGCTCAACGTGCTTACGCTGCACCTGCCGCCGCTGCGCGAACGCGGCGACGACGTGCTGGCCCTGGCCGAACACTTCGCCGCGCGGACCGCTGAACGCTACGGCCGGCCGGTGCCCGATATCGACGCCCCCGCGCGTGCGGCGATGCGGGCATATGCCTGGCCCGGCAACGTGCGCGAACTGCGCCACGTCATCGAGCGCGCCGTGCTCGTGCATGCCGAGCACGTGGTGGAAGTCGCGCACCTGCAGTTGCCGATGCCCGCGAACGCGGACGGGCCGGGGCTCGGTACCGGGCCGGACGAGGCCACGCCCACGCTGGCCGATAGCGAACGCCATCTCATCGAACGCACCCTGGCCGAAACCCGCCACAACATCTCGGCCGCTGCCCGTCGGCTGGGCCTGAGCCGGGGGGCGCTGCGTTATCGGCTCGAAAAATACGGGCTGACCGGCGATTGAAGCGATGCCTCAGCCATGCGCGGTGTCGAGCTGTTGTTCCAGCCAGTGCTGCAACCTGTGGCGCGCGCGGCGTCGGGTCATGCGCTTGGTGCTGATGGCGACCGGGCTCATCAGCTGGTTGTCGTCGCCGCGCACCAGGAACTTGCGTTGCGCGCCGATCACGCCGCCTTCCGGGCCGTAGCTTGCGATCACGGTGACCTTGAAGTTGCGCACCGACAGACTGCGCAGCGGCTGGCTTTCGTCGGCGCGCAAGTCTTTGTGCCGTTTCGCGGTCTGGCGCAGCAGCGAACGAAAGGTCCCCAGGTTCATCTGCTCGCCTACGCGCAGCGGCCCCTGGCGGGTGACTTCGCGCGGATGGTTCTCGCTATCGCGCGGCTGGGCTTCGTCGAAGTCGGTGATCGCCTCGGTGTATTCGTTTTCCTGCGTGTTGTGCCGTGCACGGATCGTCATCGTGATGCTGTGGATATAGATCGGCTCCTGACTCATGTTGCTGATCAGGCAAACCGAATCCACCTGCTGGCCCCAGCCCTGGTTGATCAGGATGCGCGCCTGGCGTTGCCGCCGAAAGCCCGAATAAAGCAGATGCGCATAGAAAAGCCATACCCCCAGCGTGCCGACGCTGGCAAAGAAGGACAGGGCCTGGGCGTTGTTATTGATCCATTCCCACATGGGTGCGTCAGATGTTGCCGGGCGTGGATGCAGCCGGCGGCTTGTTGCGGATCGCCGGTGGTCAGGTCGGGGGCTCTGCGCCGCGGTTTTCGGTCATGGTCTGTAAGCGCTGGCGCAGCAAGCGCACATCGCGGCGCGATGTGCGCAGGCGGGTGCCCTTCGGGTCGGGCCGTATCTGGCCGTTGTCTGAATCCACGAAGAACCGGTGGGCGGCGCCGATCATCTGTTCGTATGGCCCGGCGGTGATCACCGCCGTAATCGAGAACGACTCGAGCCGTTGCCAGAGTTCGGCGTCATCGTCGGCTTGGAGCAGGCCGGCCTTGCGCGCCGCCTCGGCCACCAGCCATCGAAACGGCCCGAGTACCAGTTGCTGGCTCGACCCCACCGGGCCCTGGCCGATGTCCTCGGCGCTGTAGCTTCGCGGCTGTGCCTGCCATTCCTTTTCCACCGGCGCGGTGTGGTGACCGCCGTCGCTTTCATGAAGATCGACGAACACGCCGCGCAGGAAAACGAACTCCTTGCCCATATTGCTCAACAGGCAGGTCGAATCCAGGCCGCTGCCGTTGCCCTGGGTGATGAACAGCCGTGTCTTCTGCTGGCGGCTCTGGTTCGCGGACAGAATCTGGCCGTAGACCGTCCATACGATCAGGGTGGCCGCCGTGGCGATCACGGTCAGTGCGGCGGCATTGTCACTGATGAGTTGCCACATCGCAGCGCTCCGTGGCGCTAAATGGATGCGCAATATAGGCCGCACAAACCAGGGCGGTATATCGTGACGATCCGGTGGGCAAATGTACGGGTAGCGTAGCGCCAGGGCACGGTGCTAATCGCCCGGCCGGCTCGAAAAACCGGCCGGGCATGACATGCTGCGTCGCGGTGGCCAGCGCTATGGCCGGCAGCCCCGCGGGCCATCCGCGTGGGCGGCGCCCGGCGGTTGCTGCCGGTCGCCGGGCTGGGCCAGACAAACGATCTTGGTCAGCGTGGCCACCGAAGCGATATCCAGCTTGGCCATGATGTTGGCGCGATGGCTCTCGGCCGTGCGCTTGCTGATGCCGAGAGTGACTGCCACCTGACGCGTGGTCAGGCCGTCGGTCAGTGCCCCGGCGATTTCGGCCTCTCTCGGGGTGAGCCGTTCGAGCTGGCGGGCATAGGCCTGACCGGCCTCGTGCTGCCCACGTCGGCGTGTGCCCCGGCGCAGGCAGCGTTCGATTTCGGCGAGCAGCTGCTCGGCAGGCGCGGGTTTGGTCAGAAACCCGGAGGCACCGAGCTGCATGGCCTCGACCGCCAGTCGGATCGTGGCATAGCCGGTGATGAACACCGTCCTGACACTCAGCCCCGCGGCGCTGATCTGGCGCTGCAGTTGCAGGCCGTCCATGCCGGGCAGGCGCATATCCACGAGCGCACAGCCCGCGTCGATGCGCGGCGCGTGGCTCAAGAATCGTTCCGCGCTACGAAAGCAGCGCACCGCGTAGCCGGCATCGCTGGCCAGGCATTTCAGGGATTCGCGTATCGCGTCGTCATCTTCTACGACATAAATGGTCTCTTTCACTTGTTTGCTCCTGGGCGATTCTTGCGTTTTGCGTTATTGACGGGAGCCCAGGCCTTGTATGAGCAGGCGTGCCTTGACCTGCACGGGGCGCATACCCCGGTCCGTTGGATTGCGATGGATGATGAAACGGCAGCGGCTGTCCGGACATACAGCCATGCCGTGACCCGTCTATCTACGACCGTTCGCCTGCATTTCAAGAGTTCATTTATCGCGCCCGGTCGCAGGAAGCGCTCGGCGCAGCCAGGCGCTACAGCGCAACGACGAACAGGCCGGGGCCGAACGCGAAATGCGCCGAAGCCCGCGATACCGCGTCGGCACGAGCCTTGCGGGTGCGGGCCGTGGACGCAGGGGTGAGGGCGGCGGGTGCGGTGCGATATATTTGTATTATCCAGCCATTATGTTGAAGTCTATCCCCGATGAACGTCGTTGCCTTTGAAGAGTTCGGCCCCGCGCATAATCTCGTGCTGGCCGAACGCCCCATGCCCGTCTGTGCGCCGGACGAGGTGCTGATCAAGACTGCCGCCGTGAGCGTGAACCCGGTCGATGTCAAAACCCGCCAGGGCGAAGCGCTGGCCTCCCAGCTTGACCACGCGCTGCCGCTGATTCTGGGCTGGGACGTGGCCGGCGAGGTCGTGGCCGTCGGCGATAACGTCAAGCACCTGAACGAAGGCGATGCCGTATTCGGCATGATTCGCTTTCCCCTGCCGCCCAATGGCTATGCGCAGTACGTCACCGCGCCGGCGGAAGAACTCGCTGTCATTCCGGCCGGTGTGTCCTGGGAGGCCGCCGCCGCGAGCACGCTGGCCGCACTCACCGCCTGGCAGGCGTTCACCCATTTCGGCGAGCTCAAGGCCGGTGATCGGGTGCTGATTCATGCCGCCAGCGGCGGGGTGGGGCATTTCGCGGTGCAGATGGCCAAGCACCTCGGCGCCTACGTCATCGCCACCTCGTCGGCGAAAAACAAGGCATTCGTCGAATCGCTGGGGGCCGACGAACATATCGACTACAAGGCGGTGCGCTTCGAAGACGTAACCGGCGACATCGATTTCTGTCTGGAAACCCAGGGCGGGGCCCAGTTCCAGCGTTCGGTGAGCGTCATGCGCGATGGCGGCACGATCATCAACCTGCCGTCCGGGTTGGTCGAAAGCGATCGCGAGGCCGCCGAGGCCAAGGGGCTGGTCGTGAACTATTTCATGCACGTATTCCCCAGCGGCGAGCACATGCACGAGATCGCTGCGATGCTGGGCGAGGGCACGCTGGTGCCGCATATTTCCGAACGCTATGCGCTCGAAGACACGGCCGCCGCCCACGCACATATCGAAAGCGGGCGTACCGTCGGCAAGGTGGTGATTACGCTGTAACGCATCCGTCGCCGATCCCTGGCGACCGTATCGCGCTCGATCGGACGCGCGCCCGCGCGTGTAGGCTGATGCGTTCGAGGCCGGTGCGTGGATAGTGGGATGATCGAATTACGTCAGCTGCGCCAGTTCGTGGCGGTGGCCGAAGAGCTGCATTTTCATCGCGCTGCGAGGCGGCTGAATATGTCCCAGCCGCCGTTGAGCGCGGCTATCAAACGCATAGAGGACGAGGTCGGCGAAGCGCTCGTCGTACGCGGCCAGCGCGAAAACCGTCTCACCGCGGCCGGCGCGGCATTTGCCGAACAGGCACGACAAACGCTGGCCGCCGCGGAGCGCTGCGTGCCGGCGGCCCGCGCGGCCGCAGCCGGCCAGACCGGGCGGCTGCGTATCGGCTATGTCGGCAGTGCGATGTACGGGCGTCTGCCGGCTGCGGTACGGGCATTTCGGCGTGCCTGGCCACAGGTGCGGGTGGACCTGATCGAAGAAACCACTGCCGGCCAGATTCGAGCCCTGCGCGACCAGGCCCTGGATCTGGCCGTGGTGCTGCCGCCGCTGGCCGATGACCGCCACCTCATACTGCAACCCTTCGATCGCGACCGGCTGGCCATCGCGGTGCCGGCGGAACATCCGCTGGCAGCCAAAGTCGATCTTTCGGTCGCCGACCTCGCCACCGAGGCGTTCGTATTCTGGCCCGGACATGAAGGTCGCGGCTTTTTCCGGCGTGCCTTCGATCTGTGTCATGCGGCCGGTTTCGAGCCGGACATCGTCCAGGAGGCACGCCAGATTCACGGCGTGATCGCGCTGGTCGCGGCCGAAGCCGGCGTGGCCATCGTGCCGGCCAGCATGGCCTCGGTACGCAGCAACGAAGTGCATTACCGTGTTCTCGACGCTGACCCGGCGGCCGTGTTCGAGCTGGCCGTGGCCCGGCGTGGCGACTGCGATTCGCCGGTGGTGAGCAACTTCCTGCACGACGTGCAAGAGCCGCGCTGATACCTGCCGGGTATCGCCGAGCCGGCTCAAAGGTATTAGCCGGCCGCGACGGCGGTGCCTAATCTTGCCGGCTCATTATTCGCCCACGAGAGCCCCATGCGTGATTTCAATAAACGTATCGCCCTGATCACCGGCGCCGGGCGCGGTATCGGGCTGGCCTATGCCCGGGCGCTGGCGGCCCGCGGCGCCCACGTGGTGGTACACGACGGCGGCACCCGCAACGACGGCAGCGGCCGCGACGACACGGTGGCCGAACACGCCGCCGAAGATATTCGCCAGGCGGGGTATTCGGCCAAGGCCGCCAGCGACGACATCGAAACGCGCGCCGGCTGTCGGCAGCTGGTCGAACGTATCGTCGCCGAGCACGGGCGGCTGGATATCCTGATCCACAACGCCGGCTGGGTGGGCTACGAGGCCATCGACGCGCTTACGCCGGCTTTTCTCGAGCGGGCCACGGCCATCCACCTGAACGCGCCAGCCTGGCTTGCCCAGGCAGCCTGGCCGGCGATGGTCGAACAGGGGTATGGACGTATTCTGCTTACCACCTCCGACCGTGCGCTTTATCCCCAGTATGCCCAGGCCGGTCTTGCGGCCTATGCGGCCACGAAGATGGCGGCGGTCGGCCTGATGAACGCGCTGGCGCTGGAAGGCGCGGCGCACGATATTCGCGTGAACGCGATTTCGCCGGTCGCCAAGACCCGTATGTGGGGCGTGACCGAGCAGCCGACCGAGCTCACCCCGGACAGCGTCGCCCCCGGCGCGGTGTTTCTGGTCAGCGAGGCCTGTGGCGACAGCGGCTGGGTTCTGCGTGCCAGCAACGGCCAGTTCCATGCCGTGCGCGCCCAGGAGGCGGCGGGCGTCGACTACCCCCGCAATATCCGCGGCGTGGCCGCCGATAGCGCCGAAAGCCTTGCAGCATGCTGGGCCGAGGTGGCGCCCGTGTGCGCGGAATATCGCGCGACCGGCTGAGCCGCGTCGGCGGGCGGGTTTTGCGGGGCGATACCGAATTCCAATATAATGGAAATCCGCCCCGCGACCATTCTCAACAATGGATAGCGCCACCCCACAGGATTTGCACCGTGCCTTCGCAGAGCGTATCAAGTCGTTTCGCACCGCCCGCGGCATCACCCTGGTCGGCCTGTCGGCGCTGACCGGTATCGGCAAGTCCACGCTGTCGAATCTGGAGCGCGGCCAGGGCAACCCCACCATCGAGACGATATGGCAGCTCGCCCAGGTGCTGGACGTCGGCTATGGGGAGCTGGTGGGGCATGCCGCGCCGCAGGCGTCGGTAGCCGCCGGGGTTTCGGTGGCGCTCGTCGATCGCGAAGACGCCGAGCGCAGGATCGAGACGTTTCGCATGCGCTTCGAAGCCGGCGCCTGTCGGCCGGCCGATGCCCATGCCGCCGGCGTGAGCGAGCACGTGCTGGTGCTGCGGGGCAGCCTGACGGTGGCCACGCCGGCCGACCGGGCGCTGCTGCGGGCGGGCGATGCCTGGACATTCGCGGCCGATCAAACCCATCGCTACGAAGCGGGCAGCGCCGGCGCGGCCGCACTCGTATCGGTTGTCTATCCCGGCGTGCGGCCAGCATGAGCCGGCGGCGTGGTCTGCTGCGTGGCCTGCGGTCGGCGGGGCCGATCTGTCTGGGCTATGTTCCGGTAGCCATCACCTTCGGCGCCGCGGCCACGAGTTTCGGCTATCCCGTCTATGTGCCGGTGCTGTTTTCGGCCGCAATCTTTGCCGGCGGCAGCCAGTTCATTCTGCTGGCCGCGCTGCACGACGCCACGCCCTGGCCGTATGTGGTGGCCTTGTGTGCGCTGGTCGATTCGCGGCATATCGTCTACGGCGCGTTTCTGCGCCGCATATTCCCGACGCGCCTTTCGGCGCGCTTACCCTTGGCCATGGGCTTGACCGACGAGGTGTTCGCTACCGCGCTTACGCGGCGCGATGCCGCGCCCGGCCGGCAACTCACCGCCTGGCTCGCCGGTCTGGCCGCGGCGGCGTATTTATCCTGGGTCGCGGGTACGGCATTGGGGGCCGTATTGGGCACGGTGCTCAACCACGCGGCGCCGGCGCTCACCCAGGCACTGGATTTTGCCCTGCCAGCGCTGTTTCTGGCCCTGGCGCTGGACAACCTCGACCGCGATACGGCCGCGCCGCTATTGGCCGCTGCGGCGGCCGCGCTAGCTGCAATCTGGGTCGGCAATATCGCGCTGGCCCTGGCGGCCGGCGTGGCCGCCGCGACGGCTGTTGCGGTATGGCGTCATCGCGCGGCGGCGGCATGAACGACGCGTCGCTGTTCATTGCTATCGCTGCCATGGCGGGGGTGACCGCGTTCAGTCGTGTTCTGCCGTTCTTATTGTCGCCCCGCAGCCGGCTGCTCAAGCTGCTCGCGGGCGATCACCCGGCGATACGGATCGCAGGCCCGGCGTTGCTGGTGGCCCTGGCCGTGGCGAGCCTGGCCCGGCCGGTGATCGAAAGTCCGTCGCGGCCGACGCTGCTGAGCTACGGCATCGGCGCGGTGGCGACGGCCGTGGTTCTACGCTGGCGCCAGAGCGTGGGCCTGGCCGTGGTGGCGGGAATCGTCGCCTTCGGGCTCGCCGGGCCGGCCACGCGCTGGCTTTTGTCCTAGAGCCGCACGCGGCCCGGCCGTGCGTGAATCAGGCAGCGGCGAAGTCGTCGGGCAGGCGCACGAGCGTTGCGCCCCAGGACAGCCCCACCCCGAAGCCGACCAGCAGCAGCAAGGCGCCGGGTTTGATCTGGCCCATCGCAGCCGCGCGCTTGATGGCGATTGGAATGCTGCAGGAGACGGTGTTGCCGATGTCTTCCATGCAGACCACGAAGCGCTCGGCCGGCAGGTCCAGCTTCTTGCGGATGCCTTCGAGCACGGTGGCACTGGCCTGGTGAGGCACCACGGCATCGATGTCGTCCAGGCTCACGCCGGCCTTGGCGCACAGGGCATCGATGGCCTTGGGCACTTCGCGCAGGGTGAACTCGATCACCGCGCGCCCGTTCATGTAGATGTTGTGATCGCTGCGGGTATTGCCGTGGCGGTCGGTGTATTCCTCCACCGGGCGGTCGATCGCGCGGTTGCGCAGGCCGCTGTTGGGCACGATCAGATCCTGGGCGCCGGAGCCGTCGGTGCCGTAGACGAACGGGCCGATCGCCTCGGCGCCGTCATCCGCGTTCATGAGCGTGGCCGCGGCGGCATCGCCAAACAGCGCGCGCACGCTCTTGTCGCCGGGATTGACGAACTTGCTGTAGGTATCGGCGGTGACCAGAAGCAGCTTTTTCGCCTGGCCGGTTTCGATCAAGGCCTTGGCCACGCCCAGCGCATAGATATAGCCGGAACAGCCGAGATTGATATCCAGCGCGCCGATATGCGTGCCCAGGCCCAGCCGCTGTTGCACGAGACAGGCGGTGGTCGGGGCGAGATAGTCCGGCGTCTGGGTGCAGAAAATCAGATAGTCGATATCGGCCACGTCGGTGCCGGTACGCTCGATCAGCGCCTCGGCGGCGATCACGCCGAAGTCCGAGGCGCATTCCTCGTCGGAGGCAACATGACGCGCGCGGATGCCGGTCTTTTCGGCGATCTTTTCCAGCGGCCAGTTGGGGAAACGCGCCGCGATTTCCTCGATCGACTCGGTGCGCGCCGGCAGCATGTACTCGATGGCATCGATTACGGCAGCCATCAGCGACGGCCTCGGCGGTGGTTGAGGGCTCGATAGGGCAAGGTATCTCTCCCGACGACAGCGGCAATCACGAGTCTAGGCATAACACAGGCGCCGACGCGCAAAACGCTCAATATCGGCGTCCGTACGGTGCGCGTCAATGCACGTACGCGAGCGTATGCTGCGGTTGGGTGCGGGCAATGCCGCCAATGCACAGGTCACGGGCGCGTCCGGAGCCTGCCCATAGCCGGCGTGACGCGGCGCAGCATGCGGGGCTTTTGCGCCCGGTGCCGGCTTAGCTCACCCGATAGCTTTCGATGAAGCGGCGGTCGAGCCAGTGCTTGAGCCACACGCTGGTCCGGCCCAGCCACCAGCGTTGTCCACGAGTGGCCAGGCCGGTGCCGTCGCCGAGGTCGAGGATCGATAGCCACTTTGATTGGGGCTCGTAGCGTTCGAGCGTTTGACCATGCATACCGGCCCGCAGATTGGCCAGCAGCACCGGCGCCTGGCGCACGCCGAATACGCCCAGCCGCGCCAGCGCATGGCCACGAATATGCGCACAGTCGCCCACCGCGAATACCCGCGGATCGTCGACGCTGCGCAATGTATCGTCCACCACCAGGCCGTCGTCGAAGGCGAGGTCGAGGTTGGCCAGCCAGGGCGGTGCCACCAGCCCGGTTGCGACGACGACATGCGCGGCCGCAATACGATCGCCGTCGTCGCAGATCAGTTCGCCGTCGCAGCGTTCGGTCACGCGCCGGTTGTACTGAATCTCGATACCGAGTGTGGTCAGTTTTTCGGCCAGCCGTTGGCCTGCGCCTGCCGGTAGCGACGGGGCGAGGCTCGCGCCGCCTTGCAGCAGGCGAATGGCGGGGCGCGCCTGCGCGGGTGCATGACGACGGGCGAGCGCAGCGATATTGGCAGCCACTTCGCAGCCGGTCGGGCCGCCGCCGACGACCGCGACCGGCGGTGCCTCGCCGGCGGCGAACGCCTGGCTCAGGGCGGTGCGCAGGCCCTCGAGATTGGCGATGGGCTTGACCGGCCAGCAGTTCGTATCGGCCGTACAGCCGCTGATCGTGTCGCGCGCCACGCCGCTGCCCACGTTGAACGACAGCCAGTTGTAGTCGAGTGCCTGCCCGTCGGCGAGGTGCACACGCCGCTGTGCGCGATCGACCGACGCCACCCGCCCAGCCACGAAGGCGCCGCCATTGTTTTCGACGACCGCGCGCGGGTCGATCTGATCGTCTTCGGCATCAAACCGGCCGCCGAGCATGCCGGTGGCCCGACCGGAGTACCAGAAGATGCCCGGGTCGACGAGCGTGACCTCGGCGCCGGCCTTGGCCAGCGCGTCCGCATGGGCGGCTACATGCAGATGGGCATGGCCCGCGCCTACGAGTACGACCCGTGTCGAGGGGCTCACGCCGGCGTATCGCGGTCCGGATGTTCCACCGGATACCCGGCCGCGCGCCAGTCGCCATAGCCGGCCTCGAGCACTTTCACGTCACGATAGCCGTTGGCGGCCAGCGCGGCGGCACCGCGCGCAGCACGGATGCCGGCGGCGCAATAGGTCACCACCGGCGTATCGTGGGTGACCGAGATCTGCGGCTGGGCTTCCAGCGTATCGATCGGGTGGTGCACCGCGCCCGCGATATGGCCCTGCGACCATTCCCCCGGCTCACGCACGTCGATGAAGCGCGCACCCGCCTGGTGGGCTTCAAAGGCGGCGTTGAGATCGAGCACGTCAACCGGCGTATCGGGCGCCGCTGCGTTCGCCCGGCCTGCGGGGGCCGTCGATGTGCTGCTTTGTTCCTGGCCGAACCAGCGACGCAAGCTGTCGATAATCGTCATAGGCGCTGTTTGCCTTCTTGTATGGCCTGCCCAGCCCGGTCGGCCGTCTCAAAGCGAAGGCGCGTCGAACCGGTCAAGCCAGGTTGGAAATGGCTGAACGTTGGCAAGGATGCGCCTCCCACGCGTATGTGGTCGAGTCTATCGGCCGGTTTAAAGCGCCCGCCTGGGCCGGGGACGGGCCGTGCTGCTCGTTTCAGCGCGTGGCGCCGGAGGTCACCAGACCGCGGGCCACGCCGATCGACCCCGCTACCACAACGCTGGCCGCGCCTGCGATACACAGCGCCACTGTCGGCGGGCCGGGAATGAAGTCCGAGAACGATGCCAGGAATTGCCCGAGGAAGATCGCGACCGAGAGATAGGACAGGTTGCGGCCGCGCACCTCGGCTGCGCTGCCTTCTACGGTCATGTGATTGACCAGCGGCACCGACAAACCAAAGCCGGTGCCCATGGCGATACAGCACAGCAGCAGCCAGGCGGTGCTGCTCACCCAAGCGAATAGCCCATGCGCGACGGCGAAGAATAGAAAGGCGACGGCCAGCGTGGCGAAGCCGCCCAGCCTGCTCACCACGCGCGGCATGACGAAGGCGGCGCCCACCGCGACCAAAGAAATGAACGACAGGAAATACCCGGTTTGCGGTTCGCTGTAACCCAGGGCATGCAAATGGATGGGCAGCTTGACCACCGCGAAGAAGAATATCGTCATCGCCGCCAGCGCGAGCAGGTAGACGGTTTTGAGCGTGGCCGACAGACGGCGGGCCTGCGCGGTGGGCCGTGGGTTATCGCGGGCCGCGGGTGGGCGTGGCACGCAGCATAGAACCATCCCCAGCATCAGCCAGGCGAACAGGTAGAGCACAAACGGCCAGCGCCAGCCCAGGCTCGCCAGCTGGCCGCCGAGGGCGATGAAGATCACGCCGCCCAGTTCGATGGTCATGCCCTGGCGGGCGATCATGGTGAGCCGGTCCGGGCCGCTGTAGAACGCCGATATCAGCGCCGTGCCCGAGGTCATGACCAGCGCGGTCGCCGCGCCCAGCAACAGCCGGTTGGCGAATACCAGCCACATCCCGTGCAGGGCCACGGCGGCCACACCCAACAGCCCGTAGGCGAACAGCCCGGCACACAGCATGCGATAGGCCCCCAACCGATCGATCAGATGCCCGGCCACGGGCCCGAACAGCACCACGCCCAGCGCCGGCAGGGTGACCAGCCAGCTCGCCGCCGAGGCCACGCCCAGATTCTGCGCGATGCTCGGCAACCCGGGCACCACCACGCAGCCCACCATGATCGTGAGGCAGGCTACGGCAAGCAGGCTGAAGGCCGCGACGGGACCGGGTTTTTGCGCACTCATTTAACCACCTATCGGATACAATGACCGATAGACGGATATGTTAGGCCTGACACGCGGCGCGTCAAGCGGCAGAATCCCCGCATCCGCCTACCGCGCGTATCGTGTGCCCATGACAGAAGTACAGCAGTCCTCGAACGGCCAGGTCATCGCTCGTGCTGCCCAGATCCTGGCCGCTCTGGAAGCGGCCTCGGAGGGTCGTACCGTTTCCGAACTGGCGCGCACCACCGGCTTGCCGCGAACCACCGTGCACCGTCTGGCCAGCGCCTTGCTCGACCAGCAGCTGCTGGTCGAGGGCGAACGCGGGCTTCGGCTCGGCCCGGCGATTGCCCGGCTGGCCACGGCAGCGCATACCGATATGGTGGCCGTGGCACGCCCGCATATCGAAGCCCTCGGCCGGCGCACCCGCGAAACCGTCGACCTGTGTCTGGATCGCGGCACGCATGCCATTTCGGTGGATCAGTACGTCTCCGATCGTGAACTGCGGGTGGTGTCTCAGGTCGGCACCGCGTTTCCCATTCACTGCACCGCCCATGGCAAGGCCCTGCTGGCGGTACAGGACGAGGCCCGGCTGGCGAGCGTGCTCGGCGAGACCTTGCAACCCTGTACGGCGGCCTCGCACACGCGCCTGACCACGTTGCAGGCGGAATTAGGCACGGTCCGGCGCACCGGCATCGCGGTGGATCGCGAAGAACACGCCGACGGGGTCTGTGGCCTGGGGGTGTACATTCGCACCGGGCTGAGCGGTAACTACGCCGTTTCGCTGGCGGTGCCGGCGCTACGCTTCGAGCCGCATTACGACGAGCTGGCCGTGGCACTGCGTAAATGCCGGGCCGAAATCGAGGCGGTCTTTCAGGGCGGCGGCTAAAACACCGCGCCCACACGTTACGCCCAGGCGTCGCCGGCGCCCGGCTAGGCCGTAAAGCCCCCGGCTGTCCTGGATAGTGCCGGGCGAGGGCCGACCAATGCCGCTTCATCTTTTTGATAAGCATTCGTATTTAGCTTATTCTCGGGCACCTGCCGAGTCACCGCGCGGCGTACGCATAGAGCCACGCTGCGGAGAAGGTCATGTTCGAACTCAACGCCGCACGCTTCGAGGTCAATGGACGCTGTCTTCTCGAAGCCACCGATCTGCGTTTCACGCAGGGCTTGGTCTATGGCCTGATCGGGCACAACGGTTCCGGCAAGTCCACGCTGCTCAAGCTGCTGGCCCGCCAGCAGAGCGCCAGCCGTGGCCAGGTGTCCTTGAACGGGCGCGCCGTGGGCGAGTGGGGCGATCGTGAATTTGCCCGCGAAGTGGCCTATCTGCCCCAGCAGCTGCCGGCCGCCACCAGTCTTACCGCACGCGAACTGGTGTCGTTCGGGCGCTACCCCTGGCAGGGTCTGCTCGGACGCATGACCCGCGAAGACAAGCGCGCCGTGGCCCGGGCGATGGAAATCACCCGTATCGAGGGCATGGCCGATCGTATGGTGGACACCCTCTCCGGCGGCGAGCGCCAGCGCGTATGGCTGGCCATGCTGCTGGCCCAGGGCAGCCGTTTTCTGCTGCTCGATGAACCGCTTTCGGCGCTGGATATCGCCCATCAGGTGGATACGCTCGCGCTCATCCGCGAACTGGCCACCACGCTGGGCATTGGCGTGATCATCGTGCTGCACGACGTGAACATGGTCTCGCGCTACTGCGATCAGCTGGTGGCCCTGCGCGGCGGCAAGCTGCTGGCCCAGGGCGCGCCGCGCGAACTCATGTGCGATCAAACGCTCGAGGAAATTTACGGGGTGCGCATGCGCGTGATGGCGCACCCGGCCGACAACCACCCCATCGCCGTCGTCCAGTGAGGCGGCGGGCCGCTGCCGCCCGTGCCGTGCCGGCACGGCGCGCGATCTGCATAGGCTGGCTGCTCGGGCTGGCCTTGTTTTTTTGTGCCGTGCCCGCCTTTGCCCGGGCCGAAGATGCCCCGCGCTTGGCCGTCATCGACTGGGGCCAGGCCCAGACCCTGATCGCCATCGGCGCACCGCCGGTGGCCATGTCGCAGATTCCGGCCTACAACGAATGGGTGGCCGCGCCCGACGTGCCCGAGGGCGTGCGCGATCTGGGCCTGCGGGTCCAGCCGAACATGGAGCTGCTGTCGCAGCTGGATATCGACGTAATCACCATCACCTCCATGTATTCCGGCCTGAGCGAACGGCTGGCCCCCATCGCGCCGGTGAAGACGATCGATATCTACGACGGGCAGGGCGCTGTGTGGGATCGAACCATCGAATCCACCCGCCGCCTGGGCGCGCTGGTGGGGCGCGAGGCGGCCGCCGATGCGCTTGTACGCGACACGCAGGCCCGTATCGAAGCCTGTGCGGCGCAGGTGCCCGAGCAGAGCAAGCCGCTGCTGGTGGTGCAGTTCATGGATGCCCGGCACGTGCGCGTGTATACCCAAAACAGCCTCATCGGCAGCGTGCTCGAGCGCATGGGCATCGCCAACGCCTGGCAGTCCGGCGGCAACTACTGGGGCTTTGCCACGGTGCCGCTTGAACGGCTCGCCTCGATTGATAACGCGCGCATGGTGGTGGTCAAACCGTTGCCCGTTGGCGTGGCCGAAGAGATCGACACCAGCGTGCTCTGGCATCACCTGCCGGCCGTGAACAATGCCCCGGTGCTCTACGTGCCGCCGGTATGGGGCTTCGGCGGGCTGCCCTCGGCCAGTCGCTTTGCCCGTGTTCTGGTAGACGCGCTGGGCGAGGACTGCAGCGCCGGCCGGGCCGAGTCATGACCACGCCCTGGGTCACACCGGCGCGTTTGTGTGCAGGCTTCGCGCTGCTGCTGGCGGTGCTGGCCGCCTGCGTGCTGCACCAGAATTCGGCAGTAGGCATTGCCGCCCTCTGGGCCGACGGCAACGACATCGCCGGCGTGCTGGCCCGCTACAACTGGCTGCCGCGCGTGACCGCCGCACTCGTTGGCGGCGCCGGCCTGGCCCTGGCGGGCGTGCTGTTTCAACAGACCTTACGTAACCCGCTGGCCGCACCCACCACGCTGGGCGTGGTCGGCGGCGTACATCTGGCCTTGCTTCTGGGCACGTTGTTCGCGCCGGCGCTGATGCTGCATGCACGCGGGCTGGTGGGCTTTGCCGGTGGTGCGGGGGCCATGGCATTGGTGTTCGCGCTGGCGTGGCGGCGCAATCTTGCCCCCACGGTGGTGGTGCTCGCCGGGCTGGTGGTCAACCTCTATTTCGGCGCGCTCGCCGTGGTGCTGCTGCTGTTCAACGAAGAAGCGCTGCGCGGCATGATGATCTGGGGCGCCGGCTCGCTGGCCCAGAACAACTGGGACGGCGTGCTCTATCTGCTGCCGCGCCTGGCGATCGCCGGCGTGGCTGCCGTGGCCTTGTCACGCGCGCTCGCGCTGCTCGATCTCGACGACACCAACGCGAAAAATCTGGGGATATCGCTGGCCTGGCTGCGGGCGGCAAGCCTGGGGCTGGGCGTGTTCGCCAGCGCCGTGGTGATCGTCGAGCTGGGCGTTGTCGGCTTCATCGGCCTGGCCGCACCGTCGATCGTGCGTCTGGCCGGCGCGCGCCGGCTGGCCAGCCGGCTTGTCTGGGCGCCGATATTCGGCGGGCTGCTGCTCGCGGTTACCGATCAGGTACTGGAACTGGTCACGCTGCATTCGTCGATGCTCATTCCCACCGGCGCCACCACGGCCGCACTCGGCGCGCCGCTGCTGCTGTGGCTCATTCCGCGGCTCAATCTGGCACGCGAACCGGGCTCGCCGCCGTCGCCCGCGCCGCGCAGCCAGACCCCAGGCCGACTCGTTGCCGTGCTCGCCATCGGGTTGGCCGCAGCTGTCATCGTCGCGCTGTTCGTAGGCCAAGGCGCAGACGGCTGGGACTGGCCGTTCACCCGGCCCTGGGACGAAACCGGCCTGTGGCGTGTGCCCCGTGTGCTCGCCGCCGGCGCGGCCGGGGCGATGCTGGCCGTGGCCGGCACGGTGATCCAGCGTGTGTCCGGCAACGCCATGGCCAGCCCGGAAGTGCTGGGCATCAGTGCCGGCACCGGTCTGGGCGTGCTGGCGGTTGTGCTGCTCATGCCCGGCGCGGGCGTGCCCGTGCTGCTGGCTGCCGGCATGCTCGGCGCGCTCGCATCGCTGGCCGTCCTCGTCGGGCTCAACGCCCGCAGCGACTACGAACCCGAACGCGTACTGCTCACCGGCATCAGCGTGCTGTTTTTGTTCGATGCCGTCTCCAAGATCGTGCTCGCCGGCGGCGACCCGCGCACGCAACAGTTACTCGCGTGGATTTCCGGCACCACCTACTACGTCGAACTGCCGCTGGCCGCGACCGTCGCCGTGCTGGGTCTCGTTCTATTCGCCGTCGTCCGACCGCTACAGGTCTGGCTCGATCTGCTCCCGCTGGGCATGCCCACCGCCCGGTCGCTGGGCGTAAACGTCGGCATCAGCCGCCTGCTGCTGCTCGTACTGGTCGCGCTGCTCACCGCCGGCGCAACGCTGGTGGTCGGCCCGCTGAGCTTCATTGGCCTGCTGGCACCCAACCTCGTGCGCATCATGGGCCTGGCCCGTGCCCGCCACCAACTCGCCGGCGCGGCCGTTCTCGGCGCCCTGGTCATGGTCATGGCCGACTGGGTCGGCCGCATGCTGCTATTCCCCAGCGAAATCCCAGCCGGCATCGTCGCCACGCTCATCGGCGGCAGCTATTTCATGTGGCGGTTGCGGCGGCTTTAGGCAAGATTATTCGCGAATAAGGCCACATATGCGTTTGACTGCACCAGCATCTTCACATAGTCGACCTTGATGCCAACCGTCGTTCCCAGCTTCGCACGTCCCAGCGGGCGCCGTGCAGCGCGTAGATCGTTCCGCCATAAGGCCGCCGGAAATCATCTATGGCCGACTACCAGTTTGAACTGCGTTCTAAAAGCCGCGAGTACGCGCCCGGTTACGGAAAACTGAGCTGAGCCGTCCTCCCGCCATCGACGTTGTAAATCTGCCCGGTAATGAACGCAGCCTCATCAGCAGCGATAAAAGCCACCAGCGCCGCCACTTCTTCAGGGATTCCCGCGCGGCCCACAGGATGGATGCTGGCGATATTCCGCTCGAACGACGCTGGGTCGCCAGCGTTCTTGACAAGATCGGCGTTCAAGTCGGTGTTAATCCATCCGGGCGCCACGGCGTTGCAGCGTATGCCCTCGTGCCCGTGATCCACCGCCACGGCACGCGTCAACCCGTGAAGCCCAGCCTTGGCGGCGCAATAGGCTGCATGGTTGGGATTGGAAGCGAGGCCTTCGAGCGACCCTATGTTCACGATGTTGCCGCCGGTTTCGCGTAGAAACGGCAGCGCTGCGCGGATCAGCAGAAACGGTGCCGTCAGGTTGACGGTGAGGTTGCGCTGCCACGCCTCGGGCGACATATCTTCTATCGATGCTTCCTGCATCATGCCGGCGCTGTTGACGAGCACATCAAGGCGACCCGCCCGGTCGATGACACGAGCCACAACCTGCGCCGGCACTTGCGGATCCGAAAAGTCAGCCGGAATCGAATCGAATTCCTTGTCCGCGCCGCGCTGGGTGGTGAACACAGTAGCGCCTTCGTCACGCAAGCGGCGTGCGATGGCGCGACCGATGCCAGAGCGCCCGCCGGTGACCAGCGCCACCTTGCCTTCGAAGCGATTCATGCAACGACTCCCTCACGATCTTCGTTAATACGCGTTATCCATCTGGCTGACCCGCATTGTAGCGTCGAACCCAAACGGTCTTGTCGGCCAATCTCCGCTCAGGCACCCAGCTGGCGATGTACGTCCGCTGAATCGAAATGCGCACGCTTCGTTCGGATCTTGCCGTCTTCGATCGTCAGCCACATCGCCAGGGAAAAGCGCACACGGTTGCCGGTGGGCTCGATGCCGTTAGCGTTACCGGTATGTAGGCCATCGAACAGCATGTATGCCGCCACTTGATCGCCTTCAGCCAGCAATTGTTGGATGGAAAATTCGAACGGCGAGAAAGAATCGAAGTTCCTCTTCTCCGAGGCAATGAAGCCGTCGACGCCGTGGATAGGTTCATCGACTTGCAGGTAGAACACGAAATCCTCGTGACAACAGCGTGCCGCCGCCTCGTAGTCTTCGCGGGCAATGGCGTTGTAGAAATCGCGAACGATCTGCTTGTTTTGGTCGGTGGACATGATCAAGGCTCCGCAGATTAGAACGAGTAGGCTTCGTCGTCGGCCGGAACCAGTACGCGATCGGTCATATCATGCGCCTGCACGTATTCGCGCAGTTCATTCCGGCTCAGCGCACAATGGTTGACGGCGTCGAGGTGGCTGGCCACGAGTGTCGCCTCCGGCATCGTTTCGTAGACTTTGGTCACATCGGCCGTACCCATGATGATCGACCCTAGCCCGGGCACCTGCGCATCCCCGGCATTGAGTACGATCACGTCCGGGGTGTGCCGCGCGAGATTGTCCTCGACGTGACGGTTCCAGACCGTATCGCCCGCCACATAAAGCGTGCGCGCCTCGTCCGGATGCTTGAACACCACGCCACAGACTTCGCCCAGAATCTCCGGGATCGCCGCGAGCGCTTCGTCACTGCCGTGTTGACCGGGTGTGCGAATGAGCGATACGCCGTTGAACTCGCTATTTTCAGTCAGCACGCGCACGTCCTCGAACCCCTGAGACGCAAGGAGTTCCGCGTCGGCCGCATGCTGGGCGAATACCGGCAAGTCCTTGGGCACATTGGCAATCGCGGCCTCATCCCAATGATCGTCGTGCGTATGGGTCACGATCACGGCGTCTACGTCCAGAATCTCTTCCATCGACGTCTGCAGCGGAATTCGCGGGTTACGCAGATGATCGTTCAGCGTGCCTTCGAAACCCGAATAGACTTCCGTATCGCCAAGGTAGGGGTCGAGCAAGAACTTCACCCCACCGATGTCGATACGCAGAGTGGCGTTACGGATCTGTTTCAGTTTCATGGCTATGACTCCTTTTAAGGACCGATCGGTCCAAATTGAACAAATAAAATATCGACGCGCTCTCTGACTCAATCGAGGATCGCTAACAACTCATCGAGTGCATGATTCAGTCGAGTTTGAGGACTACCCGCCCGGACCAACACCTGGAAACCGGGAAACGCGACAACCATGAGTTGTGCGATATTCCGCGCATCGCGCCGCGTGGCGATACTGCCAGCACGCTGCCCTCGTTCGATTGCTTCGGCCAGTGCGTCCTCGATCCTCTGAAAATCCTCATCAACCCGCGTGGCGATGGCCTCGTCGTGTGGTGCCAGCTCGACCGCCTGATTGATACTCATGCAACCATTGATGAATTCGGGCGCTTTCGCATCCGAGACGATCATGCGAAAGAACGTTGCAATCGACTCCTTTGCGTTGTCGCCTGCCAGCACCCGATCCATGTCACGCAGACGGTCCGCCCGGTAGCTGTCGAAAGCTTCCAGCAGGCACTCGTGCTTGCTGGCGAACGTGTTGTAGAAACTGCTCTTACTCAGGCCCGTCGCCCGCATAAGGTCCGTCATCGAAGTGGCTTCGTAGCCCTGGTGCCAAAAGACTTTGAGCGCTTGCTGGAGCACCTGCTTCCGATCAAATTGTTGCGGTCGAGGCACCGGCGACTGTCCTGCGGTGTGTACTAGCCGCCATTATGGACCATTTAGTCCAGAATGCCAAGTTCTTTTCGTGCGCGTAACGTTCATCGTGAATGAGCGTACGAACTCAAGCGATTGATGGCGCATGTCTCGCCGTCAAGCAACGCGACCGCTCGGGCACGCCGATTTTTGATCCACATGACGTGGTGTCGGCGCCACCCACGCTCGTGAATACGGCGATGGCTATTGAAAAGGCGTTGAGGCGGCGGCTCGTAGCGGCGGGCAAGAGCCGCCCATTGCCATTGTTCCTGCCAGGTTCGCAGATCGAGTTCGAACGTCCACGCCCGTCGATCCTGCTGATGCAGAAACCAGTACGAGGCGGCGATTCCTTTCAGATCGATCAACTGCTCGCAGGCCGCCTTTTTCGTGCCATCCGGCATGGCCTGATCCATCTTGTCGCCGTCGATCCCGCCGTCGATCACTACATGGCTGATATGGATACCGTCGCTCGCATGCTCTTTGGCCAGAGCCGCTGCGAGATTACCCAGCCCACCTTTGGCCGCATTGAAGGCACCGTAACCGGCGCGGCCCCGAAGCGAGGCGCTGGCACCCGTGAAGATCAGCGTGCGCGGTACACTCGAACGCTGTCCGGCCGCGCGCATGCGCCGTACCGTTTCGCGGCCGAACAGAAAACCACCGAGACAGATCGTACGCCAGCTCTGCTCGAAGTACGAAGCGGTCATATCGTGGATACGACCGGGCGTATTGTTGCCCACGTTATAGATGACGCAGGCGATATGGCCGCCGGCAGCTTCGACCGCATCGAACAAGTCGACGACACTCTGTTCGTCGGTGGCATCCGTAACACAGGCCGAAGCCTGCCCGTCTGCTGCTTTGATCGCAGCAACCGTGCGATCCAGTTTGGCCCGGCTACCCAGACATGATGCCCGCCTTCAGCGAAGCGGCGGCAAAGAGTGGCGCCCAAGCCCCGTTCAGGGCCGACGTCGAGTACTATGGTATGGGCTGTATTCGTCGACATCATTTACCTTGCTTTGGGTCGCTCAATAACACTCACCGTATTGGATACGCGACCATCGTGCTCGAAGCGCTCTCAAAACACCGTGTAACCCGACTACCAACGCAGGGATTGTTGCGACACGCGCTGCCACGAGCCGCTGCGGCAAGACAACCGCCCGCAAATGAAGACAGCGAGGGTTGCGCCAGCACGACCAAACCCAGGCCCGGAAGAGGTCAGGGCCAGCCGTGTTCTCGTAGATCAACCGCCTTACAAAGTTCTCTAGCACTCCTGACCAGCCTCCGTATGCCGTCAGCCGAACCTGCCGGCTGACGGCATGTGCATCACAGCATTGGCCGCCGCTATCTAGGCTCGCGAAACGGCAGGTGATGCAAAGCGAAGCTCTTCCGACATAGCGCGCTGCAAGGTGAAGCACATCCCCAGCAGCACAAAGCAGAATGGCAGCCCGGACGCCACCGAAGCGGTCTGGATCGCGCTCAGGGGATTGCCGCCACCGAGTGTGCCCGCTATCAACAGAACCGCGGCGATCACGCCTTCGAGGATGGCCCAGAACAGACGCTGTTGCCAGATCGGATGCGGATCGCCGCCGTTCGTGAGGATATCGACCACCAATGAGCCGGAATCCGACGAGGTTGCGAAGAACAGTGTGACCACGACGATCTGCAGCATCGCGGCGATGCCGGCGATCGTGCCGGCTACCGGCAAGGCCTCCAGTACCACGAAGATCATATGCGAGGCATCCGCGTCGAGCAGTGCCTGGTTGCCGCCGCCCTCGAGCAGACTGTACAGGGCCGTTCGGCCGAAGATCACGAACCAGATGATCGACGCACCACTGGGCACCAGCAGCGTGCCGAGAATGAACTGCCGGATCGTGTACCCGTGCGATATACGCGCGATAAACATGCCCACAAACGGCGACCAGGAAATGAACCAGCCCCAGTTGAACAACGTCCAGGCGGTCTGGAACGCCTCGCCCTGCTCGTCGGTAAACAGCCGCAGGCTCGTGAGCGGCAGATTCTGGATGTAGTAACCGAGGTCGTTGCCCAGATAGCTGAGGATATAGAGTGTCGGGCCAGCGATGAATACAAACAGTGCCAATACGCCGGCCAGTGCGGCATTGAATAGCGACAGGCGTCGTATACCCGCACTGATGCCCATCATCACGCTGGCGATCGCGACCAGTTCGACCACGAAAATGATCGCCAGCTGTGTGCCGAGCCCGCTGCTGACCGGCAAGAGGCTGCTGAGCCCGGCTGCGATCTGGCTCGCGCCCAGACCGATCGACGTCGCCAAGCCGAACAAGGTACCGAAAACCGCCAGTATGTCGATGGTATGGCCGATCGGGCCGTTGATCCGGTCACCGATCAATGGGTAAAACGCCGAGGCCGGCTTGAGCGGCAAGCCGCGGCGATACGAGAAATACCCGAGCGCCAAGCCCAACACGATATAAGCGCCCCACGGATGCAACCCCCAGTGATAGAAGGTGTAGTTCATGCCGGTCTTGGCCGCCTCTACGGTTTCGGGTTCGCCGAAAGGCGGATTCTGATAGAGCATGACCGGCTCGGCCACGCCGTAGTACACGAGCCCGACGCCCATGCCACAGGTGAACATCATCGACAGCCATGAGAACGTACCGAACTCGGGCCTCGAATCGTCCGGGCCCAGGCGCAGATTGCCGGCGCGGCTGAACGCGACGCCAAGCACGAACACCAGAAAAGCGGCCATGCTGAATACATAGAGCCAATCGAAATAGGTCGTGATGAAGTCGTTGACTTCATTGGCGACCCCGGCAAACGGTGCCGGCGCAAGCGAAGCCCAAGCGACCATGACGAGCATGATGCCGCCGGATATCAGAAATACCGGCGGATTTGTATGGGTTTGGATATAAGTTTTAAGTCGGGACAAAACGATGATCCTGTTGATATTGAAGCCGTGACGATCGGCTCAGTCGGTCGGTTGAGAGGCATTCGCCCGGTGGCGGCGCTTGTGACGCAATGCTTCATTCGCATCCATTTCCTTGGGCAGCCGCAACGCCCACTGCAGCTCGGCTCGACCGAAGCCGAAGCCGGCCAGCACATGGTCATCGCGAGACAGCAGCGCCCGCAGCCAGCGACGGTTGTGCCAGGCGAGCAGCCGTACACGGATATGCTGGATCAGATCCAGCGACGGCATGGCGGGCGCGTAGATATAGGGTTTTTGCGCGGGCTGACGATCGCGCGGGTAACGCGCATCGCCACCCGCTAGATCGAGATCAGCTAGAACGCGCTCACGTGTGCGACGTGCCTGTGCTCTCTCGGTGCGCTGTGTCGCTGCCGGCTTATCGTGTGGCTTGTTGCATCTATCCATGACGCGGTCCGAACGTATCGATCGAGGCGCGCAATATGGACTTGCCAAATCAATCTGTGAAACGCTTATTATTGATTCATCTATCAAATTATCTGATACGTCATGCGCGCCCCTGTTCTCGATCTGAAGGCACTACAAAGCTTCGTAGCTATCGTCGAGAGCGGCAGCTTTACAGCCGCCGCAAAGCAGATGAACTATTCGCAATCCGCGATCAGCATGCAGCTACAGCGTCTGGAAGAATCGCTCGACGTCGCGCTACTGGCACGCACGTCGCGACAGCTCAAACCGACGCGGGCCGGGCGCGAAGCATTGGGATACGCACGTGAAATGCTTCGACTGAATGCGGAGCTCAGAGAGCGGCTGTCCGATAGCGAAATCGCCGGTAAGGTCCGGCTTGGATTACCCGCGGATTTTGCGCTCTACCTGCCGGAGACGCTGGCATTGTTTGCCGAGCGATACCCTCAGGTCGAGATGGAGGTGCGATCCGAACTGAGCGTGACCCTGGTCAAGCAGGTGACGGCTTGCGAGATCGACATGGCGATCGTTACTCGTGAATCGAGCGCACGGGGCGGCAAGCAGTTACGCCGCGAGCCGCTGGTCTGGGTCGCAGCGCCGGGGTCGGGCGCGTATCTAAGGCGCCCGTTACCTCTGGCGGTATGGCCCCAGGGTAGCTGTGCTTTTCGGTCGGCCGCAACGGCAGCGCTCGACCGCGCGGGGATAGCGTGGCGCTCGGCCTACGAAAACCAGGCATTCGGCGCGCTGCGCGCGACCGTCATAGCGGGCTTGGCTGTCACCGTGGCCATACCCAGCATGGTCGACTCGGAACTTCGGATTCTTCAGCCAGAAGAGGTTGGTTTGCCGGAGTTGCCGACCATCGATATCCGACTCTATCGAAGCACCGGCCGCGCGACACTTGCCGCCTCGTCGCTCGCTGATCTTATCGTCGAACGAGTTCAAAACATCGGCAGTTACCTTAGGGATATGCCCGCTCTTGGCCGTTAGCGGCCCAAAGCGGACGTAGTCATCGTGAACTTGCAGGGCGCGCTTCCCTTGTCTTCGTCGACGGCTGGTGAGCAGTGCCTATAACCCGTTGATAAAATAACAGAAATAGCGAGGCGCTTTCAGCTTCTGCTTAAAGAACGCGTCGCCTTTTCGTCTCCTCTCAGCAAGCTAGAAGCTATTTTAAAAGTGCACACGCCGCCCGATAAGAGCAGTGCCAAGATCATCCGTTTGCACAAAGTGCGGCAGGCTCAAGCTTGCCAGGCTATCTTGCAAGCACGCGAAGAAGGTTTAAGGCACGAGCGAAACGGTGGCTTGCTCGTCGAACACAAAGGAAGGAATTACCCACCCAGCTCGATGCTACGAAGCGTTATTGCTCGAACGCCCGGAGGGATAAAAGCGGTTGAGGACAATGGCCTTATGATAAACGGCCGCGCCATATGTTAGCGGGTAAAAAAGTGCGAAGTCCCGCCGAGTTGATCCTGCTTGCTTTGATACTCGTGACCATAGGCGGGTGCGCTCAATCAGGTACGGAAGAAAACGACAACACGGTACAAAAGCTCCGGACAAAGTTGAATGATCGATATAGTGAGATTGAGCAACTCTCAAACTATTGTGTCGATTTGCCGGAGCTTTCGAGGATGGAAAGCGATGGGGACTACACCCTTATAAGCTCGGGCATGCAGTTGCGGAGTAATGTCGCGGCATCGATAACTCGTTTGATGAACGAGCTCGATGTCTCGATCCTGCGATGTTCAAAGACGACTAACGACGGTAAAAAGTTATCTGCGTCGCAAATCTACAATGAAGCTACCGGTTTCGTTTTCGCTGGCACAGCGAATGGATTCACGAGGGTGTACGGCGCCCCCCGGAAGTACATTCTTCGACGAAGAAACTGGGCAAGGAACATTTATGGCAGATCGCAGCTGTGCCAAAGATTGTTGGTACCTTTTTACGTTCCACTAACAAGAGTAGTGTTCGTTACCGTGTTGACGATACTTTGCCATCAATTAGCACGATGATTTGTCGTCGCATCAGGCTTGCGAATCGACAGTTACAAAGGCTGCTTCTGGCCGAAAGCAGACTTGAACTAACTCCCCCGGTTCTCGGTGCCGAGCTGCTCTCCATCAGCTTGGCGCAATCCGCGCCACCGCATCCTGACTGGCCGCATCTCGCGCCGCGCCGGTCAGTTCCGTCAACTGACCGCCGCGCATTTCCAGCAGGCGGTCAGCATGTTCGAAGTAGTGGTCATCGTGGCTGATGGCGAACACGGTATGGCCACGGGCGGCGAAGGCGGGGAGCAGTTCGCGGTAAAACACGCGCCGGAAGGTGGGGTCCTGGTCGGCGGCCCATTCGTCGAGCAACAGGATGTCGCGGGATTCGGCCAGGGCCAGCATGAGGGCCACGCGTTTGCGTTGGCCCTGGGAGAGCTGCGTGTCGAGGATGCGTTCGCCTTCGAGGGCGAGTTTGTTGGTGAGCCCCAGGCGTTCGCGCCAGTCCTGGATGAAGGCGTCGTCCACGGGGGCGCCGTCGCTGGTGAGCAGTTGTTCGAACAGGTGGAAGTCGGTGAATACGGCGGCGAACAGGTGCTGTAGCGATGCGCGCCGGTTGGCATCGATGACGTGACCATCGACAAGAATCTGGCCGGATTTGGGTGCGTAGAGGCCGGTGATCAGGCGGGCGAGGGTGGTCTTGCCGCTGCCGTTGCCGCCGATCAGGAATACCAGTTCTCCGCGGCGCAGGGTGAGGTCGATGGGGCCGATGGCAAAGCCGCTGGGCGTATCGGCTTCGGCCTCGTCGCCGTCGTAGGCGAAGCAGACCTGGCGTAGTTCGATGGTCTGCCAGTCGGCGCTGATGGGCGCGGGTTGGTCGAAGCCGTGGGCGTGTTCGGCCAGGGCCAGCGTGCGCAGCTTGTCGAAGGCGACCTGGGCGGCGATGAGCGTGGGCAGGGCGCCGATGGCACCGATGAGTGGCGTGCGTACGAACAGCAGGGTGAGCGCATAGGTGGCGGCCACGGCCGGCGTCGCCCAGCCCAGGCCGTTGGCGAGGAAGAACACCAGCCCGATCGCGCCCAGCATCATGATGTTGGTGCAGTTGTTGGCCGACAGATGGAAGGTGTCGGCGCGAATGATGTGGCGCTGGTAGCGACGGGCGTTGTCGGTATAGGTTTCGTCGAACAGCCGGCGTGCGCGGGCACGGTTGAGGCGTAGTTCCTTGCGCCCGTGGATGACGTTTTCGTAGTCGCGATAGAGCGCGTCTTCGGCCTCGCGCACGAGCGCGATATGGTGATAAACGCGCCGTACCAGCCAGGCGCCGAAGCCCATGGTGGCGCCGATCCAGACCGCGGTAATCGCGAGAATGGGCAGCGACAGCCAGCCTAAATAAAGCACGCTGGCTACGGTGAGAATGCTGCCCTGCACCAGCTCCGGTAGGCGTACGAAGGCGATGGTGACGTTGCGTATGTCCGACGACAGGGCGGCGAGCAGGCGCGCGCTGCCCAGGCGTTCGATACGTTCGATATCGGTATCCAGTATCTGCTTGACCAGGCGCGAGCGCAGATCGAACACGAAGCGATGGCCGAGCGTGGTCAGGCCCAGCTGGGAGGCCAGCGAAATCGCCAGCAGCAGGACGATGAGGCCGAAGAACTGGGGCAGGGCCGCCAGCGCGCCGCTGCCGGTTTCGATCAGCCGCGAATTGATGAAGGCAATCACGCCGATGCCCAGCCCCGCGCTGGCCATGCTGCCGACGAGCACGGCAATGAAGGCAGCGCGATAGTCGCGCCAGATCAGGCGAAGCAGTTCCATTCGGGCGTTATCCGGTAGCGCGGTCGGGTTCGGCGCGGTGCATGGCGCGCGGGCAGTTGGAGCACAGATCCCAGCGCGAATCGAGATCGCGCATGCAGCACAGCCGGCGACACTGTTCCACGGGTTCGCCGTTGCCGTCGAGGGTCCCGGGCGGGCAGCGTTTGTGGATGCGGTTAAACGGGTTGAAGCCGCCTTCGGGGCGTTGCCGGCAGGTCATGAGCGCACGCACGGCAGCCAGGCGTTCGGGCGGAATGCGCTGCTGGCGTTCCAGCTCGCCCAGTGCCCAGTCGAAGTAAACGCCGGCATTGCTCCAGAACACCCGCGTGGAGAGCCGGCAATGCTGGGACAGCGTGGCGATGACCGGGGCAAAGGCATCATCCACGAGCGCGCTGAAATCGTGCCCCGGGCGGTCGCTCACGGGCGCACTGCCGGTCGCGAACAGAAACTGGGCCGCGGTCCCGTCGTCGTCGCAGACGACACGCATGCTGTTCAGGTCGAAATCCAGCGCGCGGTCGCTGGCCAGCTGCGCGACCAGGGTGGCGATGCCCAGCCGGGCAAAAAAGTATTTTGACCACTGCGATGCGCGGGCACGCGGCTCCGTGCATTCGTGGCGTTCGCCAAAATGCGTCAGCAGCGGATCGAGCCGGGCCGGATCGGTCAGGGCGACGGCCTCGATCGTAGCCGCCGACGGCGCTGCCTCGGCGCGCAGGAGCACGTCCGAAAACGAGGCGAGATCATCATGAAAATGGTCAGCGAACATCGCAGCCGGGCCGGTGGCTAGAGGTCTTGTGCGCCGCGCTCGCGCCAGACGATAGGAATGATTATCAATACGTTAACGCGGGCGGGCTACCCCTTGCCAGTTTATGCGGTAAGCCAGGCCAGGCTAATCTGACATTGCGCCTTGTCAGAAAGAGCGGAAATTGATATTTTTGAAGTCCGCCAGACCGCTGGCACCCACTTGCACCGCCACGGAGCGCCCCATGGCCGTTACCGAACTCGTGTCCCGCTTCAATCCGCTCACCTCCCATCCGAAGATCGATACCGATATGCATATCGCGATCATCGGCGCCGGGTTTTCCGGTCTGGGCATGGCCATCCGGCTCAAGGAAGCCGGTGTGGACAGCTTCACCATTCTGGAGCGCGGCAGCGAGGTGGGCGGCACCTGGCGCGACAACCACTATCCGGGCGCGGCCTGCGACGTGCATTCGCATCTGTACTCGTTTTCTTTCGAGCAGAGCGCGACCTGGTCGCGCAGCTTCGGCCAGCAGCCGGAGATCTTCGACTACATCAAGCGCTGTACGGACAAGTACAAGCTGCGCCAGCACGTGCGCTTCAACACCACCATCGTGGGCGCCGATTTCGACGAAGACACCGGCATCTGGAACGTGCACACGGCCGACGGCGAAACGCTGACCGCCAACGTCGTGGTGTCCGCCGTCGGCGCGCTGGCCGACCCGGCCTGGCCGCGGATCGAGGGCCTGGACAGCTTCACCGGCAAGCTCATGCATACCGCCCAGTGGGACGACGACTACGACCTGGCCGGCAAGCGCGTGGCCGTGATTGGCTCCGGCGCGAGCGCGATTCAGGTGGTGCCGGAAGTGGCCAAGCAGGCCGAGCAGCTCACCGTGTTTCAGCGCACGCCCAGCTGGATCATGCCCAAGCCGGATCGGCCCATCAGCGCCGAGAAGCAGGCCGAATACCAGGAATCGCCGTCCAAGCTGCATCGCCGGCGCGCCAAGATCTACTGGATCAACGAACTGTTCGCGCCTTTCGTCATCTCCGACTTCGGCCCGTTCAAGCGCGTGGCCGAGAACATGGCCAAGGGCCATATCAAGAAACAGGTCAAAGACCCGGCCATGCGCAAGCAGGTCACGCCGGACTACAAGATCGGCTGCAAGCGCATCCTGATTTCCAACGACTGGTACCCGGCCCTGCAGCGCGACAACGTGGAGCTGATTTCCGACGGCCCGGCGAAGATCACCGAAAACGGGATCGTCACGAAGGACGGGCGCACCATCGAGGTGGATGCCATCGTCTGTGCCACCGGCTTCAAGGTGCCCAGCAAGGCCGCGCCGTTCCCCACCAAGGGCCGCCAGGGCGTCGACCTCAACACCGCCTGGGACGATGGCGCGGAAGCCTACAAGGGCGTGACCGTGTCCGGCTTTCCCAACCTGTTCTTCCTGATGGGCCCGAACACCGGCCCCAGCCACACCTCGGTGCTGGCCTTCACCGAACAGCAGATGGACTACATCCTGCAGGCCATCGCCCATATGGCGAAAAAGAAGCTGCGCTTCATCGACGTGAAGCAGTCGGTACAGGACAAGTTCAACCGCGGCATCCAGTGGCGCATGAAATACACCTCCTGGACCTCGGGCTGCAATAGCTGGTATCTGACCGATTCCGGCAAGAACACCACGCTCTATCCCGGCTTCAACTGGGAGTACAAGCTGCGGCTGATGCGCTTCAAGCCGAGTGAATACGAAGAGGTGAAGCAGAGCGCATCGAAGACGGCGCGGTCGCGCAAGAAAGCGGCCTGACGGCAGGCTTTCACTGATCGAATCGCCCCCGAGCGTTGCCACAGCGCTCGGGGTTTTTTATGAGCACTGTCGGGTACACCGGATCTGGAACGATGCCGCGCTGGCCACGTAGGTTGGCGTAGGCCATAGGCCATAGGCCGTAAGCCAACGGGCAATAGCCGCCGTTGCCGATACGGAGCACGCGGGTTGAATCAACACCGCCGGCTGCGTTCGGTGTTGGATTACGCTGCGCTAATCCAACCTACGTGTCGGAAGAGCCGGCCGAGTGAGTGCCGAAAGCCTCGTCGTTTGAGGCCTTCGCTTTCTGAATGAACTGCCGGGGCGAGTTTCGACTTAGGATTTCGCGCTGATGCGCGAGCCACTTCTCTTTGTTTGCCCAAAGAGAAGTAGCCAAGAGAAAGGGCACCCTGTCTTGCGCTGATGCTGCGCGTCGGTTCCCTGCGCGGCTGCGGCGTCAAGCGGGCCAGCCGGAAACTCGCTTCGCTCAAACATCCGGCTGACTTGATCCGCTTGTCGCCTCCACTGCTCGGCGCTACGCCCAAGGGGGCCGAATACAGACAAGCTCGCTGGCGCTCGCTCAACGTCACGGCTTTTGTAGTCGGCTTAGCGAAGCGTAAGCCGACAAGAACGCAGCCAAAGTGCCAGTTTTAAGTGCATAGTCGTATAGACGCCGTGCTAGGCGTTAGCCGACTGTATTTGGGCCCCGTGTGGAGCGAACGAGGAGCACAGGGCCGAAGGTGTCCGGCGCACGGTGCCGGTGCGCGTAGCATGTTTGAGGAGCGCCAAAGCGATTTGAGTTCTGCGCGCATCCCTTCGGCACGCGCATCGCAGAGGTTCGGCGCGCTTCGCGCCGACGCGCAACCCGCGCGTCTTAAGTTAGCAAGCCGACGTCCGGCCTGCGCTCTACTTATGGCCGCTGGGCGAGCCCCAACAAAAAACGCCCCGGCAAAGCCGAGGCGTTTTCTCTCCCAGTTCCAGCGACGCGGAACTAGAACTTCACGTTCACCCCGGCAATCACGCTGCGTCCCGGCTGGGCGACGCGCAGGAACGAGGTGCTGCGTACGATCTCGTCGTCGAGCAGGTTGTCGCCGCGCAGATAGACCATGGTTTCGGTATCGTCGTAGCCGGCCAGGCGATAGCCCACGAAGGCGGTGAGGTCGGTATAGCCGGCGGTTTCGTCTTCCAGCGGGCCCTCGTTGTCCTGGCGGCTGGCGCGCAGGGCTTCCACGCTGCCCAGCCAGGTCTTGCTGTCGTAGTCCAGGCCCACGCCGTAGCGCCCGGGGGTGATACGCGGCAGGTTGGTGTCGTTGTCCAGCTCGGCCCGCACGTAGTCGCCCAGCACGCGTGCGGTCAGACGATGGGCGCCTTCAATCAGGTCGTAGCCCACCTCGGCTTCGCCGCCGTAGAAGGTGGCATCGGCCGCGGCGTAGTCGATGAGCAGGAATTCGCCATCCGGCGCGAATTCACCTTCTTCGTTCACACGGTCGGCAATGCCGTCGGAAGCGGGTGTGCCGGTGCCGTCGGCGTCGACGCCGGCATCGACCGAGCGCTGGTAGATGTAGTCGTCGTACTTGGTATAGAACAGGCTGGTATCGAAGCGCAGGCGGCCGTTGATGCGCCGCAGGCCCAGGTCGAAGCTGTTGGCGACTTCTTCGCCGAAGTTGCCGTTGCCACGTTCGTAGGTGAGCGTGGCTTCGTGCGGACCAAAGCTGTACAGCTCTTCGGTCGCGGGTGCGCGCTCGTAGCGCCCGGCGGTGGCGGTAAACACGTAGTGATCGCCGATGGTGCGCTTGGCGCCCAGCGATACGCTGATCGGGGTGTGGTCGGTGTCCGAACGGCCTTCGCTGGTGTCCTGCTCCTGGTATTCGACACGCAGGCCGCCCTGCACGGTCCAGTTGTCGTCGAGCGGGCGTTGTTCGACCCAGAAGGCCGCCAGCGATTGCGTATCGGTGGCGGGCACGAACGACTCTTCTTCGCCATAGGCTTTGAAGTCGCGGTCGAAACCCTGCACGCCGAAAATGCCGGTAAAGCCGGCGACCGGCGCGTGCTCGGCGGCGATACGGAATTCGGTTTCCTTGTTGTCGAAGAACGCTTCCGGGGTTTCCTCGCCTTCGGTATGCAGGTAGTCGGTATAAGCACCGGAGAATTCGAGCCGCTTGATGCCGGGGGCCACGTCGTAGACCTCGCCCTTGAGGTCGTAGCGGTCCTGGGTCAGACGGATCTGGGCCTCTTCGCCGGGGATGCCGTATTCGCGCCCGAAGTGGCTGACCGCGCCGCCGACATAGCCCCAGTCGCCGGAGTATGACGTGCCGGCGCTGTAGGTGTCGGTATCGGTGGCGCTGTTGTCGATCAGGCGGCTGTTGTCGGCCTCGTAGTCGTCGGTCAGGCGCTTCAGGCCCTGCACGTTGAGGGCGAAGTCGCCGATGCCGCCGGTGACGTCGAGTCGCTGCAGTCGCTGGCCCAGCGTGCTGTCGCCGCGTTCGAGTGTGGCCTCGCCGGTGATGCCGTCGGGTGCGGTCATGGGGATACGGTCGGTGACCACGTTGACCACGCCGCCGATGGCGCCGGAGCCGTAAAGCAGCGTGGATGGCCCCTTGAGCACTTCAACCTGACGTGCCGAATAGGGGTCGATACTGACCGCATGATCCTGGCTGAGCGTGGAGACGTCGGCCGAGGCCAGGCCGTTTTCCTGTACGCGCACGCGCGCGCCGGACTGGCCACGAATGACCGGGCGGCCCACCCCCTGGCCGAAATCCGCGGAACTGATGCCGGGCGTATCGGCCAGCGTGGCGCCCAGGCTCTGGCCGCGTTTGCGTACCAGCTCGGGCCCGGCAACAACCGTTGCCGGCTCGATGGCCTGGCTGGGGTCTTGATCGTCAAAGGCCAGGGCCTCCACCGAGATCGGCGCCAGCAGCGTGCTTTGCGCGGCGCTATCGCGGTCGTTGTCATTCGCGCGTTGCGGTTGGGCGAATAGAGGTTGCCCGGCCCCAAGCAGGCACATGCCGGCTGCAGGCACGAGCAGGCGTGCATATTTCGAGTAAGCCATGAGAAGAATTCCGTCTGATATACGAACCCGCGAGAGGGGGTCGCAGAAATGCCGCTACGGCGGCGCCTGGGTTGTTACGGTCAGACGAAACGTCGGGGTGGGGCCCGTGCGGCATGGTGGCCGAGCTGGCTACGGGCATGGCCGGCATGGATCGGCGCCGCCGCCATGCGGGGCCGGGAAAAGAGGAGCGTCAGCGCTGCGGCCTGGGCCGGGGGTGCGCTGGGCGAATGTCCGTGTACGCAGCTCGTACAGGCATGATCGATATGGGCAACGTCGATCGGATGATCGAAGGCATGGGCGAACGCGAGCGCCTGCACGCACAGCAATGCGAGCACCACGAGCGCACGACATAAATGCTTGTTCCCCATCCCCAATCGAACTCATGTTCGCCGGCCGGAAAAGCCGGTCGGCGCGAATATTACGTTATAAAGTTGCAATAAACCAGCGCAACGATTCTTTCTATGGGCTCGGTGTGGGCGGGCGCCGGGCGTGCGCAGCGTGCTTTGTTTCACGCCGTCGCAAGCGCCATGAAAAAGCCCCGCGTACCCAGGGCACGCGGGGCTGATACGGGTCTGACACACCCGTTGATGTAGCCGCGATCAGTCGCTGGCGCGTGTCACCTTGAATACGGTGCCGCCCGCATCGTCGCTGATATAGAGCGCGCCGTCGGGGCCCTGGGCGAGGCCGGCGGGGCGATGCTCGGCGCTGCCGGGCGAGGCGACGGTTTCGCCGCTGCCGGTAAAGCCGGCCGCACCGGCGAAGTCTTCATAGTCGCCGCTGGCCTTGCCGTTTTCGAACGGCTGGTAGATCACCCGATAACCGGCCTGCGGGCTCGGCGCGCGGTTCCAGGAACCGTGAAAGGCGATGAAGGCGCCGCCGTCGTATCGGGAGCCGAAGCCGTCGCCGTCGTAGAACAGAATATCCATCGGAGCCCAGTGGGCGGGATAGGCGGCCAGCGGCTGTTCATAATCCGCACAGCGGCCGACCTTGTCGCCGTCGCCGCCGTATTCCGGGCCGAGCACTTTCTTGTCGGCTTTCGGATCGTAGTAGCAGAACGGCCAGCCGAAATGATCGCCTTCGTCGATGGCGAACAGTTCCTCGGCGGGCAGATGCGCGCTTTGTTCCTGGGTGAACTTGTCCGGCCAGTTGGAGTGCAGCTGATCGCGACCGTGCTGGACGCCGTAGAGCTGGCCGTCGTACCAGTCCAGGGCAAACATGTTGCGCAGGCCGGTGGCGTATTCGGTTTCTGGCTTGAAGGTCTGGCCGGTTTCGGTGGCCGAGAAGGCCCAGATGCCGCCGTGGTTATCGAGCAGCGGGCAGGGGTCCTGGCCTTTCGAGCCGGGCTGACGATCGCTTTCCTGGCAGGCATTGGACGGCGCGCCGTTATTCACGAACAGCTGGCCGTCTTCGCTGATTGCCAGTCCGCGCGCGGCGTGCGACGACTGCTGTGGCAGGCCGGTGACAATATGTTCGGGCTCGCCCTGCGGCACCAGGTTACCGTCGAGCTTGTAGCGGTAGATATCGGTGACGGTGGCGGCATAGAGCCAGCCGTCGTGAATCGCAAGACCGGTCCCGCCGCCTTCGCCGAAGGTCTTGCGCTCGTCGGCCACGCCGTCGTCGTCGCTGTCGCGAAGCGCCATCAGGCCGTGGCCGTCCACATCGTTGGCCAGATTTATATAGACGACGCCGTTGTCGGCCACCGCCAGATGTCGGGGCGTGCCGGCGTCCTTGGAGAACTGCGTTGCACAGAAACCGTCGGGCAGAGCGAGCCCGGCGCTGTCGCAGCCCTCGGCCGCGCTTGCACTGCCGGCCGCAAAAAGACCCGTCGCGGCCAGGGTGGTGGCGCAGAGCGTGGAGAACGTCAACGTTCGCATCGATGATCCATTGATGGTGACAAATTCGTGCGTCGGTTATAGCAGTTACCGAAGACCCCACGCAAAACCCCATAAAAACGATCAAGCAACTATTGAAACGTTTATCGACGGCCCTATCTTTCCTGACGTAGCAACGCAGCCCGTTGATTGAGGGCGAAAAATTAAGGAGGAATGATCATGGCCATTCAGCGTTATCAGAACCGTTTCGAGCCGAGCAGCCTGCTCGCCCAGTTCAACGACGAGATCAATCGCATGTTCGTACAGGACAACAACGCCTTCCCCGCGCTTTCCGGCGGGGCGTGGACGCCAAACGTGGATATTCGCGAAACCGGCGATGCCTATCACATCGAGGCCGAGGTGCCGGGCGTGGATCCGCAGCGCATCGAAGTGACGCTCGACAAGGGCGTGCTCACGCTCAAGGGCGAGCGCAACGAGGAAAAGACCGAGGAAAACGGTCAGGCCCGCTATCGCGAGCGTCGCTTCGGCTCTTTCGTGCGTCGCTTCTCGCTGCCGGAGACGGCCGACGAAGACAATATCGACGCCCGGGCCGAACACGGTGTGCTCCGGCTGACCATCAACAAGAAGGCCACTGCGGAGCCGCGCCGTATCACCGTGCGTAGCGGCGAGCACGCGAGCCCGGCCGTCACGCAGGAGCCGGAAAAAGCGAGCGCCTGAGCAGCGCGGTCAAGCTAGAGACGGGGCCATTCGGCCCCGTCTCTTTTTATGTCGTACAGCGGTCAGTCGGTACTCAGCGCGGCGGCCAGTGCGGCGACCTGTTTTTTCGCTTCGGCTTTCGATTTCTCGAAACGCTCATCGCCGAATTCCTGGTATTCGATACCCACGTGGTGGATGTCCTTCGCGCCGAGATAGCCGGCCACGGAACGCAGATGCGGTAACAGATGCCCGGCCTGTTCGTTGAGCTGGCCGGCTCCGAAACCGAACTCGCCCGAGGATGTAAGCACCACCAGCTGTTTGCCGCCGAGTATCGGCTCCAGCGGTCGGTCGCCGCGGCCGAGATCGAAGGTGAACGTACGATTGATGCGTACGACCTGATCGACCCATGCCTTGAGCGCGGCGGGCATGCCGTAGTTGTACATGGGCGTGGTGATGACAAGTACGTCCGCTTGTTCCAGCTCGTCGATCAGCGTGTTCGACAGGGCCAGTGTTGCCGTGGCCTGTGCGCTGCGCTCGTCGGCCGGCGTGAACGCGGCGGCGATCCACGCTTCCGAGATGGCCGGCGGCGGCTGAGTGCCGACATCGCGGCGAATGATCGCGGCTTGTGGCTCGGCCTGCTGCCAGCGGTCGATAAAACGGTCGCCGAGCATACGGCTGAGAGAGCGCGCCTGTCGGGCGCTGGCGTCGATACGCAAGATCGTGGTCATGGCGGATTCTTCTGCAACGGTGCATGGATAAGTTCAGCGCAACTATCCGCCGTCGTTGACGAGCGTGACAAAGGCAAAGAAAACACCTATAGGTGAGCAAAACTCATCCGTTATTGAACCGCCGTGTCGTTTCCTTCTCTCGCCGCACTCCGGGCCTTCGAGGCGGCGGCCCGCCTGGGCAGCTTCAAGGCCGCGGCCGAAGCGCTGCATCTGTCGCCCACCGCGGTGTCGCACCATATCCGGGGGCTGGAAGCACAGCTGGGCGTATCGCTATTTCTGCGCCAGACGCGCGCGATCACGCTTACGGAAGCCGGCGGGGTGTTGTCGCAATCCGCCTCGCGTGCCTTTGCCGAGCTCGAATCCGCAGTGGCCGCGATTCGAGACAACGAAAACCGGCTGGTCATATCCACGACGCCGGCGTTTGCCACGCTCTGGCTGGCCCCGCGTATCGACGACTTCGAACAGCGTCATCCGGGGCTGCGGGTGCAGGTTTTGTCGTCCACCGCGCCGGTTGATATGACGCGCGATCGCCAGGTGGATATTGCGATTCGCTATTCGGCGGCGGATGCCGCCGCGCCCGAGGGGCAGATGCTGGTGCAGGAATCGGTGGCTGCGTTTGCCAGCCCGGATTATCTGGCCCGTCATGCCGGGCCGGAGACGGCCGAATTCCTGGTCACCCGCTGGGCATCGAATGGGCTGCCGCCGGTCGACTGGCGGGCATGGCAGGCCGCGGCCGTCGAAACGCTGCCCGACAACGCCACGGTCCGTGGCTTCGCGCACGAGCAGGAGGTGGTGCAGGCAGCGTTGGCGGGCAAGGGCGTGGCATTGGTCAGCGAACTGCTGGTGCGGGATATGGTGGCCCGCGGCTGGCTCGTGGCCTGGCGGCCGACGGTGCGACTACCCGGCCATGTCTATCGACGGGTGGCCGGGCCATTGAGCGCCCATACGCGTCGCGTCGCCCTGTTCACGGCCTGGCTGCAGGACGCGCTTGTCGCAGATTGAGCCGTGGCGGGTTCTGCGGCCTAGCGAAACAGCGTATCGATATGGTCGGCGCCGATGCCGACCCGGTCGTAGTGTTCGCGGCACAGGGCGATATAGTCGTGAACGTCGAAATAGCCGTCCGACTCGCCGTTCTCGTCGAGCCAGATCAAAGGCCCCTTGACCACGAAGAACACGCGCATCGGGTCTTCGTGCTCGTAGGCCACCAGCGTATGGCCTTCGCCCGGGGTTTCGTAAACGAAATCGCCGGCGGTGGCCACCCAGTCGTGTTCCAGATACCCCCATTTGCCGGAGATGGTGTAGGCGAACACTTCGTTGGGGTGGTAGTGACGGTTGACCAGGCCCGCGCCCTTGGCCATGAGCACGTCGCACCAGCGGTTCGACGATGGCGAGATCCATAGCGGCCGAGACGACACGGTATCGCTGAAGGGCACGTAGTAGCGCTCGTCCTCGGTGGGCGCATTGGCGATATGCACTTCCGGCAGCGTATCCGGCTTGAAGCTGTTCGGGATCGGCGGGATATCGCGCCAGAATTCAGCGGCCGGGCTTTTGGTGGCCATGGTGTCTCCTCGATCTGATCGTTATAGGTCAGCGCCGAGTGTCGATGCGCGGGCGATCGTATGCAACGCCGCCCGCTTATGCGTCGCTGGCGCGCAGGCTGGTCCAGGCCGGCTGGCGCAACACATCGCGTAGCGAGGCCAGCCCGGAGAGGGCGATTACGGCAGTGGCGCTGGTGATCGCGATCAGCCACAGCGGCCAGCGCCAGGCATAGCCGAGATCGAACACCCAGACGGCGAGCACGATGGCCGTGACCTGGGCGATCGCGGCCGCCAGCAGCGAGGCACACAGGCCGATGAGCAGGCATTCGCCGAAGGTGGCCTGGCGCAGCCAGCTTGAACGGGCGCCGAGTGCGCGCAGCAGCGCGGCTTCGCGCAGGCGCTCGGCGCGGCTGGCCTGCATCGCCGCCAGCAGCACCACCAGCCCCGCGGCCAGGGTGAAGCCGAATACCAGCTCGATCGCCAGGCTCAGCCGGTCGATCAGCGTGGTGAGCTGGTCGAGGATGGCGGCAATATCGATCACGCTGATATTGGAGAACTCGCGCACCAGCGCGCCGATCACGCCGTGGGCGCTGTCGGGCACGTACAGGCTGGTGATGTAGGTCGCCGAGAATTCATCCAGCACGCCCGGCGCGAACAGCACATAGAAATTCGCCTGCAGGCTGGACCAGTCGATTTCGCGAATGCTTTCGATGGTCGCCGTGACCGGCGTGCCGGTGATATCGAAGGTGAGGCTGTCGCCCACGCCCACATCCAGACGTTCGGCCACCGAGGTATCGATGGACATGCGCGGCTTGCCGGTATCGTCGGCATCGAACCACTGGCCTGCCACGATGCGGTTATCGTTTTTCAGATTGTCGATCCACGACAGGTTCAGCTCGCGCCGGGTCAGCTCGCCGGCCTGCTCGGCCAGTGCCGCATCGTCTTCGATCGCGGTGCCGTCCACCGCCGTCAGCCGCCCGCGGACCAGCGGGTAGAAGTCGGCGTCCAGGCCGGCTTCTTGCAGACGTTCGGCGACCGCCGGCTGTTGTTCGCGGGTGATGTTGATCAAAAACCGGTTGGGCGCGTCGGCGGCGATATCGGCTTGCCAGCCGGCGAGTAGGTCGCCGCGTACGATCACGAGCATGAACAGCATGGTCAGGCCGATGCCGAAGGCCACGATCTGCAGCGCGCTGGCCTGACGCCGGCGCGCCAGCGCTGATAGCGCCAGGCGCAGGCCCGGCCCGCCGCGGTTGCCGATACGCGGTCGTAGCCAGTCGATACCGGCCAGCAGCGCTAGCGCCACAAGCCAGAGCACGGCGGTGCCGCCCAGGGTGGCGCCCACCACCCAGGCGGTGAGCGTGATATCGCGGGTGGCGGCCGCCGCCAGCAGGGCCACGCTCGCCAGCGCGGCTGCATAGATCAGCCACATGCGCCCGCGCTGTTCGGCCAGCGACCGGGCCAGCACGCGCGCCGGCGGCGTGGCGCGGGCCTGAGCCAGTGCGGGCCAGGCGAAGCCGGCCAGCAGCACCGCGCCGGTGGCGGCTGCGGGCCAGAGCGCAAACCACGATGCAGCCGGCAGCTGGATTTCGAACGCACGCGCGATCAGCTGCGAAATACCCAGCTGGGCCAGCCAGGCGACGAGAAGCCCCAGGCCGATACCGATCGCGCCCACGAATACCAGCTGCCAGGCCAGCAGCCGCGCGATCAAGCCACGGGCCGCACCCAGGGTCTTGAGCAGGGCGATTTCGTCCAGTCGCGACGATGCATGCTGGCGCGCGGTCAATGCGATGGCCACGCCCGCGAGTACCACCGCCACCAGCGCGGCCAGATCCAGGAACACATCGGCCCGATCCAGCGCCCGCGCCAGCGCGCGGTTGGATTCGGCCGGGGTACGCAGTTTTTCGCCGGGCTGCAGGGTCGGCTCAAGGCGTTCGCGCACCTGTTCGAGGGCAGCCGGGTCGCCAGCGATGCGCTCGTCGTAATTCGCCCGGCTGCCGGGGCCGAGCAGGCCGGTTGCGGCCACGTCGGCGCTGCGAATGAGCACGCGCGGCGCGATATTGGCAAAGCCCTGGCCGCGGTCGGGTTCGATCACCAGCACGGCCGCAATCTTGAGTTTGGCATCGCCGAGCGCAAGCGTATCGCCGACGGCCAGCTGCTGGGCATCGAGAATACGCTGGGCCACCCAGGCGGTGCCCGGCTCGGGGGGCTGCGTGACCGTTTCCGTCGGGCTGCCCGGGTCGCCGCGCCGCAACGTGACTTCGCCGCGCAGCGGATAGCCTTGTTGGACGGCCTTGACCGAAACCAGCGTGATCTCATCGTCGTGGCTGACCACGCTCGGGAACACGGTCACGCCGTGGTGGGCCACGCCGATCTCGTCGAGGATGGCGGCCCGCTTGTCGTCCAGCGGCGCGCGCAGCTCCAGTTCCAGGTCGGCGGCGAGCGTTGCGGCGCCCTGGCGTTCCATGCCGGCGCGCACGCGATCGGTCATCTGGCTGACCGCACCCACGGCGGCCACGGCCACCACGAGCGCGATCAGCAGAATCCAGGCCGAGCCGTCGCGGCGGCTGCGCCCGATCTGGCGCCAGGCCAGACGCATGGCCGAGGTGCGATCAGTGCGCATGCAGCTGCCCGTCGGCCAGCCGGGTACGCCTCGCACAGCGTGCGGCCAGGTCTTCGTCGTGGGTGACCAGTACGAGCGTCGTGCCTTGCTCGGCATTGAGTTCGAACAGCTGGTCGATCACCTCGGCCCCGGTCGCGCCGTCGAGGTTGCCGGTGGGCTCGTCGGCAAAAAGAATCTTCGGCCGGCAGGCAAAGGCACGCGCCAACGCCACCCGCTGCTGTTCGCCGCCGGAAAGCTGGCGCGGCGTGTGCTTGACGCGATGCGCCAGGCCCACCTGTTCGAGCAGCCGCTGTGCGGTGTCGCGCGCCTCGCCCAGATCGGTGCCGATAAGCTCCAGCGGCAGGGTGACGTTGTCCAGCGCCGACAGGCCGGAGAGCAGCTGGAACGACTGAAACACGAAGCCCACCTGGCCGCTGCGCCACGCCGCGCGTGCATCCTCGTCCAGCGCCGACATTTCGCGCCCGAGCAGGGCCAGGCGGCCGCGCGTAGGCGTATCCAGCCCGGCGAGCAGAGCCAAAAGCGTCGATTTGCCCGAGCCGGACGTACCCACGATCGAGAGCGTATCGCCCATGTTCAGCGATAGTTCGATACCGTCGAGGATGGTGAGCGAACGCTCGCCGCTTTCGATCGTCTTGGACAGATCGACCGCTTCTAATGCAGGAGATGACATTGAGCCGAGTTTCTTGGTCCGAAAAAAGGGGGTTACGCCGCGCAGTGGTCACAATGACCGCGGCGCTGCTGTTTGCGACATGCAGCTTCGCATACGCACAGACGAGCGTCCTGGTTTTTGGTGACAGCCTTAGCGCCGGCTATGGACTCGATCGCGGCCAGGGCTGGGTATCGCTGCTGCGCGATCGCCTCGACGAAAACGAGCGCGACGTTGAAGTGGTCAACGCCAGCGTCTCCGGCGAAACCACCGCCGGCGGGCGCGGGCGCCTGGACGCAGCGCTGAAACGCCACGAGCCGGACGTCGTCGTTCTGGAGCTTGGCGGCAACGACGGCCTGCGCGCGCTGCCGATCAAAACCATGAAGGACAACCTCGCCGCCATGATCGACACCAGCCGCGCGTCCGGCGCGAAAGTGCTGCTGCTGGGCATGCGTATCCCGTCAAACTACGGCAAGCGCTATGCCGACCAGTTTCATCAGGCCTTCGTCGATCTGGCCGACGAAACCGACGTGGCTTTCGTGCCTTTCTTTCTGGAAGACATCGCGAATGACCGCGGCAATTTCCAGAACGACGGCGTACATCCGAATGCCCAGGCCCAGCCCGCCATGCTCGATGCCGTGTGGCCGAAACTCGCGCCGCTGATCGACGCGAAACCGCAGGCCGCTGCGCAACCGTGAAATCGGGGAGTGGTTGGTGGTCGCGGCCCGTTCGATCGCCATCGCAGCTCGGTCTGGCGAGCGCGCTGTCAGGCCGTACACACATGCTAATATGACGACATTGATGGCAATACGTATGGCGTGCCCATGAGCGTGAACGACAGCGACGACCGCTTCTTTCATCTCGCCGGCGACGAGGCGATCGAATCCCGGGCGATCGCACAGCGCTTGCACGTCAACAAGACGCAGCTTGCCGACGTGCTCGGAATTGGCGTTGATTCCCTGCGGCGCAGCAACCGCGAGCGTGCCGTGCGGGTGCAGACTCGAATGCGCGACATGATCGAGATCATCAATCGCGCCCAGCCCTGGGCCGGCTCGGTCAACCAGGCGTTCGCGTGGTATCGCTCCCAGCCCCTGCCGTCGTTCGGCGATCAGACCGCCGAAGAACTGGTCAAGGAAGGGCGCGCCGACGCCGTGAAAGCCTATCTGTCTCGAATCAACGAAGGCGGCTATGCCTAGGGCGTGTCGTCATGAGATATGACGTCGCATTGCCCGCATCGGGCGTGTCAGGCAAGGCGCGGGCCGCCGAGCGTGGCCCGCCACGGTCAAGGTCCGCAACGCCGCATGGCGCGTCCGACGCGGGCAACCCGGAGGGTCGGCGGCCAAGCCCCGGCAACCCGGCGTTATCGCTCGCTCACGTGGCATGGCCACGCGACGCTCGCGATGCCTTGTCTTGCCGGCGCTTGGCTGCCGATGCGCCGCCTTATCTTATGACGACACGCCCTAGGGCCAGCTAGATTCCTTGGCATGGCGGGCGACCACTTCAGCGGCACGGTCTATCGCGCGCATAACCCGCGCTGGTCGTTCGCGCCCGACTCGGGCGCCGGTGCCGCCAAGCACGGCGGGCGCTTCAACCGCCCCGGCGTGCCGGCGCTGTATACCAGCAGCAGCTACGAACTCGCGATCGCGGAAGCCCACCAGGGCCTTGCCTACAAGCTCCAACCGCTCACCATCGTCAGCTACGACGTCGCGCACGAAAGCGTGCTCGACCTGTCCACGCCGGCTGCCTGCGATGCAGCCGAGGTGGTATTCGAAGACCTCGCCTGTGCCTGGGAACTGATCGCCTACGAAGGCGCAATGCCGCCTAGCTGGGCGTTGGCCGACCGGCTGATCGAGGCCGGCGTCGGCGCCATTGTCGTGCCCTCGTTCGCGGTCGGCGCCCATGGAAGCGGTCGCAATATCGTGTTCTGGCGCTGGCAACCCACACCGCCGTATCAGGTGGCCGTCAACGACGACTGGCACCGCCTGCCGCGTGATGATCGGTCCTGGGCGTAGCAGGCGTTTCAATTTGCGGCGGGGCTTGTGCGTGAGTTGCGAGCCCACGCATGGTCCCGGCGGGCGCGTCTCGGTTTTCTTCGTGGCCCGGGCCAGTGAACGGGAGGCGCCCAGCGGCGTGTAGGCCGCCGGGCGATGCAACGCCCGGTTCAGGCTATGGACTTGCCGGCATACGGACAGGCCGGCGCTTCCACACCGGCGGCCGCCAGATGCTGGGCGAAGGCGATGGTGGTGCGGTCGTGGCCGTAGTTGCCGACGATTTGCAGGCCTACGGGCAGGCCGTCGTCGGTCAGGCCCACCGGCGCACTGGTGGCGGGCAGGCCGGCGACGGTGGCCGGGGCGATCCAGCGGAACAGGTTGGTATAGCCGTGGCTGTTGCCGTCCACGTCGATCTTGCGCGAGAGCACGTTGCCGCCGTGATCGTGGGCGATGGCGGGCACGCAGACGCTGGGTAGCAGCAGCACGTCGTAGTCGGCGAACAGGCTGTGCCACTTCGCGCGCAGCTTGTGGCGGGCTTCGTCGGCCTGGGCCCAGTCGCGATGGCTGGCGGTGGCCCGTTCGGCAAAGCCGCCTGTGGTGCCCATTTCGTTCTTGCCGACCAGCCCCAGAAACTTGGCGCCGCGCTTGGCCTTGGTATAGAGCTTGTCGGGAATGGAGGCGCCGACCAGGCCGTTGAGCAGGCGGTCGTAGGTTTCGTAGCTGGCTTCGAAACCGCCTGGCAGGTCGTCGAGTTTCGTGACCGTGGCACCCGCGCGGCGCGCGGCTTCGAGCGCGTCTTCCAGGCGTGCTTTCACCGCCGCCGAGATCGGGCAGAAGTCGTGCTCGAACAGATAGCCGATCTTGAAATCGGCCAGCGTGGTGGGCTTCGGCGCAGGCAGCTTCGCCTGCCAGACGCTGGCCTCGATGGTGTCGGCGCCGGCCATCACGTCGAGTGCGAGCGCCAGGTCGGCCGGGTGGCGGGCCAACGGGCCGGCCACGCACAGATCCGGTTCGCCGCGCGTACCGGGCGGGCCGGGAATATGGCCGCGCATGGGAATCACGCCGTAGGACGTCTTGTGCCCGTACACGCCGCACCAGCTCGAGGGCGTACGAATGGAGCCGGCCAGGTCCGAACCCAGTTCCAGCGGCGTGAAACCGGCGGCCAGGCCGGCCGCTGCGCCACCGGAAGAACCACCCGAGGTGCGCTCGGTGTTCCACGGATTGTTGGTCGTGCCGTAGATCGGGTTGAAGGTCTGTACGTCCTGGGCCAGGCGTGGCGTGTTGGACTTGCCGAAGATCACGGCGCCGGCTGCGCGCAGGCGGGCCACGGCCACGGCATCGTCGCTGCTGCGATAGTCCTTGAGCTTGGGTTCGCCGACGACGGTGGGCAGGCCGGCGACTTCGTAGGTGTCCTTGATGGTCATCGGCACGCCGTGCAGCGGGCCCCAGTTCTGACCGGCCGCGATCGCGGCATCGGCCTCGTCGGCGCGCTGGCGTGCGGCTTCGATATCCATGGCCACGACGGCGTTGATTGGTTCACCGAGCGTTTCGATACGCGCCAGATAGTGGTCGAGCGCTACGCGGCTGGTGATGTCGCCGCGCGCGATGGCGCCGGCCAGTTCACCGGCGCTGAGTTGATGGATATCGGTCATCGGATCGTTGTCCTTGTCGTTCTCGAACTTTGAATAAGCGTTACTGGCTTTCGCTTTCGCTTTCGCTGCGCGGCGTTCTCAGGGCGTCGAACAGCGCCTGCTTGAACAGCTCGGGCGATTCGATCGGCGGCAGATGGCCGATGCCTTCGAACGTCACCAGTTCCGCATCGGGCATGCGGGCGACGGCTTCGCGGCCCAGGGTGGGGTAGTCGCCCAGTTCGGCGGCGAGTTCGTCGGAGACCAGATCGCTGCCGAGTGCGGTGCGGTCGCGGGTGCCGATCATGAGGGTGGTGGGCACGTCGATATGCTCGAACTCGTAGAACACCGGCTGGGTATAGACCATGTCGTAGGTCGCGGCCTGGGCCCAGGCGACCTTTGCCTTGTCTTCTTTACTGCCGGTATACATGCCGGCGAGCATTTTCGCCCACTCGGCGTAGTCGTCGTTCCATTCGCCGTCGTAGTAGCTTTTGACCTGATACGACTTGATGGCCGCGTAGTCTTTTTTCATCTCGCGGGCATACCAGGCGTTCATGCCGCGATAGGGCACGCCCTTGGCCTTCCAGTCTTCCAGGCCGAGCGGGTCGACCAGCACCAGCTGGTCGATGGTGTCGGGGTACATCAGCGCATAGCGCATGGCCAGCATGCCGCCCATGGAATGGCCGATGATGGTGGCGTTGTCGATATCCAGCGATTCCAGCAGCGCCTGCGTGTTTGCGGCCAGATGATGGAAGGTGTAGCTGTAGGCGGCCGGCTTGTCGGACTTACAGAAGCCGATCTGGTCCGGCACGATCACGCGGTAGCCGTTGTCGGCCAGGGCCTGGGCGGTGTCCTGCCAGTAGGCGCCGCAGAAGTTCTTGCCGTGCAGCAGCACCGCCACCGGGGCGTCGCTGATGTCGTCGGTCGGCGCGATGTCCATGTAGGCCATGGATACGCTGCCCCTGGGTTCATCGATTTGGAAGCGCGAGACCGGCCAGGGGTAGTCGTAGTTTTCGAGATTGGGGCCGAGATCGGTGGCCTGCGTCTTGCTGGCGTTGTCGGCCTGGGCGGTGGCGGCGAAGGCCGTGCTGCAAACGACGACGGTCAGCGCATAGGCGATGGCGCGTGGATTCATGGCGGTCGAGCATTGAAGAACCGATGGCGGCCAGCATACCCACAGTGGTCGACCGACCACCAGCACGCCGGAACCTTATGCGTCTGCGCGGGTTCTATATGAGTAGCTGATTCTTGGATACGCACTTCTATTGCGTGGGCACATCCGCTGATGTGCGAACCAATCGACAGGGGGAAGGGTGAACGATTGCACACCGGCGCCGGGCCGTGCCGCACAGATTCAGCCGAGACAGTGGCTGCTGGGGGCTTTGCTAAGCCTGACGGCGAGCCTGCTGGCGGCGGCCGAGCCGGCCGTGGTGGATACGGCGCGCGTGGACGAGCGCCGCTGGCAGCAGACGGTACCGCTCTACGGCACGCTGACCTCGCCCCGCGATGCCGAAGTGACGCCGCGTATCGCGGGCCTGGTGGACACGGTGGCCGTGGATGCGGGCGACCGGGTCGCCGCAGGCGATACGCTTATCGAACTCGACCGGGCGCTGGCCAGGCTGGAACTGGACACGCTCCAGGCGTCGGCCGACGAAGCCGCGGCCCAGCTCGACGAAGCACGACGGCTGCTGCGCGAAGCCGACCGGCTGGCCGGGCGCGGCGCGGTGTCGCAGAGCGAACTCGAAGCCCGGCGTTCGCAGGTGGCGGTGCGTGCGGCAGCGCTGCAACGCCTGCGCGCGGAAGTGGCCGCCCAGCGCGAGCGCCTGACCCGGCATACGCTGATCGCGCCCTTTGATGGCGAGGTGCGGGCGCGGCTGGTAGACCCCGGGGAATACGTGGCCCAGACCACCCCCGCGGTATCGCTGGTGGCCACCGAGACGCTGCGCCTGGATGTGTCCGCGCCGCAGCAGTACTTCGGCCTGATCGAGCCCGGCATGCAGGTACGGGTCGAACCGGAGACGTCGCTCGACGCGCCGCTGACGGCGAAGGTCGACGTGATCGTGGGGGCCAGCGATGCCAGTGCCCGCAGTTTTCTGGTGCGTATGTTCGTGGACAACGCCAACGGCGCGCTCACGCCGGGCATGTCGGCCAAGGCGATGCTGGAACTCGAAACCGCCGAGGCGGTACTGATCGCACCCCGCGATGCGCTGGTGCGCGTGCCCGGCGGCGGAACCCGCATGTGGCTGGTGCGCGAGGATGACGACGGGACGCTGCGCGCGGTCAAGCGCCAGGTCTCGCTCGGACGCAGCGCCGACAACGAAGTGGAAGTGCTCGATGGCCTGGAAGCCGGGGATCGCGTGGTGGTACGCGGTAACGAAAGCCTCGAAGCGGGTCAGCCGGTACGCATACGCGACGAGCGAACATCCGTCGAGGAACGGTCGGCCAGCCCGCCGGCCCGCGACCGGCGAAGCCTGCGGCTGTCGCAGCCCGGGGGCTGATCGATGTTCGAAGCGCTGATCAAGCGCGGCACGCTGATGACCATCGTCGTGCTGCTGATCTGTCTGTTTGGTGTGCTCGCGGCGATGCGCATTCCGGTACAGATGATTCCCGACTTGGCGGTACGCACGATCACCGTGACCACTAGCTGGCCGGGCGCCACGCCGCAGGACGTGGAAAACGAAATCCTCATCGAGCAGGAGGAATATCTCGCCAATATCATCGGCCTGCAGCGCATGAGCGCCGAGGCCAAGACCGGCGAGGCCGAGATCGAGCTGGAGTTTCCTTTCTCCACCGACGTCAACGAAGCCCTCATCCGCGTGACCAACGCGCTCATGCAGGTGCCCAGCTACCCCGAGGACGTGAACGAGCCGGAGGTGGTCGCGGCCTCCTTTTCCCAGAACTCGTTCATGTATCTGAGCGTGGCGGCCGAGGCCGGCAATCCGGCCGGCCTGGATATGGCGTTCATGCGCGATTTCGTCGACGACGAGGTGCGCCGGCGCATGGAGCGTGTCGAAGGCGTGGCCGACGTGCAGGTCGGCGGCGGCGCCGAACGCCAGGTACAGATCCATATCGATCCGTCGAAGCTGGCGGCCCGCAATATCTCCATGACCGACGTGCGCGATGCGATTCGTGCCCGCAACCAGGATATTTCCGGCGGCGACATGGATGCCGGCAAGCGCCGTTATCTGGTGCGCACGGTCGGTCGCTTCGACGACGTCTCGGGTCTGACCAACGTGGTGCTCTCGCGGCGCGGCGATTCGGTGACCACGCTCGGCGACGTGGCCGAAATTCAGCTCGACCATGCCGAGGTGCGCGAGCTGGGGTTCTACAACGATCAGCCGGTGGTCAACCTGCAGGTACGCCGTCAGCCCGGCTCCAACGTGATCGATATCAAGCGCGACATGCTCGCGCTGCTGCCCGAGCTGAATGCCAGCGTGCTCGAGCCGGCGGGCATGCGCATGCGCCTGACCTCCGACGACGTGCGCTATGTCAGTGCGTCCATCGCCAGCGTGTATCGCAATCTGGCGATCGGCGCCGTGCTGGCGGCGATCGTGATGTTCGTGTTCCTGCGCTCGGTCTACGCCACGCTGATCGCGATTCTGGGTATTCCCATCTGTGCGATCGCGGCGTTCATCGGCCTGGCCGCGTTCGGGCGCACCATCAACGTGATCTCGCTGGCCGGCATTGCCTTTGCCATCGGCATGACGCTGGACAACAGCATCGTCGTACTCGAAAACATCGCCCGCAAGCGCAGCGAAGGCGCCCGCCGCTGGCAGGCAGCCATAGACGGCGTGCGCGAGGTCTGGCCGGCGGTGCTGGCCTCTACGCTGACTACGGTGATGGTGTTCGCGCCGGTGCTGTTCATCACCCAGAAGGCCGGCCAGCTGTTCTCGGATATTTCCATCGCCATCTCGGCGGCGATTCTGGTGTCGATGCTGGTCGCGATCATGGTGGTGCCGACCGCGGCGGCACGCATCCTGCCCCGCGACTCGGGCGCGGCGCAGACCGCGAACGGGCCGCTATCGCGCGGCATTCTGGCGCTGTGCGCCTGGATTATCGCGATGCGTACGCGGCGTTACCTGACCATGGCATCGATTGCCGGCGCGCTGGGCTTAGGCGTGTTCGTGCTTACGCCGCCGGCGGAATATCTGCCCGACGGCGAGGAGGCCAAGACGTTTTCTTCCATGCTGCCGCCGGCCGGCTACAACCTCACCGAACTCGGCGACATTGCCGACGAGCTGCGTGAGCGCTTCATGCGCTACGTGCCGAACGAAAACGGCGATATCAAAGCCGACGACGGTGCCATGCCGGCGATCGCCTATCTGAACATGAGCGTGAGTACCAACCAGCTGCGCGTGATCGCCGAGCCGGTCAACGACCGCGAGATCGGCGCGCTCATGACGGCCTTCAACGACAGCTTCGAGGCCTATCCGGGCATGCGCGCCTTCTCCACCAAGGGTTCGATCATTTCGTCCAACGACGGCGGTACGCGGGCGATCAATATCGATATCTCGGGCGCGGACCTGGCCACCATCTATGCCGCGGCCGAGGCGATCTATGCCCGTGCCAATACGGTGTTCGACAACCCGCAGGTGCTCGCCGAGCCGTCCACGCTCACCCTCGGCCAGCCGCTGCTGCGTATCGAGCCCGACCATGCCCGTATTGCCGAGCTGGGCCTGAACGCGGCCGATATGGGCTATACCATCGCCGCGCTCACCGACGGTGCCTATGTCGACGAGTATTTCTTCTCGGACGACAAGGTCGATATCTATCTCTACGACGCCGCCGGCAAGCCGGACAGCGTGGATGCCATATCGCGGCTGCCCATCGCTACATCCGAAGGCGTGCTGCCGGTGATCGCGCTGGCCGATGTGGTGCCGACGGTGGATACCGACGTGATCCGACGCCTGGACAGCCGGCGTACGGTCACCATTCGCGTCATCCCGCCGTCCAGCGTACCGCTGGAAGCCGGCGTGGATCGGGTCAACCGGGAGGTGATCGACCATCTGCGCGAACAGGGCGCGATCGATGCCTCGCTGGCGCTGGATATTTCCGGGGCCAGCGACGAACTGGAAGTCACCCGCAATGCGCTCATGGGCAACTATGGCGTCGCCATCGGCGTGTGCTACCTGCTGCTGGTCGCCATCTTTTCCCACTGGGGCTATCCGCTGCTCATTCTCACCACCGTGCCGCTGGGTATTGCCGGCGGCGTGGTGGGGCTGGCCATGCTCAACGGCGTCGGCGCGCTGCTGCCGCTGGTCGGGCTCACGGCGCTGTCGCAGCCTTTCGACCTGATCACCATGCTGGGCTTTCTCATTCTGGTGGGCACGGTGGTCAACAACCCGATTCTCATCGTCGAGCGGGCGCGGGCCAACGTGGCCGCCGGCATGGCCGCGATCGAGGCGGTCCAGGACGCCGTGGCCGTACGATTGCGCCCGATTCTGATGACCACCATCACCACCACCTTCGGCCTGGCGCCGCTGGTGTTTCTGCCGGGCGCGGGTACCGAGCTCTATCGCGGCCTGGGCGCGATCGTGATGTTCGGGCTGTTGTTCACGATGGCCACCACGGTCACTTTTCTGCCCGCGATGCTGACCGGTGTGCTGCAGTTGAGTGAACGGCGGACGGCGAAATCGGCCTGATTCGATCGCGTTGAGTCAGCAGTTCGCGCGCCGGCGCGTACGCGGCACAGCCGCGGCTCTGGAAAGACCGTTCGGGTCAAGAAAGCGTCGTAGCGTCCTTTAGTCGGCGGCAGGCGCGGTGTTCGTCGTGTCTCCGCTCGGGGTCAACGGAATGGCCGAGGGCTGCAGGCTGCGTGCGCGCCCGGCGCCGAGCGTGTCCGGATGCTGCATGTCCAGCAGCGGCGCAGCCAGATGCGGGGCGAAGTGGTAGTCGATGCCGCGGTCGTCGTCGCGCAGGATCAGCTCGGGCTCGCGTTCGATCACGTCCAGCCGCCGGATGCGCTCGTCGGCGTAGCGCAACGTCACCCGCGCAATGCGGGCGCGAGAGGCATCCACCGGTTCCAGCGACAGGGCACGGCTATGGCGCCAGGCATCGATCGTGGCCTGGGCATAGTCGGCGCCGCGATCGGCGCTCTTCGGCTCTACCTGCCAGCCGCCGGTTTCGCTGCGCGCGAGCGTCAGCCGCGGCAGCGTGAGCTGGGTCAGGTCGGCATCGTCGGCTATGAGCGTAGGCGAGACCCAGTTGCGCCAGGTGGCGGGCAATCGCGCCAGGCGTTCGGCCTTGACCAGCAGCAGGGCATGGGGCGTGGCGACATAGCGGCTGGTCGGCGCCGGGCCCGCGTTGCCCACCAGAATGGGGGCCTGGCCGTTGAAGCGAACCACCAGCGCCGGGTCGTCGAGGCCGGTAGTGCCGTCGTCGATCGCGCCGCGTTCGTAGCGCTGGCTGGGCGTGGCCTCGGCCAGGGCCAGCAGGGCCTGCAGCGGGGCTGTATCGGCCGGTGCGGAAATCGGCTCCTGCAGCCGCCAGTCGGCATCCGGATTGGCACGATCGAGTTCGACCACCGCATCCGGCAGATGCACTTCCACATGGGTGAGCGCGTCGGGGTCGATGGCGGAGACGGTTTCTGGCGGCGTGGGTGCCGGGGTACGGAACTGCCACAGCAGAATGGCGAGCACCACGATGCCCAGCACCAGTACCGCATTGAAGATCAGGCGTTTGCGGTTCATGGACGGCTCACCGGCGGCGTCGGCGCTGCCAGCGCAACAGGCCGAAGCCGATCAGGCCCAGCGGCAGGATCAGCACATACACCCACCAGAAGCCGCGGATCTGGGCCGGGCTGAGCTGTAGGCGGGTATCCGGCGCCTTGGCGACATCGACCGCGATCTGGGCATCGCGAAAGGCCAGCCACTGGAACAGGGCCAGGGCGAGCGGGCGGTTGCCGAGCCGTTCGAGATGGCCGTTGGTCATGAAATCGCTGTCGGCGATGACGGCTACGCGCTGGGCGAACCGGCCGGCGTCGGTCTGTACGGCACGGGTCAGGGCGATGCCCATGTCCAGCGGCCCGCGGATATCGCCCTGGTCGGGTTGGAAGGTCAGGCTTTGCTGGCCGTCGATCGGGCCGGTTTCCAGCCAGCTGCGCGTGCTCGAACGCAGAAAGGTTTCGGCTTTCCAGCCTTTGGCGGCGGCATTATCGAGCCGTGCCAGCGCGCCGGCATAGGGGAACAGGCCGATCTGGGTCAGGTTTTCGGTGATCGGCGTATTCGGATAGTTGGCGACCAGCGCGATGGCCGGGTGGCCGGTGCCCAGCTCGCGAAAATCCGGATAGATGACCGTACCGGGCAGCCAGCTCAGGCCCAGATCCCGGGCCAGCGGTTCCAGACCATAGCGCGGGCCGGGGTCGTCGGCCCAGAGCAGGGCCCCGCCGCGCTCGACATAGTCGCGCAGCATGCGCACTTCGCCGGGCAGCAGGCTGCGCTGGGGGCTGGCCACGACCACCAGGGCCGCGTTGTCGGGAATGGCCGCTGCCTCGGCGATATTCAGGCTGCGGGTAGCCATGCCCTGGGCATCGAGCGCGGCCGCGAGTTCGCTGTAGCCGCCGTTGGATTCCTCGGCAGGCGAGCGTTCGCCGTGTCCGGACAGAAACACCATCCACTGGTTCTTGGCCACCGAGAGCTTCTGCAGGGCGTTGGTTACGCTTTTTTCGCTGAAGTCGGTCACCGTCTGACTACGCCCCTGATAGCGGATCTGAACCGCGCCCTGATCGCCGATGCCCAGCGCACGCACCTGCTGCGGGTCGCGGGCCGGATCGACGAAGTCCAGATGCACCTGCGAACTGGCGCGGGTATAGCGCTCCAGCCGCTCGGCGACCTCGGCACGGCGCGGGCCGGGATAGATATAGGCGGTGAAGGAAACGGGGCCGGCGTCGAGGGCATCCAGCACCTGCCGGCTGGCAGGCGACAACGAATTGCGATTGCCGGCGGTCCAGTCCGCGCTGATCGAAAAGCGCTGGCTGACCGCGCCGGCCATGAGCGCGGCGACAACGATCAGCGCAAGCGACAGGCCGTGACTGGCACGCATCAGTGACGATCCATATCGAGTCGCACCACGGTCAGGGCGAGAAAACACAGGGTGAAGATCAGGAAATAGAGCACGTCCGCGCTCGAGAACACCCCGCGCAGCAGCGCATCGTGGTGGCCGATCAGCGACAGCGCATGGGCGATATCGCCGAACGGCAGGGTGGTGCCGAGCACCACCGGCTGCCAGTCGAACGTCGATACGGCATAGAACAGCCACAGCAGCATGAGCACGCCGAGCGTAGCCACCGCGGCCAGCGTGGGCTCGCGGGTGAGCGACGACACGAACAGGCCGATGGCCGAAAAAGCGGCCATGACCAGCCAAAGGCCGATCAGACCCGCGTACAACAGGCCGAGATCCAGCGGCGTGAACAGGGCCAGTGACAGCGGCATGGCGGCAATCAGCACGAACATCAGGCTCAGATAGCCCATCACCGCGGTGAACTTGCCGAGCACGATGGCCCAGAGCGGCGCGGGCGCGGCCAGCATGAGGTCGAGATTGCCGCTCTTACGCTCCTCGGCAAAGGCGCGCATGGTCAAAAGCGGCACCACGAGCAACAGCACCACCGTGGCAAAACGGAACACGCCGCCGCCGACGATGGCGGAAATCCCGTCGTACTCGCCCACGGTTTGCGGGTTGAGGCTGATGTCGGTTAGCGACAGGGCGAAGAGAATGCCCAGCAGCAGCTGGGTGACGGCCAGCAGTGTCCACGACAGCGGTGAGACGAACAGCCGGTTGAGTTCGTGGGCGGTGATGGCACGGGTGGCATTCATGCTGCGTGGTCCGGGCTGTCGCTTGTGAGGGCCCGAAAACGGCTCTCCAGATCGGGCGTGTGGCTTTGCATTTCCAGCAGCTGCCAGCCCTGTTGCACGGCGGTTTCGGCCAGCGCGCCGCGAATATCGCGCCCGGCTTCGGGGACAATGCGCCAGCGGCCGTCGCCGATGCGCTGCACTGACTGGACGCCGGCCAGCGCGGCCAGCGTGTCCTGATCGGGGCTGGCGCGCAGCATGATATCGACCATCGCCGGGGCATGCTCGATACCCCCGGTGCGCTCGTCGAGCACGATCCGGCCGTGGTGCAATATCACCACGCGTGCGGCGACCGCCTCGATTTCCGACAGGATATGACTGGATACGATCACGCTATGGCGCGCTGCCAGCCGTGCCACCAGCTCGCGGATACCGCGCAGCTGGTTCGGGTCGAGCCCGGCGGTGGGTTCGTCGAAGATGAGCACGTCCGGACGATGCACGATCGCCTGGGCAATGCCCACGCGCTGCTGATAGCCCTTGGACAGGTTGCCGATCAGGCGCCGGCCCACGTCCTCGAGCCCGCAGTCGGCCTTGGCCTGGTCGATGGCCGCAGGGCGCTGGCCGCGGCCGATACGGTGCAGCCGGGCACAGAAGGTGAGGTATTCATCGACGGTCAGTTCTGCGTACACCGGCGGATGCTCGGGCAGATAGCCCAGATGGCGCTTGGCCTGCAGGGGCGAGCGCGCCATGTCGAAGCCGGCGATCTCGATGCGCCCGGCGCCGGGCGCGAGGGTGCCGGCGAGCATGCGCAGGGTGGTGGACTTGCCGGCGCCGTTGGGCCCGAGCAGGCCCAGCACCTCGCCGCGGGCGAGCGACAGATCCACGCCGTCGACCGCGCGTCGGCCGGCATAATCGCGGACCAGCCCTTGCGCTACGAGCTTCAAATCGCTTTTCATGATGGTTTCCCGGCACACCGACAGCGTCCAGCCCGTACAACACGGGGACGACGATGCCGAATCATCCGCTGACAGGATCATGACCCTAAACCACGACGATCGTTCGACAAAGCCGCAATCGATTTCGCGCAGCGCCGGCGAGCTGGGCGTGGATACCGGCGGTACCTTCACCGACGTGATCGCCCGCGAGAACGGCGCGCTGGCGGTGTACAAGATCCCGTCCACGCCGCAGGCACCGGAGCAGGCCGTGATCGACGGCGTACGCCATTTTGCCGGTGAGGCGGCCGCCGACTGGCGCATCGTGCATGGTTCTACGGTGGCCACCAACGCCCTGCTGGAAAACAATCTGGCGCGTACGGCCTATATCGCGAACACGGGCTTTGCCGATGTGCTGACCATCGGCCGCCAGGCCCGGCGCGAGCTGTATGCGTTGGAACCCGCGCCCAACCCGGTGCCGGTGGCGTCCGAACTGTGTTTCGAGGTCGACGCGCGCAGCGATGCGCTGGGGCAGTCGCTCGTGGCGCTCGACGAGGCGATGTGTGACGCGCTTGTGGCACAGCTGCGCGAGGCGGGCGTCGAGGCAGTGGCCATCAACCTGCTGTTCGCCTTCTTGAACGGCGACGACGAAGCCGCCATCGAATCCGCGCTGCGCAAGGCACTGCCGGAGCTGGCCATCGCGCGCGGCAGCCGCGTGCTGCCGGAATACGGCGAGTATGAACGCGGTATTGCAACGTGGCTGAACGCCGCGCTCGGGCCGGCCGTGGGCGGCTATCTGCGGCGCCTGGAAAACGCGCTGGAACGGGTGGCGATCATGCACGGCGCGGCCGGCACGGTCGGCGTCGATCAGGCCGCCGACAACGCCGTGAACCTGCTGTTGTCCGGCCCCGCCGGCGGCCTGCTCGGCGCCCGTTTCGTGGCGCGTTCGGCCGGACTCGAGCGCGTACTCACGCTCGATATGGGCGGCACCAGCAGCGATGTGGCTCTGGTGGCCGACGAACTGGCATTGACCAGCAAGACCCGGATCGCCGGCTATCCCGTGGCCGTGCCCATGGTGGATATGCATACCATCGGCGCCGGCGGGGGCTCGATCGCGTGGCTGGATGCGGGCGGCCTGTTGCAGGTCGGCCCGGCCTCGGCCGGTGCGCAACCGGGGCCGGCCTGCTATGGCAAGGGCGGCGAGCAGCCGACCGTGACCGATGCCCATGTGGTGCTCGGGCGCCTGCCGGCCTCGACCCAGCTGGGCGGCCATATGGGGCTGGACGTGCAGGCCGCGCGCCGTGCGGTCGCGCGTATCGCCGAACCGTTGAATATGTCGGTGGAAGAAGCCGCCGCGGGCATTCTGCGCATCGCCGATGAAGCCATGACCGGCGCGCTGCGGGTGATTTCGGTGGCCCGCGGCGAATCCGTGGCTGACGACAGTCTGCTGTGTTTCGGTGGCGCCGGGCCGCTGCATGCCTGCGCACTGGCTCAGGGCATGGGCATGAAGCGGGTGCTCATTCCCGTGTTTGCCGGGGTCCTGTCGGCGCTGGGTATGCTCGTTGCCCGGCGCTCACGCGAGCGCTCGTTGAGTATTCTGCAGCCGTTGGCCGAGATGGACGCGGACGAAATAGATGCCTGGCTGGCGCCGCTGCGCGAGGCCACCCGCGACGAGCTGGTAGACGAAGGCATCGACGCGGTCGATATCGAAGAACGCCTGAGCGCCGATCTGCGCTACGCCGGCCAGAGCGCGTCGCTCAATCTCGCCTGGCGTGAGCCGGCCGAGCTGGTAGACGGGTTCCACCAGGCCCACGAAGCGCGCTACGGGCATCGTTTCGATCTGAGCGTCGAGCTGGTCAATCTGCGCCTGCATCGGGCCGGGCCGGTGCCCGACGTGGCGCTGCCGGATATCGAAACCGGCACGGGCGCACCGACGCCGGCCGAAACGGTCGCCGTCCACGGCTGCGATGGCGAGGTGCCGGTCTACGCGCGACAGGCGCTACGCGCGGGTCAGTGCTTCGACGGCCCGGCGATTCTGCGCGAAACCGTGACGACGACCTGGGTGGCGCCGGGCTGGTCCGCTTCGGTCGACCGCAAGGGCAATCTGCTGCTCGAACGCGGATAGCGGCCGCTGTCCACGTCGAAAAGCCGTCGTTGCTAGGCAGGCCGCGCCGTTCCACTCGCACCTGCTTGAGCGCCGCCCGGCAGGCACGCCACGGGGCAGCCTTGCCCGGGAAAACGACCGGACACGAAAAAGCCGGCTCGCGGCCGGCTTTTCGCAATCCTGATCGGCTCGTGCCGATAGACGAACGCTTACTTGATCTTCGCTTCCTTGAAGATCACGTGCTTGCGCGCCTTGGGATCGTATTTCTTCATCTCGAGCTTGTCGGGCGTGTTCCGCTTGTTCTTGTACGTGGTGTAGAAGAACCCGGTATCCGCGGTCGAGACCATGCGTACTTTTTCGCGCATTATGCTTTCTCCTGCTTGCGGATCTTGGCAAGCACGGTGTCGATACCCTGGCGGTCAATGATGCGCATGCCCTTCGCAGAGACGCGCAGGCGCACATAGCGCTTTTCAGATTCCACCCAGAAACGGTGCCAGTGCAGGTTGGGCACAAAGCGACGTTTCGTCTTGTTGTGGGCGTGCGAGACGTTGTAACCGGTGACCGGCTTCTTGCCGGTAACCTGACAGATCTGGGACATGACTAACTCCTGGGTCGCGCGCTCATGCGTCAGCGAGCCGCGCATTTAACCATCAAAAACCGCGCGACACAACCGTTGTGCGCCAGAAATCGCGGGCGGCATCGCCAAAGCGAGCCGCCCACAGCGTGCGTCAGGGTACTAGAAATTCACCCGGGCGCCGAGGCGGATTTCGTTATCGAAACCGAGATCGCGGTTCGCGGTTTCGATATCGCTGGCCTGAAAGTCGGCGGTCAGGGCGACGGCGTCGTTGATATGACCCAGCGCGCGTACGCCATAACGGATGCCGTCGGCGCTGCCCAGGCCGGCGCCCAGGGTGCCGTAATCGACCCAGCCCAGATGCGGGTTGATTTCGATCTGCGGGTCGACCATCCAGCGCAGGCCCACATCCGCGCCATAGCCGTTGGAATCGGCGTCGCGATTGCCGGTGCCGGGCACGTTCTCGAGGTTCAGGCGCTCGAACGAGACCTGACCGTAGTAGCCTACGCCGGTGCCGTCGCCGCGGCCGAAGTCGTAGAAGTCGTTGGCGCCGATGCCGATGCTGGTGCGGTTGGCGTCGAACGAACTGCTGTCAACGTCGAGCCAGTCGTAGCGGCCGTTGACGAACACATTCGGCGTGATCGCGACCGAGCCTTCCAGCGCGTAGCCGTCGTAATCCTGGCCGGTGCCGTTGGCGTTGCCGTCGACGACCCAGTCGCCCTGGAAGTAGCTGTAGCTCGGGGCGCCGGGCATATCGTTGGGTGCGGCGAAGCCAACCAACGGCACAACGGCGAGCCCAAGGGCAATGGCAGTATTTTTCATGTGGATCATTCTGAGTTGTTCGTGGAGGTCTTTTCTGCTCAAGGATTTGAACAGAAAGGATTTATACGATGGTGGCGCTGCCTTTGAAGTCTGTCAAAGACCAACGGCTTGCAGGCTTTAAGGAAGCTCTGCATAACCTCTCGCGGATCGCGTTCGAGTCCTCACAGACGGTGCGGCAAGGCGTCCGGGCGCAGCGCCTGCCTTTCTGGCAGGTCAAGCCTGGCAACGCAGCCGCGGCGTCTGTGAGGTCGAACCCCTTGCGGGCCGGGGCTTTGCGCGCGCTTGATCGGCGTTAGTGTTCGCTACCGTCCAGCAAGCACGCTATGCTCTCACTTCCTTGTCAATCGCGCGCAAAGCACGCCGGCGCGACCGTGACAGGTTGTGCAGAGCTTCCTTAAATAAAACACCCCGCCGTAGCGGGGTGCCGGGACCGCGGCCGCGCACCCGCGCGACCGCATGAACCTATACGCGTTCGCCTAGAAGCTGTAACGCGCGCCGACCCGGACTTCGTTGCCGAAGTCGAGATCGGCAGCACCGATGTCGTAATCGGTCTTGGCGTATTCGGCCGACAGCGCCAGGTTGTCGGTCAGGTAGCCAACCGTGCGCAGGCTGTAGCGCATGCCGTCGGCCTTGCCCAGATCGACGCCGTCGCCGGAGTTGCTGCCGTAGTCGACATAGCCGATGTTCGGGTTGATTTCGACGGCCGGATCGACCATCCAGCGCAGGCCGGCGTCGATGCCGTAGCCGGTCGCGCTGGTATCGGCGCTGCCGACGACGTCGTCGAACTGCAGGCGCTCGTAGGACACCTGACCGTAGTAGCCCAGGCCGGTGCCTTCCGCGCCGCCGTAGTCGTAGAAATCGTTCAGGCCCACGCCCAGGCTGCCGCGGTCGACGTCGGTACGGGAATTGTCCACGTCGAGACGGTCATACCGGCCCTTGACGTAGACGTGCGGCACGATTGCGGCCGAACCTTCGAGACCGAAACCGTCGTAGTCGGCGCTGGTGCCGTCGATCTTGCCGTAGGGGATGTAGTCACCCTGGACATAGGTATAGCTCGGACCCTCGTGGTTCGTCGGGGCCGCCATGGCGGCAAACGGTACGCAGGCGGCGCTAAGCAGGATCGCGGTCTTTTTCATGATGTACTCCAAATCGGTGGTGCCGGAAGCGGTTCCGGCTGCGGACAGAGCGTCTGTCTGCGCACATCATCTTAATTTTAAATTAACGAAACATTAACGCGAGCGTTAAGGTGTCTGAATGCCTTGGGTTATCGAGGTTACAGCAAGCCGCGTTCGGCGAAAGAGACGGTCTGGCGCGCAGCGATGACCAGGTGATCGAGTACGCGCACGTCCACCAGCGCGAGCGCGTCGGCCAGGCGATGAGTGATATCGCGGTCGGCGGCGCTGGGTTCGGCCACCCCGGACGGGTGGTTGTGCGCCAGGATGACGGCCGCGGCGTTGTGGCGCAGCGCGGCCTTGACCACTTCGCGTGGATAGACCGCCGCGCCATCGATGGTGCCGCGAAAGAGTTCCTCGAAGGCGATGACGTGATTGCGGGTATTGAGGAACACGCAGGCAAACACCTCGTGCGGCACATGCGCTAGCTTGAGGGTGAGATAGCGCCGGGTGGCCTCGGGCGCGGACAGCACGTCCACCTCGGCCAGCGTTTCCGTGGCGTGGCGACGGGCCATTTCCATCACGGCCTGCAGCTGCGCGAACTTGGCCACGCCCAGGCCGCGGGTCGCACAGAAGGTTTGCTGGTCGGCGGCCAGTAGCGCGCCGAGGCTTTCGTATTCGCTGAGCAGCTGACGGGCGAGATCGACCGCACTTGCGCCGCGTACGCCCACGCGCAGGAATATCGCCAGCAGCTCGGCGTCGGAAAGCGCGCCCGCGCCGCGCGCCAGCAGTTTTTCCCTGGGCCGCTCCGCGGCCGGCCAGTCGGAGATACCCATGCAATGCCCCCTGTCTTTGGTCAACGTCAGTCGCAGCAGTTGATCGTCAGCATGTTCTGAAAATAGCTTCATGCTGAATTGATAATCCTGTCGTCCGGGGCGGGCGGCGTCCAGTCAGATAGGTACAATGCTGGGCATGTCCATGCTTGCCCATCGCAAAATTCTGCTCGGCGTTACCGGGAGCATCGCCGCGTACAAGGCGGCCGCGCTGACGCGTCGGCTGGTGGAGGCCGGCGCCGAGGTTCAGGTGGTGATGACCGAGTCGGCGAAGCGCTTCATCACGCCGATGACGCTGGCCGCGCTGTCCGGTCGCGGCGTACGCGACAGCCTCTGGGACGAGACCGCCGAACTGAACATGGGCCATATCGAACTGGCTCGCTGGGCGGACCTGATCGTGATCGCGCCGGCCACGGCCGATACGCTGGCCCGGCTGTGCGCGGGGCGCGCGGACGATCTGTTGTCGACGCTGTGTCTGGCAAGCCATGCCGATGTGCTGGTTGCCCCGGCCATGAACCACGTCATGTGGGCCCATCCCGCGACCTGCGCCAATGTCGAAACACTGCTTGCACGCGGCGTACATATGGTCGGCCCCGCGGAAGGCGAACTCGCCGAACGCGAAACCGGGGCCGGGCGCATGGTCGAACCCGAAGCGATTCGCGACGCCGTCGCGGCCTATTTCGATGCCACCAGCGAGGATGGTCTGCTTGCGGGCCGGCATGTGGTGATCACGGCCGGGCCTACGCGCGAAGCGCTGGATCCGGTGCGTTTCATCACCAATCATTCCTCGGGCCGCATGGGCTATGCCCTGGCCGCGGCCTGCGTGGATGCGGGCGCGATCGTTACGCTCGTCTCCGGGCCGACCGCGCTCGACGTGCCGCCCGGCGTGGAGCGGGTGGACGTCCAGTCGGCGGCAGATATGCACGCGGCCGTCATGGCGGTAATCGATAGCGCCGATGTGTTCATCGGTGCGGCGGCGGTCGCCGATTATCGGCCAGCGACCACCGCCGCCGACAAGATCAAGAAATCCGAAGGCGATACCAGCCTGGCGCTCACTCGCACCCGCGACATCATTGCCGACGTGGCCGCCGCCCATCCCTATCTGTTCACGGTGGGCTTTGCCGCCGAAACCACGGGCATGCAGGCCAGCGCCCGGGCCAAGCGCGAGCGCAAGAAACTGTCCATGGTGGCGGGCAATATCGTCGGCCCGGAGCATGCCTTCGGGCGCGAGGACAACGCGCTTTATGTGGTCTGGGAAGGCGGCGAGCGTGAACTCGCGAAAGCCAGCAAGCACGAGCTGGCCGAACAGCTCGTCGCGCTTATCGCCGAGCGCATGGCCGCCGAAGTCGGCCTGCTGCCCGATTCATCCGAAGGAACGCTGTAATGGCCAGCCTGCAAGTCAAGGTACTCGACCCGCGCTGGGGTCGCGATTTCGATCTGCCGCAGCGGGCCACGGCCGGTTCGGCCGGGATCGATCTGCGCGCCATGCTCGAGGCGCCGCTAACCCTCGCGCCGGGGGCCTGCGAGCTGATTCCCACCGGGCTTGCGGTTCATATCGCCGACCCGAACCTGGCCGGTATGATTCTGCCGCGGTCCGGGCTGGGGCATAAGCATGGCATCGTTCTCGGGAATCTGGTCGGTCTGATCGATTCCGACTATCAGGGGCCGTTGATGGTGTCCTGCTGGAACCGCGGCACGGCCGAATTCACCATCGATGTCGGCGAGCGTATTGCCCAGTTCGTGCTCGTGCCGGTGGTCGCCCCCGAGCTCGAGGTGGTCGAGGCCTTCGACGACAGCGCGCGCGGCGCAGGCGGCTTCGGTTCGACCGGCACCCGTTGAGGTCGCGCATGACGCCTTTCGAACAGAACAAACGTATGTCTCTCGATCCCGAACAGGCCGCACGCGTGGCCCGCGTGCTGGGCGAAGCCCTGCCCTATATCCGCCGTTTTGCCGGCAAGACTGTGGTGATCAAGTATGGCGGCAACGCCATGACCGATCCCGAACTGAAGTCCGGTTTTGCCCGCGATATCGCGCTCATGAAGCTGGTCGGCTTCAATCCCGTGGTGGTGCACGGCGGTGGGCCGCAGATCGGCAAGCTGCTCGAGCGCGTCGGCAAGCAGACCGAGTTCATCAAGGGCATGCGGGTCACCGACGAGGAAACCATGGACGTGGTCGAAATGGTGCTCGGCGGGCTGGTCAACAAGGAGATCGTGAATCTCATCAACCAGCACGGCGGCCGTGCGGTCGGGTTGACCGGCAAGGACGGCGGGCTGATTCATGCCCGCAAGCTCGCCCTGGTGGGTGACGATACCGACCTCGGCTTCGTCGGCGAGGTGTCGCATATCGATCCGCATATCGTGAAGCGTCTGGAGGCGGACGACTTCATCCCCGTGATCGCCCCGATCGGGGTGGGCGCGGACGGGCGCAGCTACAACATCAACGCCGACCTGGTGGCGGGCAAGATTGCCTCCGTGCTGGAAGCCGAAAAGCTCATGCTGCTCACCAACACCCCCGGCGTGCTCGACGGCGAGGGCCATCTGCTGACCGGCCTGGCACCGGGGCAGGTGCGGGAACTGATCGACAGCGGGGTGATTCACGGCGGCATGCTGCCCAAGATCCAGTGCGCGCTGGATGCCGTGGCTTCGGGGGTCACCTCGGCCCATATCGTGGATGGCCGGGTGGAAAACGCGGTGTTGCTGGAGCTGTTTACCGATGCCGGCGTGGGCACCCAGATCACCCGTCAGCCGGCCGAGCCCCCGGCCGCCAACGAGCCCGAGCCGGCCTGAAGTCCAGGCCGGGTCGGGCGCTTTGCCGGTGGTGTTTAATCGGGCCTAGAAGCTGGCCCAGTCGGCGTCTTCTTCCTCGAGCTTCGACTGGGCTCTGGCCGCGCTTTGCTTCGGTTTTGCAGGCGCAGGCGCGGTGCTCGGCTTGCTCGATGTGGCCGTCGGCGTCTTTTCGGCCGCCGCATGAGGCGCTGGCGCGTTCGTCGCCTGATCGGGCAGCTGGAAGAATGCGATCTGCTTGTCGAGGCTGGCCGCCTGTTCTTCCAGCGACACGCTCGCTGCCGCCGACTCCTCGACCAGCGAGGCATTCTGCTGGGTCATGGTATCCATCTGCGATACCGCGATATTGACCTGGTCGATGCCGTTGGCCTGTTCGTTGCCGGCGGCCGCGATTTCGGAGATGAGATCGCCCACCTTGTTGATCGATTCGACGATTTCGCTGAGCACCTCGCCGGACAGGGCCACCTGCTTGGAGCCGTCGGCCACCTTGTTGGCGCTGTCTTCGACGAGTTTCTTGATGTCCTTGGCCGCAGCCGCACTGCGGCTGGCAAGGTTGCGTACCTCCGAGGCCACCACGGCAAAGCCGCGGCCCTGCTCGCCGGCACGGGCCGCTTCGACCGAGGCGTTGAGTGCGAGCAGGTTGGTCTGGAAGGCGATATCGTCGATCAGCCCCACGATTTCGCTGATCCGTCGGCTCGAGGCGTTGATTTCGTCCATGGCCTGGACCGCGGTCTGGACCACCGCGTTGCCTTCGCCCGCGCGGCTGCGCACCTGGCGCGCGAGTTGATCGGCCTGCGCCGAGTTGTCGGCGTTCTGCTTGACCGTCGAGGTCATCTGTTCCATCGATGCAGCGGTTTCTTCCAGGTTGGCGGCCTGCTCCTGGGTGCGCGTACTCAGTTCGTCGTTGCCCAGCGCGATCTCGCGGGCGCCGGTATAAACGCTTTCGCTGAGCTGGCGCAGGCTGAGTACCAGAGCAGCAAGGGTCTGGCGCTGTTTGCTCATCGCGGTGAGCAACTGGGCGATTTCATCGCGCCCGTCCACCGAGATATCGCGGCGCAGGTTGCCGCCCGCCACATCCTCGACCACACTCACCGCATACCGCACCGGGCGGGTGATGCTGCGGGTGATCAGCCACGCCAGCAGTACGGCCAGCACGACGCAGACCGCCGCGAAAGCCAGCAGCGCGACCAGCGCCTGCTGTTGCTGAGCGTCCATCACCTCGACCATTTCCGCCATATGGGCCTCGGCTTCGATGTCTATATCGTGCGCAATCTGCTCGAACTGGTTAATGGGCGCCTTGTACTCTTCCAGAGCAGCGTCGGCGGCGTTGGTCGACACCAGCTCGCCATCCCGGATGCGGTCATGGATTCGGTTGAAGCCGTCGCCATAGGTGCCGAGCAGTGTGGCGGCCTGCCGATATAGCGCGCGTTGGTCATCGCTTTCGGCGGTTTGCGCGCCACGGCGCACGGCCTCGGCCAGTACGGCGTAGTTGTCGTCCCATTTCTGCTTGAACGCCGCACGTTCCTGTGCATCGTCGATGCTGATCAAGACGTCTTTCTCGTAGCGCCGGGCATCCAGCGCCTGGTTCTGAAGCTTGACCGCGTTCAGGGCGACCTGGGTATCGACCTGAATGGCGCGGTCGGCGGTTGCCGACACGTGTCTAAGGCCGTAGGTCGCCACGGCGGTATCGATGATCAGGAGCAGCGTCAATAGCCCAAAGCCAAGGGCGAGGCGCGAGCCGATAGTCAGACGGTTGAGCATTAAATGGGCCGGTAGAAGATGACAATTTTCTTATCGGCCTAATTGGGTATTGATTTAAGTTTTTTTTTGTGTGCAATTTGCACCGATAGTGCTTTGGTCGCAGATCCAGCCGGCAAATACGCCGGACTCGTGGCCTGAAAACCGCGCCGTAAAAAGGCTTCACGGCCTCTTCGTCCGCTCCGAAGGCAGCAATGAATCGATAAGAATCCGACGGTTAGGAATATGCTGCAAAGCGCAAAATTAGCGCAGCGCACCGCGCCGGGTCAGGAAATCGGCGCTTGGATCGATGACGTATATACAGTGATCGTCGACAAACGCGGCGAACGGGCCGCCCAGGGCACGAGGGGCGGTGTGATCGTCATCTGCCGATGCCGGCTTGTCGCGACAGCCACGCGATACGACCGAGCCGACGTTGCGCCATCGGCCATCGATTTCGGCGAACGCCGTGCCGTAGCGGTTGTTACCGCCGCTGCGCGTGATCTCCCACCAGAACGTCATGTCGGCGTGCACTGCCTGTACGAGCCGGCATTGCCGCGGCGACCGCAGGCAGCGCGGGCTTGCCTGCACGGCCAGTTTCGCGACTTGTTCCGGCACGCGAACATCGCTCGGCACGATGTCAAAAGCAGCGGCGACGGCCTCGGGGTCGCGGGTATCGAGCAACGGCTCGGGGTCTGCAGCCGTCGGGCTTTTCATAACGCGGGCAATGCGTTGGGCGGCCGCGGGGTGCTCGGCGGCAAAATCGCTGTCGCGCAGGCGCTTTAACTCGGCCATGCCATAGGGGCCGAGCTCGCGGCGCAGGTAGGCATAGTCGAATCGCTCCGGTGCGATGCGGGATTGGAGCAGCCGTTGCGCTTGATCGTGGGCGCTCAGCGCGCGCAGATCGGCCAACGGGGTGTTGACCAGAATGAGCGTGCCGGCCACCACCAGCCCCAGCACGACGTTGATTCGTTGCAGCCGCGCGCTGGCCTTTGCCGGCGAGCAGAGGATGACCAGCGCATAGCCGAGCGCGTAGGCGGCGATAAACGCCAGCATGATCGCGGCCCAGAGCCGGTCGACGCTGAGGCCGTGCTGGTCGATACGCAGCCCGAGTGCCCAGGCGGCCAGGGCCACGTTGATCGGCAATATGACGACAGCCAGCCAGATCAGCGCCCGTACCGGCCGGGGATAGCCGCTGTCGCTAGCGTCGGGCAGAAATGCGGTGGCGAACAGGGCCAGCAGCACCAGGCTGAGGGCCATCATCAGCGAAGCCGCCTGGCCGGTGTCCCATATCGGTTCCAGGCCAACCCAGGGCAGGGCCAGCACGAACAGCAGGATCGCAGTGGCCACCGGCACCAGCAGGACCCGTAGCAGGGCACGGGTCATCGCGCTCAAGGTAGCGATGAGCCGCGGCTGGCTACGGATGACTGCCAGCGCGATACCGGCGATCAGGCCATGGCCAAGCCAAACGAAAAGTGGCTGCTGGAACAGCCAGGAGAACAGGCGAATGCCGATCGCGTCGAACAGCGCGGCCCAGAGCGCAAGCAGCGCCCAGGCGATGCCCGAAAAGACGACTACGAGGACGATGCTGAACAGCTGCTCGTGGGTGTAGAGCAACAGTTCCGGATAGCGAAAGACCGGTCGTTGATGGGCCGACCAGGCGCGCAGATAGCTGGCGAGCACGAAAACCGCCACGCCCATGCTTACTGCGAAGCTGAAAATGAAGTCGTCCGGTGGGTTGCTGCCGGCAGCGGCCGGGCCGTACAGCCATCCCAGATGCCAGCCGAGCGCGAACAGCAGCGGGCCGGCCAGCAAGGCCGCGACCAGGTTGCGCCAGTCGTAGAAGCGGTTGCAGCCCAGGTAAAACAGCGGGGGCAACAGGCCGGCCAGGGCACAGCCGCCGTACAGCCAGCGAAGATCGACGTTTGCGTCGCTTGCGCGTGCCAGGGCGTAAAGCGCGAGTGCCTGGGCCAGCGCAAGCGCGATCAACGCATAGCGGGTGGGCCGGTCGAGGCCAACGCCATGATCGATGCCCGCTGCGTGTTCGCTCACAGCACGCCGTATTCGTCGCGATATTGTTTGATTGCGGCCAGGCGGTCCTCTGCGAGGCCGGCGCGTTCGGCATAGCCGATCACGTCGTCGAGGGTGGCCACCGCCACGGTGGGAATGCCCTCGTCGGCGGCCAGTGCCTGCAGCGGCGAGCGCTTATCCACGCCGCGCTCCTGGCGATCGAGCGCGATGAGCACGCCGGCCACTTCGCTGCCGGCGTTGCGAATCATGGCAATGGCTTCGCGCACGGCGGTCCCGGCGGTGATGACGTCGTCCACGATCACCACGCGCTGGCCCAGCGGCGCGCCGACCAGAGTGCCGCCTTCGCCATGATCCTTGGCTTCCTTGCGATTATAGGTAAACGGGATGTCCAGGCCATGGTCGGCCAGCGCGCAGGCAACGGTGGCCACCAGCGGTATGCCCTTGTAGGCCGGGCCGAACAGGCTGTCGTATTCGATGCCCGAACGCATCAGGGCGGCGCCGTAGCCGGCCGCCAGGCGCTGCATGCCGGCGCCGGACGCGATCGCGCCCATATTGAAGAAGTAGGGGCTCACCCGGCCGGACTTGAGTTTGAACTCGCCGAACTTGAGCGCGTCGTAGTTATCGGCAAGGGCCAGAAAATCCTGGCTGGGGTCGGTCGGCTCGGCAGGCATGGGCGATTCCCGGGGTGGTCGGATCGTGCAGGCTTGGCAAGTACGTATGATAAGGCCTGCGCACAGCCGCGGCGACCGGTTCGCAAACCGCCACCCGCCGGGCAAGCGCTTGTTCGCGAAGTCATATGAGTCAAACAAGGAAGTCGTCGATGCGGGTCATGTCCTTCAACGCCAACGGTATTCGAGCCGCGCAGCGCAAGGGTTTCTTCGAGTGGATGGCCACCCAGGACCCGGACGTGGTCTGTATCCAGGAACTCAAGGCCCAGCAGCATCAGTTGGAGGGCGTCGCCGCGTTCTGGCCAGAGGGCTATCACTGCTTCTACGAAGAGGCGACCAATCGCAAGGGCTACTCCGGGGTGGCCATCTATTCCAAGCGCGAGCCCGATGAAATCATTCGCGGCATGGGCCACGACGAGTTCGACGCGGAAGGCCGCTATATCGAAGCGCGTTTTGCCATGCCCGAGGGCGACCTGAACATTGCCAGCCTGTATGCGCCCTCCGGCTCCTCGGGCGATCATCGCCAGGATTCCAAGGAGCGCTATCTGGTGCATTTCCCCGAACTGCTGGCTGCACGCGCCGCCGCGCCGGGCGACTATCTGGTCTGTGGCGACCTGAATATCGCGCACAAGGAAATCGACCTGAAGAACTGGAAGAACAACAAGAAGAACTCGGGCTTTCTGCCCCACGAGCGCGAATGGATGGATCGCCTGTTCGGCGAAATGGGGCTGGTCGACGTGTTTCGCGAGATCAACCCCAACGAAGACCAGTTCACCTGGTGGTCGAACCGCGGCCGGGCCTGGGACAACAACGTCGGGTGGCGTATCGACTATCACGTCGCCACGCCCGGACTGGCCGCGAAGGCCACGGCCGAATCGGTGTATCGCGCCGAGCGGCTGTCCGATCATGCCCCGCTGACGATCGATTACGATGTCCAGTTCTAGCGCTGCCGACGCGAATACCCCGCCCAAGCGCGACTGGCGGGCAGCACTCGAGGTCTATGTCCAGCCGCGGGTCGTCGGCATGCTGTTCCTCGGCTTCTCGTCGGGGCTGCCGTTTCTGCTGGTGTTTTCCACGCTCTCGGCCTGGCTGGCCCAGGAAGGCGTATCCAAGACCACGATCGGGTTCTTCTCGTGGATCGGGATGATGTACTCGATCAAGTTCTTCTGGGCGCCGGTGGTCGATCGCTTTCCCTTGCCGGTGCTGGGCCGGCTGTTGGGCCGACGACGGGCCTGGATGCTGCTCGCCCAGATCGGGCTTATCGTGGGGCTGGTCGCCATGGCGCTGACCGATCCCACGCAAAATCTGACCGCGCTCGCCTGGTTCGGTCTGCTGGTCGCGTTTTCCTCGGCCACCCAGGACGTGGCCATCGACGCCTGGCGTATCGAGGCCGTGGATGAAAGCATCCAGGGCGCCATGGCGGCGACCTATCAGGCCGGCTATCGCATCGCTTTGCTCACCGCCGGCGCGGGGGCGTTCTATATCGCCTCCGGCACAACGTGGCCGTTCACCTATCTGGTCATGGCCGGCCTGGTGGGCGTAGGCATGATCACGGTGCTGCTGGTGGCCGAACCGGAAGCGTCGGCCCGGGCCTCGCTGCTGCCGGAAGAACCCTGGGTGCAGGCGCATCTGCAGCGCTGCGCTTTTCTGCCCGAGCCGCTACGCAAGGCCTATGGCTGGGTGCTCGGCGCGGTGGTCTGTCCGCTGGTGGATTTCTTTGCCCGTTACGGCGTGCCGGCGATCATCATTCTGCTGTTCGTGAGCCTGTTCCGGGTTACGGATATCACCCTCGGCGTAATGGCCAATCCCTTCTACCTGGACATGCACTATTCGCTCAACGAGATCGCGAGCGTAACCAAGCTGTTCGGGATTGCCATGACGCTGGGTGGCGCGGCGCTCGGCGGCATACTGATCGTGCGCTACGGCATTCTCAAACCGCTGCTGGCCAGCGCCATTCTGGCCGCGTCCACCAATCTGGCCTTTGCCTGGCTGGCCTCGCAGGGCGCGGACGCGCAAACCATGCAGCTGTTCAACAGCGGCCTGATGGATATGGCCATGCGCGCCGACCCGGCTGCCTTTCTATGGGCGCCTTCGTTGAACATGCCCTGGCAGCCGGGCAATCCCGGCCTGCTGTCGCTGGCGCTGACCGTGTCGGCGGACAATCTCTCGGGTGGCATGGCCGGGTCCGCGTTCATCGCCTATTTATCCAGCCTGACGAACACTCAATACACGGCTACGCAGTACGCCTTGTTTTCGTCGTTGATGACCTTGCCCGGCAAGTACATCGGCGGCTATTCGGGCTGGGTGGTCGACAACTTCGGATACATGCCGTTTTTCAGCTACACCGCGCTCGCCGGCATTCCGGCGATTGTTCTGGCCGTAGGCCTGTTTTATATCCACCGGCATGAAACGCCGGCCCACAAGCGACAGGAATCGACGTCTTCATGAAGCATTCACCGTATTGGCTCAAAGCACTGGTCGTCGTATTGCCGGCCAGCCTCGCACCGCTGGCCGCGTTGGCGGGTGCCTCGTCTGACACGAATCGCGTCGATGCCATGGCGCTGTACAACCGCGGCGCGGCCGTGGTCCAGAACACGCGTGATATCGAGCTCGAAGCCGGCGGCCAGACCGTTGGCTGGCCGCTGGCCGGGCGCCTGCGTGCCGATACCGTCTGGCTCGAAGGCGAGGGTGTGCGCCTGACCGGCCTCAGCACGGATGCAGGCGACAACGACGGCCAGGGACTGCTGGCTTCGCGTATCGGCCAGTCGGTCACGTTGTTGCGTGACAACGATGCCGGCGATGCGCGATCCCGCGAGGCCACGCTCGTGGGCATCAACGGCGATACGCTGCTGGTACGTATCGACGACCGCATCGAGCGCCTGACCGGTGATTCCCCCTGGCGCGTCGCCTGGCCGGCCGATACGGACAACGGCGACAGGCTGCAACTGGATCTGGATGCCGACAAGGCCGGCAAGCAGGCATTGACCGCGATCTACCAGATCGACGGGCCGAGCTGGCAGGCCAGCTATACCGGGCGTTTCGACGCCAAGGCCGGCCAGCTCGAACTGGCCAGCATGGCCGTGATCGATAACAGGGGCGGCGCACGTCTGGCCGCCGACAAGGCCTGGCTGGTCGCCGGCGATGTGGCGCGTAGTGGCGGCAATGCGCCGGCGCCGATGATGATGGCCCGCTCCGAAGCCAAGCAAAGCGATGCCGGCGCGCCCGAGGCCAGCGGCGATAGCTATCGCTACGCCCTCGACAACGGGCTCGACGTGGCTGCCGGGGGCACGCGTGCGGTGTCGATCATGGCCCCGCAGACCTTCGAGGCCGAGCGCAGCTATCGCGTCGAGAACAGCCTCTATTCGGTGAGCCGCGACGGCGAGCGCAGCCATGCCCAGATTCGGCTCGCATTCGAGAATACGGCCGATGTACCGCTGCCGGCCGGCGTGGTGCGAATCTACGATAGCGCGGGCAGCGCGCAGCTGATGGGCGAGGATCGTATCGACGACACGCCGAAAAAGGCGCCGGTCACGCTCACGCTCGGCACGGCTTTCGATCTGACCAGTGAACGGCGTCTGGTCGAGGATCGCAAGACAGGCGAGAAGAACACCGGCGAGAACGAGCAGCGTCGTACCATCGAAATCAAGCTGTATAACGCCAGCGCGGATACGGCCACGGTAAACGTCATCGAACATCTGCCGCAGGGCGCGACCGTCGAATCGGCCGAGCCCGAAGCCATGGACAAGACGCCCGCCAATACCGCCCAGTGGCAGATCGATGTGCCTGCCAACGGCGACAAGACGCTGCGTTACACCGCCACCTGGTCCAACTAGACGATGGCCACGCGCGATCTGGCGGTCATTGGTATCCGGCTGATCGCTCTCTACCTGGTGGCGCGCGGTCTTCTAGTGGCTGTCCAGAGTGTGCCGTACGCATGGGCGGGCGATCCGGTCGAAGACGCGTCGCTGCTGCAGCTGAGCGTGCTGCTGCAGCTGGTGATGCCGATCAGCCTGGCCGCTTTGCTGTGGCTTGGCGCGCCGTGGCTTGCCAACGCCATGAGTGGCGCCGGTAGCGAGCCTGTCGACACCGGTGGCTTGACTGCCGAGTCGGTCGCGGCGATCGCTTTCGGCGTAGCCGGCACGGTGGTATTGCTCCATGGCCTGCCACAGCTGATATGGAACGCGGTACAGGCCGTGCTTCTGGAGCGCGAGGCCGGTGCGGGCTCGCCGACACGGGGCCAGTGGTTGCAGGTTGTGGTTGTCGCCCTGCGCTGCGTGCTGGCGTTCGGCGTCGTGGTGGGTGCGCGCGCGCTTGGCCGCTGGGTACTGCGGCTGCGCACGCTGGGCCTGCGCTCGGATGAGTCCTGACATGAGCTTCGATCGCGTCGAGCGAATGGCTTTGAAAGAATCGGGATTTGAAAGCAGATGAAAAAACTGTTCCTGTCCTCGTCGTTTGCCCAGGTCGAAGATGCGTTCGCAGGATTTGTCGGCGATGACGGCGCAGGCAAACACGTGACCTTCATTGCCACGGCCAGCGTGGTGGAGAACGTGAATTTCTACGTCGAGCAGGGGCGGCAGGCGTTGCAGCGCCAGGGCCTCGAGGTCGATATGCTGGATATTTCAACGGCGAAGCCAGAAAACAGGCGCCGCATGCTGCAAGACAACGACTATATCTACGTCAGCGGCGGCAATACGTTCTATCTACGCCAGGAACTGCGAAGGACAGGCGCCGATCAAGATCTGGTTCAAGAAGTCGAGTCGGGCACGCCCTACCTGGGTGAATCGGCAGGCGCGATGGTCGTCGCACCGCATATCGAATATGCGCAGGCGATGGACGACCTCTCGGCAGCCGCCGATCTCGAGGACTTTAGCGGGCTGGGGCTGATCGACTTCTTTCCGGTTCCGCATTATGGCAACGCCCCGTTTGCCGAGGCCGCCGAACAGATCATGGCCACCTATGGCACAAAGCTCGCGCTGCGGCCCTTGAGCAACACCCAGGCGATGATCGTCGACGCAGAGCGCGTTTTAGTCGTGGGTACCTGAGTCGGTTGGTGCGCGCGGCTAGTGGTCGCGCTTGACGATCTCGGCAGCGATCGTCCGCAGCGGGTCGGCATCGTCGCCGAATGGTGCCAGTGCCGCGAGCGCGTGCTCGTACAGACGGTTTGCGTAATCGCGGGCCGCGTCCAGGCCGAGCAGGGCGGGATAGGTGGCCTTGGCATGGGCGATATCCGCGCCCTGGGTCTTGCCCAGGGTCTGCGTATCGGATTCGATATCGAGCACGTCGTCGCGTACCTGAAACGCCAGGCCGATATGATCGGCAAAGCGATCGAGCGCCTCGCGGCAATCGACGTTAAGCGACGGCTGGGTATCCGCGGCCAGGCGTACGCAGGCACGCAGCAGGGCGCCGGTCTTGTGTCGATGCAGGCGCTCGAGCGTGGCCTGATCGATGGCTCGGCCTTCGCTGGCCATATCCAGAACCTGGCCGCCCACCATCCCCCGCGAGCCACAGGCCAGGGCCAGCGTATGCGTACGCGCAGCACCGATCTCGGGGCAGTCGGCCACGCTCGGGTCCCCGGCCAGCACTTCGAAGGCCAGGCTCTGCAGGGCATCGCCGGCAAGGATGGCGGTCGCCTCGTCGTAGGCGATATGCACGGTCGGCTGGCCGCGGCGCAGGGCATCGTCATCCATGGCCGGCAGGTCGTCGTGGACCAGCGAATAGGCATGGATGAGTTCCACCGCCGTGGCCGGCGCGTCCAGGCGTTCGGCGGCGATGCCGAGCGTTTCGCCCGTGGCATGCACCAGCCGCGGGCGGATGCGCTTGCCGCCGCCGAGTACCGCATAGCGCATGGCTTCGTGCAGCCGTGCGGGTTCGGTTGTTGCGCCCGGCAGGGCGCGTTCGAGGGCAGCCTCGATACGGGCGCGGATATCGGTGGAGGCGTCGTGGGCCATGTTCAGGCAAGCCGGTTCGCCCGGCGCGAGAGTGAGCGATGGCGCGCTAGCTAGCCACTAAAGCGCGGGGCGGTCAAATACCGCTCGCCTATCCGCTATGGCCACCGGTATGAAGATTCGATGACAGCCTGTGCCGGCAGCGAACTGTGGGCCGTTGCCCGTGGTCTGATTTTTTGTCGTGATTCATCCCATCGATCGTATTGCCGGGAGCCGAGCATGGGCGTTTATAGCGACTCTTTGCAGCAGACCCTGACCTGTATCGTGGCCAGTGTCGTGATCGTCGTGTGTCTGGGCGTATGGAGCGCGGCCGCCAGCGAGCCGGCCCAGGCGGTGGTCGAGCGCTTCGACAGCCTGTTGCTGACCACCATGAAACAGGGCGAGCAGCTCTCGTTCGACGATCGCTACGACAAGCTTGCCCAGCGCATCGATCAGGATTTCGATATTCGGCGGATTGCCCGTCATCGGCTCGGCGATCGCTGGTCGCAGCTGAGCAAGGACAAACGCCGGGGCTATACCGCACGTCTTCGCGAGTCGCTGATCGCTCGCTATGCGCATACCTACAATCACTATGCCGGCCAGCGCTTCGATATCTGTGGTCTGCGATCGCTAGGGCGCGATTCGCGCCAGGTGGAAGTCGCGCTCATCGACTCTCACGGCATGCGCCGGGTCACGCGCTATACCGTGGCTCGCGACGCGGGCGAGTGGCGTGTCGTGGGGGTGTCCCCGGCCACCGGTTTTTCCGGACCTGAAACGGCCCGGCTGATGCCGCGCGATACGCCCAAAGCGCTGTTTGGCGGGCTGGAGCGGCGCCTGGAAGGCGGGCCGCGCGTCTAAGGAAGCTCTGCATAAACCTCTCACGGATCGCGTTCGAGTCCTCACAGACGGTGCGGCAAGGCGTCCAGGCGGAGCGCCTGCCTTATTGGCAGGTCAAGCTTGTCAACGCGGCCGCGGCGGCGGTGAGGCCGAACCCCTTCTGTGCCGGGGCTTTGCGCGCGCTTGATCGGCGTCAGTGTTTGCTACCGTGCAACGAGCACGCTACGCTCTCACTTCCTTGTCAATCACGCGCAAAGCACGCCGGCGCGACCGTGACAGGTTATGCAGAGCTTCCCTAAAGCACTGGGGCGAGGTTCAGTTCGCCAGCAGGGCTTCGACCGTATGCCAGTGCTCGGCACGAATACGCGGCCATTCGAGCTTGAGCCAGGGCGTGTAGAGCGAGGGGTTGTCGACGAGTTCACGATCCAGCGTCTGTGGGCTGACGGCCTGGCTCGCCGCGATTTCGTTAACGTTGGCGGCCACGGGCGTATCGGATTGCGCGACATAGACCGAGCACAGCTCGTGTTCGGCGCCCACATCGCCGAATCGGGCGTGATACTCGAAGCGATACAGGAAGGTGAGATCGGCGTTCACGCCGAGTTCTTCGTGCAGCCGGCGGCCGGCCGCGGCGTCGACGGTTTCACCGCGGCGCGGGTGGCTGCAACAGCTGTTGGCCCAGTAGCCGCCCCAGAGCTGTTTACCGGGCGCGCGCTGTTGCAGCCACACCTTGCCGGCGCCGTCGAACAGAAAGATCGAAAACGCGCGATGCAGCACGCCGTCGCCTTCGTGGGCCTCGGCCTTGGGCTTGTAGCCGAGCACGTTGTCTTCGCTGTCGACGAGAATGAGCGGCTCGTCGTCGAAGGACACGATCGGGGCGGCGGTAGAAGGGGCGGACATGAAGGGTTAACGAATTTCGGTAATGAATGTGTTGTAGCCGGCGCTGCGCATGGCGGATGCAATCGTCTGCGTACGCTCGGGCTCACTGATCGCGATCATCGCGCCGCCGCCGCCACCGCCGGTGAGTTTGGCACCGAGCGCGCCGTTGTCGCGCGCGATCTGCACCAGTTCCTCGATTTCGCGCGAGGACACCTGCAGGGCGTTGAGCAGGCCATGATCGATATTCATCAGTTCGCCCAGCTCGGCGAGATCGCCTTTGCGCATGGCCTCGGCGCCGGCCAGGGCCAGCGTATCGATCTGCGAGAAGATCGACTCGTAGCGCTCGGGGTTTTTCTGCCAGGCGGCACGTACGCTGCCCACCGTCTGCATGGTGAGCGTGGCCACGCCCGACAGGCCGATGATGACCGGTATCGGCTGCGGGGTGGTCAGATCCTGGATCTCGGCGCGGCTGTTCGCGTTGTCGCGACGAAACAGAATCGGCCGGCCGAAGGTGGCCAGCGTGTTGTCGATGCCGGACGGCGTGCCGTGGGCGATCTTTTCGCAGTCGAAGGCCAGGTTGGAAATCTCGCGCTCACTGATCGCGATACCGAAACAGCGCGCCATGGCCCGGATCACGGCCACCGCGAGCGCGGCCGAGGCGCCCAGCCCGTTGGCGCGCGGGATATGCGGGAACACGTCGATACGCATGCCGCGCTCGGCCAGGCCCAGCCGTTCGGCGATGAGCGTGATCGAGGCATGCAGCGAGCTCACGCCGCGCTCCGGCTCGGCCAGGCGCATTTCCACGCCCCAGCGCGGGATGAGCAGCTCGATATGGCGCGCCTGGGCAGTGACTTCTGCCCGTACGTGCAGCGGAATGGGGGCCGCGATGGCATGCCGGCCATAGACCACGGAATGCTCGCCGAGCAGGATGATCTTGCCGTAGCCGATATCGCCGGCGGTATCGCTGTGCTCGATGACCTGCTGGCGCGGCTGGGCCGCGGTTTGTTGCACGCGGGCGGTATCTTCGAGCTCGGCGATGATTTCGCGTGCCTTCCAGACCTTGATATCGCCGGCCGCGACGAGCCGGTCGACCACGTCGTCGAAGATCGCCGCATCCGCGCCGGCGGCCATGGCCACGCTGCGTGCATGCAGGGTCATATGGCCGCGCTGGATGCCGTGGGTCGATAGTGCCTTGATGGCGGCAAAGTTCTGGGCCAGGCCCACTGCGCCCATCACCTGGGCCAGCTCCGCGGCCGATTCGATACCCAGCACGCGATGCGCGATGCGTACCGCCTGGTTGGACTCGACCTGGCCGCCGACGGTGCCGACCTTGAGCGGAATATCCAGTTCGCCCACCAGATCGCCGTCGGCGTTGGCGTACCAGCGGGTCAGCGAGCTGTAGCGTCCGGTGCGGGCGGCATAGGCATGGGCAGCGGCTTCGATGGCGCGCCAGTCGTTGCCGGTGGCGATCGCCACGGCGTCGATGCCGTTCATGATGCCCTTGTTATGGGTCGTGGCCCGATAGGGGTCGAGTTCGGCGAACTCGTTGGCCAGGATGATGCCGTCGCGGACCTCTTCGCCCGAATAATCACCCGCGGCCAGCCGATCGGTGGGGATGACCGCCTTCGAGCGCACCAGCGCGCGATCGGTGAGGTTGGAGAGAATGCGCAGGAACACGCGCCCGCCGGAAATCTTCTCCACCAGCGGCGCGGCACCTTCGCACATGGTGTTGACGAGGTTCGCGCCCATGGCATCGCGGGTATCCACCAGCAGATGCACCACCAGCATTTCACCGTGGTCGGCGGTCGTGCCGTGGGTATGCACCTCGATTTCGCGGGCGCCGCCGCCGCGGGCGACCATGTTCGGGTGCAGGCTGTTGGCCAGGTCGAGAATTTCCTGGGCGTTTTGCAGCAGCGCCTGGCGGGCGCGGGCGGCATGCGGTACGTCCACGACCTGGATCTGGCCGATCAGGAGCGGGCGCTCGGCATGGCTTTCGAAGCCGCCCGCGCCGCGCACGATCTTGGCCGCGGAGCTCACCGCCGCGATGATCGAGGGCTCCTCCACCACCATGGGCACCAGGTAGTCGCGTCCGTTGATCTGGAAGTTCAGGCCCAGCCCCATGGGCAGGCCGAACACGCTGATGACGTTCTCGATCAGCCGATCGGCCTGATCGGCGTTCATCAGGTGGGTGCCGGCGACGAGCATTTCGTACTCGCGTTCGTCGATCACCTCGCGTTCGAGCAGAACGCGCAGCCGGTTGGCCACGGAGAACTTGTAGAACGAGGGTATCCGGGATTGGCTCATCGCGATCGAAAGCGTGTAGGAAGAGGCACAACCCAGCCGCAGCCGGGTTCGCGCGAAGGAATCAGGCGCGCAGTTTATCGTACCCGCGTGTCAGCCCGGCGATGGGCGTGTTTCGCAGCGCACGCCGGGCGCGCCAAATTGCAGGTCGACGAAACGTGCGCCGGCCGTTTCCAGCGCCTCGCGCAGGTGCTTTTCGGCGTCGCCGCGATGCGTGAACACAAGTCCCACATCGCCGCCTCCCGCCCCCGAGCTCTTGAACGTGCCGCCATGGGGCGCGGCCAGCTCGGCCAGACGAAAATGCTGCGCTGTGACGATGCCCGCATGCGCGGCGGCATCCAGTCGACAAAGTGCAGCAAAATAGTCGGCTGCGAGGGCGATGAAGGCGCGGCTATCGGCCAGGCTGTCGATGACGCGGTCGGCCAACGCGTGCAGCTGTGCGAGGTATCGGCCGTATGCCTGGGGCGCCCGGGCGGCGTAGTCGGCAACGCGGGCGACCAGGTCGGGCGTGCTCGCGCCGGTGCCGGTCACCAGAGCATGGGCGGCGAGATCGGCCGGCCATGTCAGCGGTATCGGGGTTTGATCGCGGGTATAGCTGATCAACCCGCCGTAGACGGCGGTGGCGACGTCGCCGCCGCTGCCACGGCCGTTCTGGGCTGTGCGATGGGCCGCGATCGCGCGCGTTGCCAAGGCGGCGCGATCGAGCGTTTCACCGCTGGCCTGCGACAGCGCCGCGGTAAGCGCGGCGGCCACGGCCGCACTCGAGCCGAGGCCGAGCTTGTGGCCGTCCTGGGCAAAAGCCCGACTGTCGATGGCGACGTGCTGTGCTGTCAGATGCGCGCCGAGCGCCTGCGCGCTGTGGGCGCGTACGGCCTCGAAGACGGCGATCCTGCGGCGGGTTTCGGCGTCGAGGCCGGCCGGGATATCCAGGTCGTTGCCCAGATCGAGGCCATGAATGCCAAGATTGTCCGCGGTGAGCCGCCAGTGCCCGTCCGGCGCCGGCTCGCAGGCGACATGCACGCGCCGATCGACCGCGCTCAGCAGGGCCGGCGCGCCGTCGAGCACCGCATACTCACCGACCAGAAACAGCTTGCCGGGGGCGCTGGCTTCGACGATCACGTTCAGTCGAGCCGATGGGCGTCCGGGCCGAGGCCGCTGACGCGGGTGTCGAGCACGCCGGGCACGTCGGCCAGTACGCGGGCGACCTCGGCGGTATGTTCGGGCGCACAGATCGCCTTGACCTGGGGGCCGGCATCGATCGTGAAGTAGACCGGCGTGCCCGCTTCGCGCAGTTCGCGAACGGCGTGCATGGCCGCCACGGTCGCTGCGTTCCAGTAGAGCAGGCCGGGCCGTGTCGACAGCATCAGCCCATGCAGCTTGAGACAACTCATTTCCGTGAGCGCGCCGACGGTTTCGAAATCGCGCGCGGCGATGGCGTCGCGCATGTCGGCGAGGTCGCGGGGCGCACGGGCCACCCAGGCGTCGTAATAGTCGGAGCGCTCATCGAGGCCGCTCATGCCGGCAGTGGAATTCACCCGCTTGGCGTTGCGATCGGTAATGGCCACGACCACAGCCAACGGCCAGTCCGCAGCGCCAAGCAATGGTTCGGCGTAGGCGTCTTCGCCGCTATCGCTGTCGCCGCGATGCATCTCCACCAGGCCGCCGAAAATCGAGCGCGCGGCCGAGCCCGAGCCCTGGCGGGCGAGCATCGACAGCTCGCGCGCATTCGTGTCGAGGCCGGCGGCGCGACAGGCCGCCACGGCCAGCGCGGCGTAGCCGGAAGCCGACGACGCCAGGCCCGCGCCGGTCGGGAAATTGTTCCAGGATTCCACCCGTGCTCGATGCTCGATACCGGCGCGTGCCCGGATCAGGTCGAGAAAGCGGGTAAACGGGGCGGCATCGACCTTGCGCCCGCCGATATCCACGCTGTCGCGATCGATGCCGGCATGAAACCCGACCCGGGTATCGGTATACAGCGCATCGAGGGTGATCGAAATCGAGCCCACGGCCGGCAGGTTGAGCGCGGCATCACGTTTACCCCAATACTTGATCAGGGCGATGTTGCTGTGCGCGCGGGCGGTGGCAGGCGAAAGCGGTGCGGCACTCATTCGTTAAGCCCAGGGCCAGTCGAGAAGAGGGCGAAAGGATACGCGAAAGCATTGTGGCGGCGCAGTGGCCATGCGTAATACAAAGCGCAGCATTTGCTAGCATACCGCCATTCAAATCGGCCTGCCGTCGTTCGGCATGCCCGCGAAGACAAGAGACCGCGATGCCTGGAATCAGTGGACTGGCGCTATATCTGCCGCCCTATCGTGTACAGCTCGCCGACTGGTGCGAATGGAACGACCAGCCCTGGGACAAGATCCGCAACGTCGTGGGGCGCAGTTTTCGTATGCGCGGCCCGGAACAGAGCGTGTATACGCTGGCGGCGAACGCGGCCTGGCGCCTGATCCAGGCCTACGATATCGACCCGCGCGAGATCGGCTATCTGGCGTTGGGCACGGAATCCTCCAGCGACAACTCGGCCGGCTCGGTAATCGTCAAGGGCATGCTCGACGATGCGCTGGCGGCCCACGAAATGCCGGCGATGTCGCGCGAATGCGAGGTGCCGGAATACAAGCACGCCTGTCTGGGCGGCGTATATGCAATGAAGGGCGCGCTGCGCTATCTGGCCACCGACGGGGCCACGCGCAAGGCGATCGTGATCTGTTCGGATATCGCCGAATACGAGCGCGGCAGCAGCGGCGAGCCTACCCAGGGCGCCGGGGCGGTGGCCATGCTCCTCGAAGCCGAGCCGCGGCTGCTGCACGTGGATCTGGCCGGCGCGGGCAGCGCCTCGGACTATCGCATGGTGGATTTTCGCAAGCCGTTCGCCCGTTTTCGCGGCCAGCCCAGCCGCATCGACGGGCAGATGCAGGATCTGCCGGTATTCAACGGTCGCTATTCGACCAGCTGTTATATCGATGCCACCCGTCATGCCATGAACGCGCTGCTCGCGCGCCAGAGCGAGCGCGGGCCCGATTATTTCAGGGGCGTGGATGCGGTGTTCATGCACCGGCCGTATCACAAGATGCCGGCTTCCGGCTGGGCCATGGCCTATCTGTTCGCGCTCGCCGAGGGCGATGACGCCGCGCGCGCCCAGCTGCGCGATTACTGTGTCGAGGCCAATATGGACTACGACGCCTTGCTGGCCGAGATCGGCGGCGCGGCCCCGGACATGCGCCAGCGTGTACAGGCCGGGCTGAGCGGCGACGATGCCTTTCCGCTGGCGTCGCTGCTGCTGCGCAGCCTGCGCGGCAGCGAATTCTGGGAACAGCTGGTCGTTGCCAAGCTGTCACTGGGCAGCGAGATGATGCGCGATCTGGGCAATCTCTATACGGCGGCGCTGCCAGCCTGGCTGGCGGCCGGCTTCGTGCAGGCGCTGCGCGAAGACGTGAATCTGGACGGCCAGCGCTGGCTGGCGCTGGGCTATGGCAGCGGCGATGCCGCCGAGGCCTTGCCGATGCGCGTGGCCGACGACTGGCGTGGCGCAGCCGAGCGGATCAACTTCATGAGCGCCCTGGGCGACCCCTTGGATCTTGATCAGGATCAGTATGTTGCCCTGCATGACGGCCGCGTCGCCGCGCTGGACCCGGTGCCCGCGCACGACGAGTTCGTGGTCGATGCGATCGGCGAGCGTGACGAGCCGGGCTTTAGCGATGTGGGTATCGAGTACTACCGCTATGTCGCCAACGGCCATACGTTATTAACCCGGCCCAAGAATAGACCATTCAACAGATGATTTTTTCGCGCTGATAACGCGTGTCTGCGAAAGCAGGCCTGCTACGGCCAACGGCCATGAAGCCAGCCGACACAGCCAGCTGGTTTGCTGCCGGAGCAATAAACCGCAGGCGCTGATCGCGCCCGCGGTTGAACGGCTAGCCCGCTGTTGCTACGGGCAGGGGTTTGGGTTATCGGCGTGGATTGCCTCGATCGCCTGGACGAGTTCGTCCGAAAGCTCGATATCGGCACTGGCGATATTGGTTTCCAGCTGTTCCATCGTGGTTGCCCCGATGATGTTCGAGGTCAGAAAGCTGCGGCTGTTCACATAGGCCAGCGCCATCTGGGCGGGGTCCACGCCGTGCTTCTGGGCCAGCGCCACATAGTCGGCGGTGGCCTGCTTGCCGCGGGCGTTGGTATAGCGTGAAAAACGCTCCCAGCGCGTCAGGCGCGCGCCTTCCGGCGCGGCGCCGTCGAGATACTTGCCGGTAAGCATGCCGAAGGCCAGCGGTGAATAGGCCAGCAGGCGGACGTCCTCGCGCTCGGCGCATTCGGCCAGGCCGATTTCAAAGGTGCGGTTGAGCAGCGAGTAGGGGTTCTGGATGGACACCACGCGCGGCAGGTTTTCGTTTTCGGCCGCGCGCAGATAGCGCATCAGACCCCACGGCGTTTCATTGGACAGGCCGACGCAGCGAATCTTGCCTTCCTCGACCAGACGTCCGAGTTCGCCCAGCGTGTCCTCGATGGGTACGGCGTCGTCGTCTTCGGCATGGGTGTAACCGCGCTTGCCGAAGGTGTTGGTCGAGCGGTCCGGCCAGTGCACCTGATACAGGTCGAGATAATCCGTATGCAGGCGGTCGAGGCTGGCTTCCAGGGCGCTACGAATCTGTTTTGGCGTCAGGCGCGTTTCGAAGCCGTCGCGCAGATAGTCCATTTTTGAGCGGCCGGTGACCTTGCTGGCCAGCACCACGTCGTCGCGCCGGCCGGAGGCGGCGAGCCACGAACCGATGTACTCCTCGGTGCGGCCCTGGGTGTCGGCCTTGGGCGGCACGGGGTACATCTCTGCGGCATCGATGAAGTTCACGCCCTGATCGAGGGCATAGTCGATCTGGCGGTGGGCTTCGTCTTCGCTGTTCTGTTCGCCGAAGGTCATGGTGCCCAGCGCGATACGGCTGACGTCGATATCGCTGCGGCCGAGTTTGCGGTATTGCATGAAGGTCTTCTTTATTGACGTGTCGGGTGCGCTCAACGCGACAGCGCGGCTTCGCGCTGTTCGAGCAGGCGCCGGATGATCGGTCCAATGATGATTTCGATGGCCATGCGCATTTTCGTGCCCGGTACCACCACGGTATTCGGGCGCGACATGAACGATCCATGGATCATGGTCAGCAGATAGGGAAAATCAACCGCCCAGTGCGCCGGATCGCGGAACCGGATCACCACCATGGATTCGTCATCGTTGGGTACGTCGCGGGCCACGAACGGGTTGGACGTATCCACCAGCGGCACGCGCTGGAAATTGACGTCGGTGCGGGTGAACTGGGGCGTGATATAGCGCACGTAGTCGGGCATGCGCCGCAGGATCACCTTGGCGACGTCTTCTGGTGCATAGCCGCGTACGTCGATATCGCGCCGAATCTTCTGAATCCATTCCAGGTTGATGGTGGGCACGACGCCCACCATCAGATCCACGTGCTGGGCCACGTCCACCTGGTCGGTGACCACGCCGCCGTGCAGGCCTTCGTAGAGCAGCAGTTCGGTATCGGCAGCGATCGGACCCCACTCGGTAAACGTGCCCGGTTCCAGACCGAACTCGGCGGCTTCGATTTCGTCGTGCAGATAGCGGCGCGTCTCGCCGGTGCCGCGATCGCCGTATTCGGCAAACAGTTTCTGCAGGCGATCGAGACGGTTGGCGCCCGGACCGAAATGGCTGAAATTCTCGCCGCGAATGGTCGCGCGACGAACTGCCTTGGCCATCTCGCGCCGGCTATAGGCATGGAAGGCATCGCCGTCGATATAAGCCGCGCGTACGTGCAGCCGGTGGAAGATGTGCTCGAACGCAATACGGGCGGTCGAGGTGCCGGCACCGGATGAACCCGTCACCGCGACGATCGGATGGATAACGGACATGTTGCGATACTCCCAGTACGGCCGGTGTTGGCGCGTGCGGGCGATGCGATGACACCGCCCAGGATGCGCAAACAGGGTAACGATGAACGGGCGCTTAAACCGCGCTCATCGATCGACAACCATACCACCGCAGTGCGCTGGATCGCAGGATGTCGTATCCGCCCGGCGCAGCTTTTGCATACGTTGTGGATCACGCTGCAAGACCACTGTGACCGGTTCATTGCGGCGATTGATAAACCGGTTCGCCGCGCCGCCTGGCTTGACATGAACCGGCCTTTACCATTTAGTGAAACCACTCTATTCAGAATCCACGAAGGGGGATTTATGCGGCTCAAAGCCATCGGTTTGGCCATCGCGTTCGGGCTCGTCACGGTCGCGGGCTCGGCAAACGCCGAAACCTGGCGCTTCGGTCTCGAAGAGATCGAGGGCAGCGTCCAGTACCAGTACGCCAAGGAATTCAAGGACCTGATCGAAGAGAAGAGCGACGGTGACATCACCGTGCAGCTGCTGCCGTACGGCAAGTGGGGTTCGAGCTATTCCGCGCTCTACGACGCAGTCCAGAACGGCGCGATCCAGATCGGCTTCGGCTCGGGCGCGCTCGGCGGCACCGTGCCGGAAAGCCAGCTGCTGAGCCTGAACTTCGTCATGCCGTCGGACCAGTGGGCGACCGCCCAGGCGCTCAACTCCGATACGTTCCTGCAAAGCGATGCGTGGCAGAGCTCGTTTCGCAACCGTGGCCTCGTGCCGCTGGCGGAACTGACCGAGGGCTATCAGGTCTGGACGGCCAACAAGCCGATCAAGACCCCGGCCGACATGAAGAACCTGAAAATCCGGGTGATGGATAACAGCCTGTTGCGCTCGACCTATCGGGCTTACGGCGCGTCGCCGATCACGATTGCCTATGGCGAGCTCTACAGCGCGTTGCAGCAGGGCCAGGCCGAGGGCAACATCCAGCCGGTCTTCGCGCACGAGGAAATGGGCTTCTACGAAGTACAGAAGGCCATGATCTTTGCCAAGCAGTCGCAGTTCGTGGCGACCCTGATGGGCAATCTGGACTGGTACGAAGACCTGTCTTCGGAACAGCAGAAGATGGTCAAGGACGTCACCCAGCAGCTGGTGAAGACGGGCTACGACATCCAGACGAAGTTCAACTCCGAGCGTCTGGACACGATCAAGTCCAAGAGCGATATCGAAATCATCGAGCTCAACGACGAGCAGCGCGCGGCGTTCCGCAAGATGGTCAAACCGGTGCGTGAGACCTTCGTCAACGACGTTGGCGACGGCGCTCAGAAATCGCTCGACGCGCTCTTGAGTGCGGTCAAGCAAACCGGCTCGAGCGACGACGAATAAAACGTGCTTGGCGAGCACGGCTGACCTGGCGGTCAGACCCAGCCAACCCGGCCCGGGCAGTTCGCTGCCCGGGCTTTTTTGTGTCTGAAACGGTGCCCGGGTTACGCAACGGCCGCGCCGGTCGTCTTATGTTCGCGCGTGTGCGCTGCTGGACCGATTCACAGCGTCGCCGGTGGTTGCTGGGCGAGCGCCGCCACGCCGAACTCAGCGTGCGTAGCGCATATGCAGCGCCGCGGACCGGGAATAGTCCGCCACGGGACCGGCCTCGGTGAATCCCAGTCGCCGATACACCGCAATCGCTGCCGCGTTATCGCGAAATACGTTCAAAGAAACGGATGTCGGCTGCCGGGCCAGAGCCCAGCGGAGTAGCGCGTTCACGAGTTCGAATCCGTAACCCTAGCCGCGCTGCGACGGACTGACGATCAGCCGGGCGAAATGAAGACGGTTTCGTGGTTTCGGCATCACCTGACCGAAGCCCAGCAGTTCTTGCGTGCCGACCAGGCAGAACGCATCGGCACGATCCCGTTCGATCTGTTAGGCCAGCTGCGCCTTGTTGATCGGATACGACACCCGGGGGCCGGCCCAATACAGACACTGCTGCGGCGAGCCGATCCATTGGATGAGCACGTTCAGATCGTCTTGGCGTGCGGTGCGAAGTACGGTCATCGCAAGACTCTACCTGCATCATAAAAGCGCCCCGTAACGGGGCGCGATTGGTGTGCATGGGCCGTGTCGCGCCGACCGCTGCGCGTCGGTGTTGGCCATAGGCCGCAATCGGCGTGGTTCTGCGCTCCCGCTTCGCTACTGCCCCCCGATCGACGGCAGGAACAGCGAGATCTGCGGAAACAGGATCAGTATGAAGGTCGCCAGCATGAGGATCGCGATAAACGGCGGGGTGCCGCGAATCACTTCCATATAGGGCCGACGGAATACCGCGATGGCGGTGAAGATGTCGCAGCCGAAGGGCGGCGTGGCCGAGCCGATCGCGGCCTGCAGCGTCACGATGACGCCGACATGAACCGGATCAAGTCCGGCGGACTGCACCAGCGGCTTGAAGATCGGCACCAGAATCAGGATGACCACGATCGGATCGACGAACATGCAGCCCACGAAGAAGGCGGCCGCGATCAGCAGCAGGGCGAGTATCTGATTGTCGCCGATGGCATCGATCGCCGGGCCGAGCAGCTGTTCGGGCACGCCCGCGGTGCCCAGCGTCTGCGAAAACGCCGCGCCCACGGCCACCAGGATGAACACCACGGCGGTGATCATGCCCGTCGACAGGGCCAGCGGGCCAAGATCGCGAATGGAGACCTGGCGATAGATGACCACTTCAAGTATCAGCGCATAGGCGACCGCCACCGCCGACGCTTCCACCGCGCTGAAATAGCCGCCGTAGATGCCGCCTACGACCAGTACCGGAAATCCAAGTGGTAGCAGGGTCTTGCGCAGCGCGGTAAAGCGTTCGCCCCAGCTGGCCTTGGGCTCGGCCGGAATGCCCTGGACGATGGCGCCGATATAGCAGTAGATCGCGAACATGCCCAGAATCAACAGCCCCGGCAGGATGCCGGCCAGGAACAGGTCGCCGATCGAGGTCTTCATGACCACGCCGTAGACGATGAAACCGATCGAGGGCGGGATCAGCAGGGCGATATCCGAGGCGTTGATGATCAGCGCCAGGGCGAACTTGTCGGAATAGCCCTTGGCCAGCAGCCGGGGGCGCATGGGCCCGCCCATGGCGACCACCGTGGCCTGGGTGGAGCCGGAGACAGCGCCGAACAGCGCACAGGAAGCAGCCGTGGTAATCGGCAGACCGCCGCGCATGTGGCGGGTGAAGGCATCCACCAGATCGAGCAGGCGATTCGCGGTATGGCCCTTGGTGAGGATATCCGCGGCAAAGATGAACATCGGCACCGCGGCGAGTACCCAGCTGCCCACGCCGCTGATCATCCAGCTCACGGCCTGGTCCGGACCGAAGAAGGTCATGCCCGTGAACATCATGTAAAGCGTGCCGACGGCCAGCGGCACCATCATCGGAAACCCGAGCATCAAAAGCACGAGCATGATCAAGCCCAACCACATCAGCATGCGCTATCCCTCGTCATCATTTTGCTTGCAGGCCACTGCCGACGCTCAGACGCCATGTCTTTCGGCACTTGCGTGGGTCTGGCCGCTGTCGTCCAGCGGTACGTCGGAATACTCTTCCTTTTCGTTGAAGGAGCGATAGATATCGTCGCTGACCAGGTTGCGAACGATGGTCAGCAGGTACTGCACGCCGGCCAGCGTAAAGCCGATCGGCAGCGCCAGATTGACCGTCCACAGGGGGATGCCCAGCGCCGAGCTGGTACGGCCGCGTTCATAAAGCGTCATGTCGTACTGGGCCGACTTGTAGGCGAAGTAGAACATCAGGGTGCCGGTGCCCAGGCAAATGATGATGAGCAGCGTCTTGCGCAGCCAGCCGCTGAGCTGGTCGTAGATCGCCGACATGCTGATATGGCGGGCACAGCGTGCCGCATAACCCACGCCCACGAACGTCATCACCACGATGAGCATTTCGGTCACTTCGTACGTGCCGGCAATGCCGCTGGGTATGACTGCGTTGATGTGGGCAAGCCAGGTCAGCCCCGGCGTCGTCTCGTACTCGGTCAACAGGCCGGATAGCAGGCTTGTTACGACGTGAAGGCTCATCAGGCCGGCCATGACCAGGACGCTGCCGGCGACGACAATACGCTCGAGCCAGCCGAAGGCCTGATCGATGGCGTTAAGCGCCACGAGGATGATGTTGCGGTCCTTGCGCTGGTCAGCGCTGGATTGATTCATGTATTCGCCTCGCTTCATTCGCCTGCGACTATCGCCGACCGCTGCGCTTGGCTTGGTCGACGAAGAGGTCGACCGGCGCGCAAATCCGAACAGCGGTAATGTCGGTTGTCCTCGGCCCCGTTGTTTGAAGGTACAGGCATCGTCGAACCTTCGCTACTCGCCATTCGACGAACGGCGTTGTCGTGAGCGCCCCTCCTGCCATGCCGTTCACGGTTAGCAAAAGCGGTGCCACATGCGAGCGGCCGGGGCTGAAACGGGCCTTTCGATGGCGCGCGGCAGGCTCGATGACTCAGGGCAGGCGGCGATAGGCCATATCGAATACGCCGTGGCCCTTGCGCAGGCCGCGGGCTTCGAAGCGCGTGCCGGTACGCGGCGGTTCGCTTACAAAGCCGTCGCGATCGCCGATGTTCTCGAACGATGCGTGCGCGTCGAGCGTTTCGCGCATGTGTTCGGCATAGTTTTCCCAGTCCGTGGCCAGCCGCCACAGGCCGCCCGGCTTGAGAACACGGGCGATCTCGTCGGCAAAGCCGGGCTGCACGATGCGCCGCTTGTGGTGGCGTTTCTTCGGCCAGGGATCGGGGAAGTAGAGCAGCACGTTGTCGAGGCTGGCATCGGCAAAGCCGGCGGCCAGCACTTCGACCGCGTCGAGGTTGAATACGCGTACGTTTGTTGCTCCGGCGGCATCGATCGCCCCCAGCAGCCGGCCGACGCCGGTGAGATAGACTTCGATGCCGATGAAGTCCTCGTCCGGACGATGTGTCGCCAAATCGGCCAGCACTTCGCCCGCGCCGAAACCGATCTCCAGCGTACGCGGCGCTTCGCGGCCGAATTCCTCGGCCCAGTCGATAGGCGCTTCGGGCATGCTCAGGCCATAGCGCGGCCAGAGCAGGTCGAGGTTTTTCTGCTGGCCGCTGGTCAGACGGCCCTCGCGGCGTACGAAGCTGCGGATACGGCGTGCGTGCGTTGTATTCACGTCATCTCTTCCTGGCAAATACGACGTTCGCCCGGCATTGTCCGCAAGGCGAACAGCCGGCGGCGGATAACGCTAGAACGGCAGGTCGGTCATCGGCGAAGACGCCGACGCATAGCGGCGACGCGGCATGCGCCCGGCCAAAAACGCCATGCGCCCGGCGATCACGGCGTGGCGCATGGCCTGGGCCATGAGTACCGGCTTGTTGGCATGGGCAATGGCCGAATTCATGAGTACGCCGTCGCAGCCCATTTCCATGGCGATCGAGGCATCCGAGGCGGTGCCGACCCCGGCATCGACGAGTACCGGTACGTTGGCGTTCTCGACGATTTCGATCACGTTGTAGCGATTCTGGATACCCAGGCCGGAGCCGATCGGCCCGGCCAGCGGCATGATCGCGACACAGCCGATGTCTTCCAGGCGGCGCGCGGCGATCGGGTCGTCGCTGGTATACACCATCACCTCGAAGCCGTCGTCGACGAGCTGCTGTGCGGCGACCAGGGTTTCGCTCATGTCCGGATAGAGCGTCTTCTTGTCGCCCAGCACCTCGAGCTTGACCAGGTTATGGCCGTCGAGCAGTTCGCGCGCCATGCGACAGGTGCGCACCGCATCCTGGGCATTGAAACAGCCGGCCGTATTGGGCAGCAGCGTGTATTTTTCCGGCGGAATGATGTCCAGCAGGTTGCGCTTTTTGGCCGCCTCGGGGTCGTTCAGCGCCGGTGTGCGCCGAATTGCCAGGGTGACGATCTCCGCGCCGGAGGCCCGAATCGCGGCATCGGCCTGATCGAGATCGGCATACTTGCCCGTACCGACCAGCAGACGCGATTCGAACTTGCGCCCGGCAATAGTGAGGCTGTCGGCTTCGGCCACAGCCTGGCCGCCGCCGATGGCATGCACGATTTCGAGCGTGTCGCCCGGGCCGATCATCGTCTGCGGGTAGTGCTCGCGGGGTACGATCTGGCCGTTGTGTTCCACCGCGATACGCTGATCGCCATAGCCCAGGTCACTGACCAGCTGCGCGAGCGTGGCATGCTCCGCGCACTCAGTGGGGGCACCGTTGACTTCGATCTGCATGATGTTGTCCGACGTCGTCGATAGTGATGGGTGATCTGGCTTGTGCAGCCGAGCTTGGCGGCTTTTTGCGAGAGTATCTCGGCCGTTGACGGTCGCGGCATGCGCGCCCGATACGGCATTAAGATTCCTGCTGCCGCGTCGATCGGGCCGTACGGCCTGTCGAGACGCGCTAGAATAACGCGCCTCGCGGTTGCATGCGACTTGCGCCGGCCGGGATGCAGGCGCCATCGTTCGCCGGGAACACGCGGCGGCAACGGGTGGTCCACTGGCCCCGACCCAGGCGTGCCGCGCGCCGCTTTGACAATTCTCAATATGGCCTTGCCCGCATGAAACGTACTCTTCGCATTCTGCTTGCCGTGCTGGGCGTGCTCGTTGCGCTGATCGTGGTGGCGGTGATCGCCCTGCCGCTGATTTTCGACCCCAACGATTACAAGCCGCAGATCAACGCCGCCATCGAACGCCAGATCGGACGCGAGGTGAACATCAGCGGCGATATTGGCCTGTCGGTTTTTCCCTGGCTCGGTCTCGAGCTGGGCCGGGTAGAGGTGGCCAACGCCGAGGGCTTTGGCGACAAGCCGATGGCGGAAATGAATTCCGCCGAAGTGAGCGTCAAGCTGCTGCCGCTGATTCAGCGCGATATCGAGGTGGGCACGGTTACGCTTAACGGCCTGCGCCTGCGCCTGGCCCGCAACGCCGACGGCCGCAGTAACTGGGCCGATATCAGCGAACACCTGAGCGAGGGTCAGGCCGAAGCCGAGGAAGCCGAGCAGACCGAAGCCCCCGACGACGACGTCGATACCGGGACCCAGACCGAGGGCGGCTTCACCCTGGAATCGCTGCAGATCGGCGCGATCGATGTGTCCGATGCCGCCATCTCCTGGCGCGATGAAACCACCGGCGCGGACTATCGCCTGACCGGCGTGCGCCTGGGCACGGGGCGTCTCGTTGACGGCCAGCCGGTACGGCTGGATTTTTCCGGCGATCTCGCCGCACCGAAGGAAAATCTTGCCGCCGACTTCAACCTGGTGGCCCGGGTCGAGCCCAATATCGCCGATCAGTTCTATCGCTTTTCGGACATGACGCTCAGCGTGCTGGCCACGGGCGAGGGCGTGCCCAACGGCAAGCAGCAGGCCTCGCTTTCCGGCAACGGCGAATACGACGCCGCCGAGGGCCGCCTGAAGCTTTCCGGCATGACCTTCCAGGGCGCCGGCCTCAACGTCACCGCCAACGTCGACGGCATCGGGCTCAACGACAAGCCCGCCTATGCCGGGCGCGTGACGTTCAAGCGTTTCGACCCGCGCGCGGTCATGAACGAACTGGGCATGGACGCGCCGGCGACGCAGAAGTCCGGCGCGCTGTCCTCGGCGGGCTTCGATGCCCAGTTCGATATCAACAACGACCGTGCCGAGTTCAAGCAGATACTCGCCACGCTCGACGAAAGCTCGCTGAAAGGGTCGGCCAGGGTCGAAAACTTCGAGCGCCCCGCGTTCAAGTTCGATCTCGATCTCGATCAGCTCAACGTGGACGACTATCTGCCGCCGGGCAGCGCCGAGCAGGCCCAGAGCGAACAGCCGGCCGAAACCGGCGGCGGCGAAAAGCAGAAAGCCGCCGAGATCGACCTGTCGGCGCTTAAGGATCTGCGCCTGAACGGTCAGCTGTCGGCCGGTTCGTTGACGGCCGCGAATATCGAGGTCACCCATGCCGAGCTTACGGTGGCGGCACGCGACGGCGTTCTTACCATCGAGCCGCTCACGGCAGATCTCTACGACGGCAACGTGCGCGTGAGCGCGCGCGTGGATGCTTCCAGAGATACGCCGCGCTATGCGTTCAAGGGCAACCTCAACGGCCTGCAGTTCGAGCCGCTGCTCAAGGACGTGGCCGATACCGACCGGGTCGCCGCGCTGGCCAATATGAGCGTGGACGTCACCAGCGCCGGCAAGCAGGTGGCCTCCATGAAGCGTGCGCTTAACGGCAATCTGAGCTTCGATCTGCGCGACGGCGCCTTTAACGGCTTCAATCTGGCCGAGGTGATCGCAGCCGCCCGTACGCGGCTGGCCGGCGACGAGGTCGGCTCGGATGCCGGGGGCATCGGCAGCGACGAGCAGACGCCGTTCAACCGGTTCGCGGCGTCTTTCAGCATCAGCGACGGCGTGCTGGCCGGCAAGGACCTGAATCTGGTCACGCGGGTGCTTCAGGCCACCGGCTCGGGCAGCTATGATCTGGCCGACAACCAGCTCGACTACACGGTCGCCGCGATGGTGCCGGAAGACAGCTCCGGCAAACTCGCCGACCTGGCCGGCCTGCAGGTGCCGATCAAGCTCACCGGCAACCTGCTGTCGCCGGACTACAGCCTCGACGTGAAGACTGCGCTGCGCGGCGCGGCTGAAAAGCGGCTGCAGGAAGAATCGGACGACCTCAAGAACAAGGTGCGCGAAAAGCTCGAAGAGCGCGGCAAGAAAGTCGATGCCGATACGCGTGCCCGTATCGAAAAAGGCCTGAACAGCCTGCTGGGCGGCAGCAGCAAAAAGGCGGCCGCTGACGACGGCACGGATAGCGCCAGCACGCCGGCTGCGCCCGCCGAACAAGGCGAAGGCGGCGATGCCGGGGTAGAGGCAGAGAACCGCGCCGGCGAGAACAACGAGGCCGCCGCGCAGGAAAACGCCCAATCCCCGGCCCAGTAGCGGGCCATGACGGGCAGCCGGGTGCGCGTAGCGGCTTGCGCGGCCGCGCTCGCGCTCGTCGTCGCGGCCGGCCCGGCCGCCGCGGCGGTGATCGAAACCATGCAGGTCGAACGCGAGCACGACCGCTATACCATCGCGGCGTCCATGCGCCTGGCGGTTTCGCAGCGCCAGGCCTTTCGAGCGGCCAGCGATTACGAGCGCTTGCCGGAGTTCAACCCGAGCGTGATCGCCAGTCAGCGGCTGCCGGGCGAGCGCCTGCGTTCGACCATCCGGCTATGCGTGGCGCTGTTTTGCAAACGCATCGAACAGGTCATGCATTACCAGCAGACGCCGCCGGATTCGATCGCCATGCAGGTCGTGCCGGGCGCGGGCGATATCAAGGCGGGCTTTGCCGACTGGACGTTCAGCGCCGAGGATGCGAACACCACGCGCATGGTGTTTGCCGCCGAAATCCAGCCCGACTTCTGGGTGCCGCCCCTGATCGGCCCCTATCTCATCGCGCGCGAACTGCGCCGCCAGGCGCGGGTGACCGCCGAATCCATCGAACGGCTGGCCAGCGACTATGAAGACGACACCTACTCCGGCGATTGAACGCGCCCCGGCTGCGATAGCCGACGCCCTGCTGGCCTGGTTCGATGTCCACGGCCGCCACGACCTGCCCTGGCAGCATCCACGCAGCGCCTATCGGGTATGGGTGGCCGAGGTCATGCTCCAGCAGACCCAGGTGGCCACCGTCATCGATTACTTCAATGCCTTCATGGCACGTTTTCCCGATGTTCAAACGCTGGCAGCCGCGCCCAGCGACGACGTCATGGCGCACTGGGCCGGCCTGGGCTACTACGCACGGGCCCGCAACCTCCACGCTGCGGCCCAGGCCGTGGTCGCCGAGCACGGCGGCGAGTTCCCTCGCGATGTCGAAGCGCTGATGGCGCTGCCCGGGATCGGTCGTTCCACCGCCGGTGCGATCGCGGCCCAGGCCTTTGGGGTATGGGCACCGATTCTCGACGGCAACGCCAAGCGCGTGATCGCCCGCCTGGCCGCGCTCACGGCCACACCCGGCACCGCCGCCTACGAAAAGCCGCTCTGGCAGCTGGCCGAGCGCTATACGCCGAAACAGCGTGTAACCGACTACACCCAGGCGATCATGGATCTGGGCGCGACGCTTTGTACCCGTAGTGCGCCCGACTGCCCTCGCTGTCCCTTGTCGGAGGGTTGCGCGGCCTATGCACAGGGCGACCAGGCGCGTATCCCCACACCGCGCAAGCGCAAAAAGCGCCCGCAGCGCGAAACCCGGGTTCTGGTGGTCACCGATACGGCCGATCGCCTGCTGCTGGAAAAACGCCCGCCCGCCGGCATATGGGGCGGCCTATGGAGCCTGCCGGAAGTGGCAGTGGATGCCGATATCGCCGACGTATGCGCGACGCGCTTCGGATTGCCCGTGGAAAACGCGCAGGAACTTGCGCCCATCCATCACGGCTTCACCCATTTCGAGCTGTTGATTCATGCCACGCGTGTGCAGGCCGGGCGTGGGGCACGTATCATGGAAGGCTCGCTGCAATGGTTCGAGCCCAACGCGCGTCCCGGCGTGCCGGCGCCCATTGCCAAGCTTCTGGACAGTCCGCAACACACGCTAGCGCTATGAGCCACACCGTACACTGCGTCAAACTCGATCAAGAGGCCGAAGGCCTGCCGCGGCCGCCGCTACCCGGCGAGCTTGGCAAACGCATCCACGAGAATGTGTCGATGCAGGCCTGGCAGCAATGGATGACCGAACAGACGCGCCTGATCAACGAGTACGGCCTGCACCTGGCCGACCCGAAAGCGCGCGAGTTCCTGATGGAGCAAACCGAAGAATATTTCTTCGGCAGCGGCCAGACCGCCGAAACGCACTACGTGCCGCCCGAACAGTAGCCCACCGATACGTCGCCGAGGTTGACGTTGGGCGCGGGGATCGGTTTAATACGCGCTCTCCAAGATCGCTTGCACGATCTGGCCGGATAGCTCAGTTGGTAGAGCATGCGACTGAAAATCGCAGTGTCGGTGGTTCGATTCCACCTCCGGCCACCATCTTTTTCTCCCCGTGGACTGACCGCATATCGCGCTGAAGCAGCGCTGATGCAAACGGCTGTTCGCGTGCATCTGCGCCCGCGCAAGCCTTACACTCGTGTAAGACCCGTTCGGCAGGCTCGCAGGCCATGGCACAACTGACCACCAAGCGCTGCAGCGCCGGTGAAATCCAGGCGCATGTGGATGAGCTGGCGGCATTGCGTATCCGCGTGTTTCGCGATTTCCCCTATCTCTACGACGGCGATCTCGACTACGAGCGCGAGTATCTGGCGACCTACGTGAACTCGCCGCGCTCACTCGCTTTCCTGGTACACGACGGTGATCGGCTCGTCGGCGCGACCACCGCGCTGCCCCTGGCAGACGAGGAGGCCGCGTTCAAAGCGCCGCTCGCCGAGGCCGGCTTCGACGTTGATCGAGTGTTCTATTTCGGCGAATCGCTGCTGTTGGGCGACTATCGCGGCCACGGTCTCGGGCATCGCTTTTTCGACGAGCGCGAGGCCTGGGCACGACAGGCGGGCGATTTTTCACATGCCTGCTTCTGCACGGTCGAGCGTCCCCAAGACCACCCTCTGCGGCCGCCCGGCTACGAGCCGCTGGATGCGTTCTGGCAGCGTCGCGGTTTTGCGCGTCGCGACGATATCGGCGCGATTTATCGCTGGCAGGATATCGATCAGGGCCGGGAAACAGACAAGCGCCTGGTCTTCTGGATACGCGCGCTCGACTGAATTCCGAGCGGCCGTCCGAGCGTTGAACGTCGCGGGCAGGGGCCGCACTGGCGTGGAAATTGCGTTAGGGTAGTGCGAGTTCCTGGGGGAAGCGTCGGGGGGCGTTTGAACACTAAATTATCGGTAGAGCACGTCTACAAGGTTTTCGGCGCGCACCCGAAACGCGCGCTGGAGCGCATCGAAAAAGGGCAGACGAAGGACGAAATATTTGCCGCCACCGGCATGACGGTGGGCGTGTCCGACGCCTGTTTCGAGGTTGAGGAAGGCGAGATATTCGTGGTCATGGGCCTGTCCGGCTCGGGCAAGTCCACGCTGGTTCGCATGCTCAATCGCCTGATCGAGCCGACCGCAGGTTCGATTCGTATCGACGGCCAGGACATCACCCGCATGACACGCAAGCAGCTGATCGCGCTGCGTCGTCGTGAGATCAGCATGGTGTTTCAGTCGTTTGCGCTCATGCCGCATCAAAGCGTTATCGAAAACACCGCCTTTGGCCTGGCCGTCGCGGGTGTCGCGCGCGAACAGCGCGAGCAGAAAGCGCTGGCGGCACTGGATGCGGTCGGTCTCAAGGCCAACGCCCACAGTTATCCCGACGAGCTCTCCGGCGGCATGAAACAGCGCGTGGGGCTGGCGCGGGCGTTGGCGGTCGATCCCGGTATTCTGCTCATGGACGAGGCGTTTTCGGCGCTTGATCCGCTTATTCGCACCGAGATGCAGGATGAGCTGCTGCGGCTTCAATCCGAGCAGGCCCGGACGGTGGTGTTCATCACCCACGATCTGGACGAAGCCATGCGGGTGGGCGATCGCATCGCCATCATGCAGGGCGGTACGGTCGTCCAGGTCGGCACGCCCGAGGAGATCGTGCGCGAACCGGCCAACGAATACGTACGCTCGTTTTTCCGCGGCGTGGATGTCAGCCACGTCTTCACCGCTGCCGACGTGGCCCGGCGCGATCAGGTCACGGTCATGGAGCGGCCCGGGGTGAGTCTGCGCGCCGCGCTGGAACGCCTGCGCGGTCACGATGGCTCGGCGGCCGTGGTGCACGATCGCGGCGGCCGTTATCAGGGCGTGGTGAGTATCGATTCGCTCATCGCCTGTATCGACGGCCTGGGGCGACGCGACGACGGGCATATCGAGGATGCCTTCATCAACGAGATCGAGCCGGTTTCTGTCGATACGCCGCTGACCGAGCTCATGACCCAGGTGGCACACAGCCCGTACCCGGTGCCGGTCGTGGACGAGGGCGGGCGCTACAAGGGCACGATTTCACGGGCGACGCTGCTGCATACGCTCGATCGTACGGACAAGGGGGCGGCATGATCAGTCTTTACGCCGGTATCGGCGCGTTCTGGCAGGCGCTCAAGGACGCTTTCGTGGTCGATCTGCCCATCGGCGAGGGCTTTACCGCGGTCGTCGATTTCATGCAGACGCATTTCGACCTCTTCTTTACTGCCATCGCCGATGCGATCAGCTTCGTCGCCGACAACCTCACCGCCTTTTTCAACTATCTGCCGCCGCAGCTGGTGTTCGGCGTGCTCGCCGTACTCGCGCTCTGGCGGGTGGGCTGGCAGTTCGCACTGTTCGTGCTGCTGGGGCTTTATGTGGTCATGGGCATGGATCTGTGGCCGGAGTCCATGGATACGCTGGGGCTGGTGATTGCCGCCACCCTGGCCGCGCTCGGCGTGGGGCTGCCGCTGGGCGTGGCCATGGCCAAGAGCGATCTGCTGGCGGCGTTTGTACGCCCCGTGCTGGATTTCATGCAGACGCTGCCGGCGTTCGTGTATCTGATTCCGGCGGTGATCTTTTTCGGCACCGGCCGCGTGCCGGGCACGATCGCGACGGTGATCTTTTCCATGCCGCCGGCGGTGCGCATGATGAACCTGGGCATTCGCCAGGTCCCGGCCGAGAACGTCGAGGCCGGGCGCGCCTTTGGCTGCAATCCTCTACAGCTGCTGTTCAAGGTGGAGCTGCCGCTGGCGCTGCCCTCGATCATGGCCGGCATCAATCAGACCATCATGCTGGCCCTGTCGATGGTGGTAATCGCCTCGATGATTGGCGCCGGTGGCCTGGGCGACCCGGTGCTTGCGGGCATTCAGCAGCTGCGTCTGGGCACCGGTTTCGAAGGCGGGCTCGGGGTGGTGATTCTGGCCATCATCCTCGACCGTCTCACCCAGAGCTTTGCCCAGCGCAGCCGCCAGCGCACCGCGATCAGTACGCGGTTGAAAGAGTTTTTCGGGCGCCGACAGGACGCGCCCGGCAACTGATATAGCGCACCGGAAGCCGGGCGTTATCGGGGCATCAGATCATTCGAAGGGAGACCGAGAGCATGCATAAGCATTCATTCAAGCAGTGGCTGGGTACGGCCGCGATGGCCGCCGGCCTGACGTTCGGCGCGTTCGGCTCGGCCCAGGCCGCCGACGACACGATCGAGTTCGGCTGGACGGCCTGGGCCGATGCCGAGTTCATCACCAAGCTGGCCAAACAGGTCATCGAGGAACACACCGACTACAACGTCAAGCTCACGCTGTCGGCGATCGGCGTGCAGTACCAGGGTGTGGCCAACGGCGATCTGGACGCCATGCTCATGGCCTGGCTGCCGGACACCCACGGTGAGTACATGGAACGCGTCAAGGACGACGTGGACAACCTGGGCACGATGTACGACGGTGCCCGTCTGGGCTGGGTCGTGCCGAGCTATGTGCCGGAAGACCAGGTTGCCTCGATCGAAGACCTGAAAAAGCCGGAGGTACAGGACAAGCTCGACGGCAAGATCCAGGGCATCGATCCGGGGGCGGGGCTGATGCAGCTGTCGGACAAGGCGATGGATGCCTATGAACTCGGCGACTATCGCCTGGTGTCGGCCAGCGGTGCCGCAATGACCGCCGCGCTCGCGCGAGCCGAAAAGCGCGACGAATGGATCGTGGTGACCGGCTGGACGCCGCACTGGATGTTCGGACGCTGGGACCTGCGTTTTCTCGACGACCCGAAAGGCACGCTGGGCGAAGCGCAGCACGTCGACGTGATCGCGCGCAAGGGCTTCAAGAACGACTACCCGGAAGTCGCCACCTTCCTGAGCAACTACAAGCTGGATCTCGAAGATCTCCAGGCCGCGATGTACAAGGCCCAGGAAACGAGCTACGAAGAAGCCATCCAGAGCTATATCGATGAGCATGGCGACCAGATCGATGGCTGGTTCGAAGAAAGCTGATCGCGTTTGCGTATGATGCGCTCGCCAAGGCCCGGCCCAGCCGGGCCTTTTTTGTGGCCGCTCTCGGTGGCCGACGATGTCGCTGCATAATGAAGGCTGTTAGCCTTTGAGCCCGTTCAGTCGCTTGTACGTTGGAACCGACGTGCTGGCCATTTGCAGGATTATCGAATGACCGAGTCGAATCGATCCACCGCGCTGTTCTTCGGCGCGGCGCTTACGTTCGTCGTCACCATGATGGGTACGACGCTGCCCACGCCGCTCTATCCGATCTATCAGGCAGAGCTGGGTTTTTCGCAGCTGATCATCACGGTGATCTTTGCCGCCTATGCGGTCGGCGTGATCGGGGCGCTGATCGTGACCGGCAGCTGGTCGGACCAGCTCGGCCGTCGGCCCATGCTGGCCCTGGGGCTGATGTTCTCGGCCGCCAGCGCCTGTGCGTTTCTGTGGGGCGGCGGCCTGGCGCCGCTGTTGCTCGGGCGCGTGCTATCGGGTATTTCGGCGGGCATATTCACCGGCACTGCCACCGTGGCCGTCGTCGAGCTGGCCCCAGCAGCCTGGGCCGGCAGCGCCACCCTGATCGCCACCGCCGCCAACATGGGCGGCCTGGGGCTCGGGCCGCTGTTCGCGGGCGTGCTGTCGCAGTACCTGCCGGCGCCGCTCACGCTGTGCTTCGTGGCCGACCTCGTGCTGATTGCGTTGGCGGGTGTGGCCGTCGCACTCGTGCCCGAAACCGCCGAACGGCCTGCGCGGCCACGTCTGCGGATTCAGTCCCTGCAGGTGCCGGCCGCGGTACGCGGCGTGTTCATTCCGGCGGCCATCGCCGGTTTTGCGGGGTTTTCGGTGCTCGGTCTGTTCACGGCCATTGCTCCCGCCTTTATGGGCAAGATCCTGAACTACGACAACCATGCGCTGACCGGCGCGGTGGGATTCCTTTTATTCGTGGCGTCGACCCTGGGCCAGGTCGGTCAATCGCGCCTGCCCGAGCGCTGGCGCCTGCCGCTCGGCTGTATCGGCCTGATCGTGGGTATTGCCCTGGTGGCACTGGCCATCCTGCAATCGTCGCTGGCGTTTCTGGTTGCCGGCGCGATCGTGGCCGGCATTGGCCAGGGCGTGGCGTTCCGGGCCGGGATGGGGGCAGTGACCGCCGCGAGCCCGGCCGCGCGTCGCGGCGAAGTGGCCTCCACCTTCTTCGTGGTGCTCTATGTCGCCATCTCGATTCCCGTGGTGGGCATCGGTGTGGCCGCGCAGACGCTGGGTCTACGCACCGCCGGCATCGGCTTTTCGATGGCGGTGGCGGTGCTTTCAGCGCTGGCGCTGATCAGCCTGCTCCTGCGGCGTCGGGCAGCGGACTGACCGTCCGGCAAGCCCAGGGGCGATAAGGCAGGTTGCTAGGCGCTAGCCGGATTCGCGCTGCTGTAGCCGCCACATGGCCGCATAGTGGCCGTTCGCGGCCAGAAGTTCGGCATGCCGACCGCGTTCGATGATACGGCCGTCGTCCATGACCACGATCTCGTCGGCATCGACCACGGTGGACAGTCGATGGGCAATCACGAGCGTCGTGTGGTTGGCTGCCAGCTCGGCCAGCGCGGCAGTGATCGCCTGTTCGGCATGGCTGTCGAGCGATGAGGTGGCTTCGTCGAAGATCAGGATCGCCGGGTTCTTGAGAATGGCCCGGGCGATGGCGATCCGCTGTTTCTCGCCGCCGGAGAGCTTGAGCCCGCGTTCGCCCACGAGCGTGTCCATGCCGTCGGGCAGGCGTGCGATCAGCCCGTCCAAGTGGGCCATGCGGGCGGCGCGGGCCACGGCTTCGGGCGTGGCGCCGGGCTGGCCGTAGGCGATGTTGTATTCGATGGTGTCGTTGAACAGCACGGTGTCCTGCGGTACCACACCGATGGTGTCACGCAGGCTGGCCAGGCTGAGCCGGCGGATATCGTGACCGTCGACGGTGATACGCCCGGCATCGACGTCGTAAAAGCGAAACAGCAGGCGCGCGAGCGTGGACTTGCCGGCCCCCGACTGGCCGACCACGGCCAGCTTGCTGCCGGGCGCGATGGCGAAGTCGATACCGCGCAGGATCTGGCGCTCGGCCTGATAGCCGAAGGCGACGCTTTCGAACCGCACCTCGGGGCGGGTGGCCGCCAGCGGCCGCGCGTCAGGGTCGTCGGCGACCGTGGCCTCGACATCGAGCAGACGGAACATGCGGGCCGTATCGGCGAGCGATTTCTTGAGCTCGCGATAAACGAAGCCGAGAAAGTTCAGCGGCACGAACAGCTGGATCATGTAGGCATTGATCATTACCAGATCGCCGATCGTCATGTCGCCGGAGACCACCCGCGTGCCGGCCAGCATCATCATGGCGGTGATGGCGATGGCGATCACGGTGGCCTGGATGGTGTTGAGCGTACCCAGCGACAGGCGCGAGCGGCGCAGTGCGGCCTCCCACTCGCGCAGCTCGCGGTCGTAGCGGTCGGCCTCGTAGCGTTCGTTGCCGAAGTACTTGACGGTTTCGTAGTTGAGCAGGCTATCCACGGCGCGTGTATTGGCGCGGGCGTCGAGCCGGTTGGATTCGCGCACATGACGGGTACGCCATTCGGTAAGCAGGGTAGTGGCCGCGATGTAGACGACCACGCTCACCAGCACGATCACCGCGAACCAGGCGCTGTAGTAGAACAGCAGAATACCGGCGACCAGGGCGATTTCCAGCAGCGTGGGAATGATGTTGAACAGCATGAAGCGCAGCAGGAAGCTGATGCCGCCAATGCCGCGTTCGATATCCCGCGACAAGCCGCCTGTACGCCGCGACAGGTGGAAGTCCATGTCCAGCGCGTGCAGGTGTTCGAATACGGTGAGTGCGATACGCCGCATCGCGCGTTCGGTGACCCGGCCGAACACCAGGTCACGCAGCTGGCCGAACAAGACCGATGCCAGCCGCAGGGCGCCGTAGGCCAGCAGCAATACCACCGGCAGGGTCACGCGCGCGCTTTCGTTGGCGTCGAGCGCGTCGACGATATGCTTGAGTACGATCGGCAGTAGCACCGTCGCGCCCTTGGCGCCGATCAGCAGTGCCAGCGCGAGTCCCACGCGCAGGCGATGCTCCCACAGATAGGGCCAGAGCCGGGACAGGCGGTGCCACTCGTCCCGCGGCGCCTCGCTTTGCGTCGAGTCGTCGTTCAAATCAATCCAGGTCGGGCCGTGCCGGCCTCAGGTGGCCGGCACGGTATCGCAGGTGGTGTGCAGGGTTTGTCTAGCCGTCGTCGCGCGCATCGAGCGGCTGTTGCGGTACCTTGCGCAGCTTGGCGGTGTCGTAGCCGTAGTCGGCGACCTTCTTGACGAGCGAATCGTAGGTGGCCTCGTCGATCTGCGGCGTACGCGCCATGATCCAGACATAGTCGCGCTTGTCGCGGGCCACGATCGTGGTCTGATAGTCGTCGTCGACATAGGAGATGACGTACTGCATGCGCAGCACCCAGTAGAAACGCATCGCCCATACGGCGTTGTTCGTGCCCTCGAGCACGCTGCCCACCGGGTGCATGGTCTGTTGTTCGCCGTCGAAGCCGCCCTCGCGATAGGTGAAGGTGGTTTCGATGGTACCGGGCTCGGTCTGTTCGTAGCGCTCGATCGAGTTGTAGGCGTTTTCGGTCGCACTCGGCGGAATATGGGCGATGACATACCATTTGCCCATATAGCGGTCGATATCGACGTTGTCTTCCACCGGGAAATCGGCCGGCGGCATGAGGCTGCAGGCTGCCAGCCACAGCGGGGCGAGCAGAACAGCGATTTTGTGAACAGCTGTCATCGAGGTCTTTCGTTATCGGGATTTATTCCGATACTACGCGCTCCGCGCGCGCTGTGGATTCCGCGGCGGCGCAATCAGCGTGCTCGGACCACCCGTTCGCGCGTGCCAAGCGCCGCGGAGAGCATCTCGAAGGGGATCGGGCGGGCCACGTGATAGCCCTGCGCATAGTCCACGCCGATGGCGCGCAGCGCATCGAGCATGGCACGGCTTTCCACGTGTTCGGCCACGGTCAGCAGGCCCATGGCCTGGCCGACCTGATTGATGGCCTCCACGATCGATCGCTCGACCGGATCGGTAAGAATATTGGACACCAGCTTGCCGTCGATCTTGATGAAATCCGATGGCAGATTCTTGAGGTAGGAAAACGAGCTCAGGCCACTGCCAAAATCGTCGAGCGAGAACCGGCACCCCAGCGCGCGCAGCGAGTGAATAAGCTCGCCGGCGCGGTGGGTGTTGGTGACTGCCGCGGTTTCGGTGATTTCGAATACCAGACGGCGTGGATCGACGCTGGAAGCTTCGATCAGCCCGCGGGCGTAGTCCACGAAATGTTCGTCGGTGATCGACTGGCCGGAGATGTTGATGCTGTAGTGCTCGATGGCCGCGTGTTCGTCGCCTGCCTTGGTGATCAGGCGGATCGCGCGCCGCAGTACCCAGCGGTCGATACGCGGCGCGGCGTTATAGCGTTCGGCGGTGATCAGGAAATTCTGCGGGGAGAGAATCGAGCCGTCCGTGTCGCGCACGCGCAGCAGCAGCTCCACACCGCACCGCTGGTGCTCGCGGCGGTCGATCGGCTGTATGAACTGGGCGAACAGCTCGAAGCCGTCGCTGTCCAGCGCCTCGCTGATCTGCTGCATGCGCTGCATGTCGCCGTGGCGAGTAAGCGTTTCGTCGCTGTCTCCGCGGTAGACATACACTTGATTACGGCCTTTCTCCTTGGCCATGTAACAGGCGGTATCGGCGCGCCGCAGCAGTTCGGTGGCATCCACCGCCTCGCGGTCGATAGAGGCCACGCCGACGCTCGCGCCCAGCCGGAAAAGTTTGTCGTCCCAGCGAAAACGAAAGCGATCGATTGCGGTGCGCAGATCCTCGGCTTTCGACTGCGCATCGGTGATCGACATGTTGCGCATGATCAGGGCGAACTCGTCGCCGCCCAGCCGCGCCAGGGTATCGTTGCCGCGGATACAGCCGCCGAGCCGGGCGGCGATCTGGCGCAGCATTTCATCGCCGGCGTTATGACCGCAGGTATCGTTGACCAGCTTGAACTGGTCGAGATCGATATAGCACAGGGCATGGCTGTGCTTGTCGTCCACCTCGGTCAGCGCCTGATCGAGTAGTTGTTCGAACGCGCGCCGGTTGGGCAGGTCGGTCACCAGGTCGTGGTTAGCCTGGTAGGTCATCTCGCGCGAAATCTGCTGCAGGCGGGTGATGTCGTGCAGCACGATCACGGCGCCGCTGACCCGCTGGGCGCTATCGCGGATCGGCGAGATGGTGACCTTCACGGTATGACCGGTCTTTTGCGGTGCGCGGTCGTAAAGCGTGAGGTCTTCGTCGTGTTCCTGCAGCGTGCCCTGGGTGAGGCAGCGATTCACGAGGCCGCTGACGGCCACATCCCGTGCCGTGTCGACGAAATCGCAGAGCTTGTCGAAGTGCCGCCCGATGGCGTCCTGAATATTTACGCCGAGCATCTGCTCGGCGCGGGGGTTGAGGTAGTCCACCGCGCCGCTCGCATCGGTGGTGATCACGGCGTCACCGATCGAGGCGAGGGTGACCTGGGCACGTTCCTTTTCGTCGTTGAGCGCCTGTTGCGTCTCGATCAGTCGGGTTCCGTCGCGGCAAATGCCTTCGCTGCCGATGGCGTTGCCCTCGGCGTCGTCGATACGGCGCGACGAGATCAGCAGCCACGCGATATCGCCATTGCGCCGGTACACCCGCGTGGGGTGGCGATGCAGCTGTGCACTGCTCAACAGCAGCCGCTCATCGTGCGGGTTGGCCAGCACATCGGACAGCGGGCGGCCTTCGAGTTCGCCCGGGCGGTAGCCGAGCATGTCGGTCACCGTATCGGTGATCCAGGTGATACGGCCGTCCTGATCGGTGTGATAGAGCACATCGGTGACGTTGCGCAGCAGGCGCTGCACACGCTGGTGACGCGCGAGCAGCTTGTCGTGATAGCGCTGCACGCGATCGACGAGGTTCTCTACCGCGTCGACCAGCCGGGCGTTGGCACCGCGAATGATCGGTGGTCGGCGCGCGGCCGCGCGACCGACGATATCCGACTGGTCCAGCCAGCTGATCAATGGCGCCATGGCCTTTTCGTCGTCGACGCGGATTTCGCGTAGCGCATACCAGCACAAAACCAGCGCGGCGGTGATCGAGAACAGGGTCAGGACAAGCACCGCCGTGGCCGTGATCGTGTCGGCGCGATAACTCAGCCCCAGCACGACGAACTGGCTTGCGAGCACGACGCCGAGCGCGAGCGCGACGGCGACCAGGCGGCGGGGCAGGCGACTCATGGCCGAGGGATCGTGTACCGCTTCAAGAAGCGGTCAATGGCGACGCATGCGCAGCGATGGGAAAGCATGATTTTTTCCAAGGCCTCAAGGGCGATTGCAGACTCGAATGATAGCGCGAACGGTATGACAAGCCGCTGAAAAGACATGAAACCCGAAGCTCGATACTACGAATTCTGCCGGGCAAAGTATAGGATGAGGCGATGCTCGCCGACTTATATCAACGAACACCCGCACTGCGGGCCCGGCATCCGGGTCGCTAACGTGGTTTTGTTGCGCCCAATCACATTGCTTTTCAGGCAAATCGCGTATCTGTGCCGACGGCTGCGGGTGCGCCTGCTCGCCTCACTCAGTCAGAGTGCGACCTATTCGTTGCCCAATATGCGAATGTTCGCGATCGTGGCGGTCGTGGGGCATCCGCTTTTTTATCTGTACTGGACCGAATTCCAGCCCCAGGTCTTCGAAAGCATATGGCTGCGTGTGTTCAGCGTCGTGGTTGCGCTGCCGATGCTTTTCGAGCGCCAGCTGTTTCGCGCCGGCGAATGGCGGCGCGGCATTACCGTCTACTGGTTCCTTATCCTGGTCTATCAGCTGCCTTTCTTTTTCGTGTTCATGTCGCTGATGAACCAGTTCGTCACCGTCTGGGCCCTCTCGACGATGGCGGCATCGCTGTTTCTTGTGCTGCTGGTGTTCGACTGGCTGATGATCATGCTGATGGCGCTGATCGGTACGGTGGCGGCCTGCCTGGTTTATCTCGCGATCGGCGGTGACATGAGCGAACAGTCCGAAACGCTGCGCCAACTGGTACCGACCTATCTTTTCGCGCTGCTCGGCGGCAGTGTATTCAACTACAAGACCGAGCTGGTCGCGCGTGAGAAGTTCGCGGCCATTACATCGGCGGTGGGCACGATGGCACACGAATTGCGGACGCCGCTGCTGGGTATTCGAAGCGGTGCCCGCGGGTTGCAGAACTATCTGCCGGCGATATTCGAGGGGTTCGAAATGGCGCGGGCCCAGGGGCTACCGGTCAAGCGTATACGTACCGCGCACTATCGAGAGATGCATGCGGTGCTCGATCGCATCAATACGGAAGCGGAGTACACCAACATCATTCTGGACATGTTGCTGGTGAACTCGAGCCGTACCACCATCGATCAAAGCACCTTCGAAGTCACGTCGATTGGCGGCTGTGTGCAAACGGCGCTGGAGCGCTACCCGTTTCATTCGGCGCGCGAGCGCGAACGGGTGCACTGGGAACCGGAGTCGGACTTCCGCTTTCTTGGCTCGCCGCTTTTGATGGTGCACGTGCTGTTCAATCTGTTGAAGAACGCGCTGTATTTTCTGGCCCGCGTGGACGATGGCCATATCCGGATATGGATCGAGCAGGGCCCGGGCGATGCCCACCGCCTGTATTTTCGAGACACGGGGCCCGGAATTGCGCCGGACGTGTTGCCGCGCATTTTCGAGCGGTTCTATTCCGGTATGCCGCACGGCCAGGGTACGGGCATCGGTTTGGCGTTCGCGCGTATGGTGATGGAGAGTTTCGGCGGCGATATCCGCTGTCGTTCCGTGGTCGGACGTTATACCGAATTCGTAATGTTGTTCCCTGCGGTAGGTCGCGATGAATAGAACCCGTTTAGCGCCGTATTTTCATCCCACCCAGATCGTGCTCGTCGACGACGACATCGATTTTCTCGGCAACCTGAGCCTGCAGCTGGAGGCGGATCTGCCGTATCTGTTGTTCGACTCCACCGAAAAGGCCCTGGGTTATATCAACGATCGCGACGATGAGAGCCCGTCGCGCCAGCGCTTCTTTCGCCTCGAGGAGGAGCGTGACGGGCGCCGCCGGGTCACGCTCGATAACGAAGCGCTGGCGCGGGAGATGCATTTCACCAACCGCTTTTCACGTATCTCGATCGCGATGATCGACTACGCCATGCCGCGCATGAATGGCCTGGAATTCTGTAGCCGGATTCGCGATCCCCATATCAAGAAGATTCTGTTCACCGGGGTGGCCACGGAGGCGGAGGCCGTCGAAGGCTTTAACGACGGCGTGATCGATCGCTATATCCGCAAGAGCGATCACAACGTGTACGAGCACCTCAACCGCACGATCCGCGAACTCCAGCACACCCATATACTGGAGACGTTCAAGACCGCGATCGACGTGTTCGACGTCGACGTGCCGCCGCTGCTCGGCGACGACACGATAAGGCAGTTGCTGGCCACGCTGCGCTCGCGCTACGAGTTCGTGGAATACTACATGGTGTTCAACCCCACCGGCTTCGTACTCATCGACGGCGATGGAGGGCTTTATCGGCTGGTGATCGTCGATGAAGCCGAGCACCGGGCGATGGTGGAGCGCGCCGTCGCCCTGGATGCGCCCGATGAGTGCATCCGATTATTGCGCGCCGGCGACAACCTGCTCGATCCGGCCTTCATGAATCGCGCGCGCAGCGCGCCATCGGATGCCTATCGTCACTGGAAATCGCATATGCGGGTGGCAGAGCGTGTCGAAGGCGCGCGCATCTATCGCTGGGCGGTGTTCGAATCCGACCCGCGCGAACATGGCATAACCCGACCCACAGCGACCTTCAATCGCTATCTCGAATGGCTGGACACGGTGGGTTATTCGCTGATGTGAGACCCGCGCGACGGGCGGCGGCCAGTCTCTACTCGAACGGCGCAAACGACTGATACGCCTTACATGCGGCGGATGCTGAAAAGTTCGCGCGGCAGCAGAAAGCGCGCGCTGTCGCATGCTTTTCAATCATGTATTCCATGGCGGCTCGGCCATGTATTGATAAACATAAAATTGCACGCGACTAACGACGTGTAGTTTGGTATGGCACATCTATTTAATATAAATAGAGTTAAATAGAAAATTGCCGGACTGGCCAGGCGTCAGTCGAATGAGGCAATAAACCGTCATATCAATATCAATACGAGGTTGTCATGAACGAATTCCCAGTCTCCCGCCACTCTTCGCTGTGCCCGACGTCTGTCGCCGAACCGGCGTTTCTGCAGCGCCATGTCGACCATTATTTTCGTGAGCGCGTCGAAAAGACCTGGCAGGGCGGGCATATCATGCATGGCCGTCAGCCCGATGCGAACGCCATCCTCATGGTGACCAACGATTATCTGGATCTGGCCAACCATCCGGAGGTGATCCAGGCCCAGATCGATTGCCTGCGCGGATCGGACAATACCGTCGTCATGTCCGGCGTGTACCTGCATGGGGACAGCCCGCAGCTGCATCTGGAGCGGCGCATGGCACGCTGGATGCGCATGGAGTCGAGTCTGCTCTGTCAGTCCGGCTATGCGGCCAACGTCGGCTTGATCCAGGCGATTGGCGCCCCGGGCACGCCGGTCTATGTCGACATGTTTGCGCATGCCTCGCTTTGGGAAGGCGTACGCAGCGCGGGCCTGGAATGGAAGCCATTCCGGCACAACGATGCGTCCCATCTGGAGACGATGATCAGCCGTAACGGCCCCGGCATCGTCGTGGTCGACTCGATCTACAGCACCACCGGCAGCATCGCGCCCCTGAAGGAGATCGTCGAAGTGGCCAACCGCCACGGGTGTGTGATCATCGTTGACGAATCTCACTCTCTGGGTACGCATGGCGAGCAGGGCCGCGGTCTCGTGGCCGGTCTCGGCCTGGAGTCCGAGGTGCATTTCGTCACCGCCAGTCTGGCCAAGGCCTTTGCCGGGCGCGCCGGCGTGATTGCCTGCAGCGAGCGGCTGCGTCAGTTCATCAAGTACAACTCGTTCCCGGCGATTTTCAGCTCCTCGCTGCTGCCCCACGATATTGCTGCACTCTCGCGGACGCTCGATCTGATCAAGCGCGCCGACAACGAGCGCAATCGCCTGCACGCCAACGCGGCCTACCTGCGTCGGCACCTCGACGCGCTTGGCTATAACGTCGATAGCGGCGAAGCGCAGATGATCGCGCTCGAAGCCGGCCGCGAGGAGCAGACGATCATCCTGCGCGATGCGCTGGAATCACGGGGCGTATTCGGCTCGGTATTCTGTGCGCCGGCAACCGCGACCAAGCGCTCGCTGATCCGGCTGTCGGTCAACTGCAACCATAGCTATAGCCAGCTTAATCGCGTGATCGAGGTTTGCCGGGAGATCCGCGACGAAGTGGATCTGGCCAACTGGCCTTCGACCCGTCGCAGCCGCAAGCGCGCGCCGATTACGCGTGCCAACGCGGCCTGAGTAAGGCGCGCCGGCGCGCAGCACCCGCTAGCCTGTAGCGGCGCGGGCCGGCGTGAACGAAGTGTCGATATCGTGGGAGTGACCGACCCGGCATTGGGCCATGCTCATGTCGGGTCGGCATGGCCGGGGCGCACAACGCCTGTACGGCGACCGCGCGCCGTGCCCGGGGTGCCGGGTTGATTCCAGGGCGCAATCCGCTCGGTTTGAACTCGGGCTGAGCGTGGCTGATAAGGTCGACGTTTTCTCAACGGATACGATCCATGACCGATTTCGCCGAACTCAGCGAAAAGACCGACACCAGCGTTGAAATACTGCGGGCGATCGCCGACCAGCAAGGCGACGATCCGGACAGGATTCGGGAAACGCTCGAGAATCCGGAAGATTTCGATTCACTGATTGCCAGCGCCCGCGAACGCGCATCGGACAAGAACGTGAACCTGAGGTGGCAGGGCAAGGCTGTCCTCTAGGGCCTGCTAACCCGAGTGCCAATCGCCGTGTCGCTGCGCAAAATCCTGCCATACGGCGTTTCAGCGCGCTCATGTACCTTCGCGACACAACGCACACTGCGCCCTGTCTTGCAAAAGAATAGAGTGCGGCGCGATTTCATTCGCGTTAACAGGCACTAGCCTGCTTCCAAGTTGCCCGGGAGCGCGGGCCGACCGGCGGTTTGCCGGTCGGCCTTTTTTTGGGCGGGCGTGGTCTTCTGCCGCGCTGTGCCATGGGCTACGCGGCTGAGGTCAGTCCCAGATGCCCGGTTCCACCTGATCGGGATTCTTGAGTACGGCACGGTGAAATACCGGCTCCTCTATGCCTTCGGCGCGCTGGCGCTCGTAGTCCTTGAGCACCCGTAGCGCGATGGGCAACAGTAGCAGGATCGCCACCAGGTTGGTGGTCGCCATCAGGCCCATGGCCAGATCGGCGAAATCCCAGATGAACGACAACGTGGCCATCGAGCCAATCATGACCATGGCCAGAATGAGCGGCCTGAGAATGGTGATCGCCTTCTTGTGGTGCTTGCCGGCGAGGTATTCCACGTTGATTTCGGTGTAGGCAAAGTTCGCCAGAATCGAGGTATAGGCAAAGAACAGGATGGCGATGGCGATAAAACCGGAGCCGAAGCTGCCCAGATGATCCGACATGGCGTCCTGGGTGAGCTGAATGCCCTGCATCGAGGCGTCGGTCTGCGTGGTCAGCATCTGGTCATACACGCCGGATAGCAGGATTACCACCGCGGTACAGCTGCAGATGATCAGGGTATCGACGATCACGCCGAACGACTGCACCAGGCCCTGAGCGGCCGGGTGATTGACCTCGGCGGTAGCCGCAGCGTTCGGCGTCGAGCCCATACCCGCCTCGTTCGAGAACAGGCCGCGCTTGATGCCGTTTTCCATCGCGATCTTGATGGTATAACCCACCGCACCGCCGACGGCCGGCCCGAAGCCGAACGCGCTCTGGATGATCAGCCAGAACATGCCGGGCACCTGATCGTAGTTCGCGATCAGAATATAAACCGCGACCAGGAAATAGCCGATCGCCATGATCGGCACGATCTTCTCCGCGGTCTTGGCGATTGAGCGAAGCCCGCCGTAGACGACCACGCCGGCCATTACCACAAGGGCGATGCCGGTTGCCCAGGTGGGGATCGAGAAGGCGCCCTCCATGCCCTTGGCAATGGTGTTGGCCTGGGCGCCGGAGAACGCAAAGCCGTAGGCGATGATGAGAAACACCGCGAAGATAATGCTCATCCAGCGCTGGCCGAGGGCTCTTTCGATGTAATAGGCCGGGCCGCCGCGATATACGCCGTCGGCATAGTGAATCTTGTAGACCTGCCCGAGCGTGCACTCGATAAAGGTGGTGGCCAGGCCCACCAGCGCGGTCATCCACATCCAGAAAACCGCGCCCGGACCGCCTACCCAGAGGGCCAGGGCCACGCCGGCCAGATTGCCGGTGCCCACACGCGCGGCCAGGGAAGTGGCCAGCGCCTGGAAGGAACTCACCCCCTGATCGCTGCTGCGGCTATCGAAGGTGATGCGCACCATGTGGCCGAGCATGCGGAACTGCATGAAGCGGGTGGCGACGGTAAAGATCAGGCCGGCGCCGAATAGCAGGTAGAACAGAATATAGGTCCATATGAAGTTGCTGATCGGCGAGGTCACGGCCTCGACCGCGGCGCGCACTGTTTCAATGAATTCCATTATCGACTTCCCCTTCCCTGTGCGGATCGACCGGCACGCAGCGCTCGAGTGCGTGGCCGTGTCATGCGTTCATGGAGCAATAATTACGCCAGATACGGCCGCCGGCGGTGCGCGGCCGTGGCTCAAAGACGCGCTGCAAGGCGCAGCGATCGAGCCTACGCCTGCCTCGCGACGAGGGCCAGACAGCGATTGGTCGCAGAGGCGTCTCCATGTATGGATGCCGGTGGCGCCTGGCGCGGCGGTCACGCGCCGGATATGGCCCCGTCGGATAAAAAAAACCCGTCGCAGGATGATCCATGCGACGGGTCGGTACAGCATCGGTCGATCAGTTGACCGCGCCGCCTTCACTCGCCTGGCTGCATTCGGCTAGCCCGGCATCGCTGGAGCAACGGATCTTCTTGAGCATGTGCTGCATTTCGTGGTCGTACCAGTTCTGGTCCCACAGCTGCTCACGCGTATTGCGGAACATTTCGCGGTAGTTCGCGTCGCGATCGCCGGAGATATGCACCCAGTACTTGTCCGGGATTTCCTCGTCGGCGTTCTTCACCCGGCGCAGGGTCGAGTCGAACATGTTGTTGAACACCCACTCACGCGACTTCTGGCCGAAGCCGTCGTCGAACTTGTCTTCGTGGATGATCAGCTGGCCCGAGAGCATGCCGAGCACGAAGTCGGCGATGCCGCCCTGCTCGCCGAGGCCCTTGTAGAGTTCGAGCGCGTTGTAGGCAAACGACGGCGCATAGGCCAGATCCACGCTGCCGTTGTTGAACATCGGCCCGAACGAGGCGATGGACGCGCCCACCGGCGACGCACCGGCAACGTTGGCCAGGGTCGAGGCCTGCTTGTCGTAGGACATCACCGCGATCTTCTTGCCGGCGACGGTGTCCAGGCTTTCCAGATACGACTTGTCGCGCGCGAACAAAAAGGCCTTGCCCAGCGGCACCACGCCGACCACTTCATTGCCGTCTTCGCTCATGCGATCGGCCGCCTTGGGGCTCGACATCACCTTGATAGCGGTCTTGACCTGGTCGTAGCTCTGAAGGCCGCCGGCCATGTCCAGGCTGCCCGCGAACTTCACGAAATGAATGGCGCGAATGCCGGTGATGCCCACCATGTCGCATTTGCCGGCCTTGAAGTCGTTCGAGGCGACGGCTTCATCGGTATAGGCGCGCGTGTTGAGCTTGATGCCCCATTCACGTGCCTGCACCACATAGTCCTGGAACGACTGGTAGATAAAGCCGTTCGCGCCGATCGGATCGTAGATACACAGCGAACGGGTTTCCTGGGCGCTTGCCGTTTGCAGCGCGCCGCCAACCAGGGCGGCGGCGCCAACCACGGCGGCACCCAGATAAGAGGTCATTTTTCGGGACAGCATAGATCATATCCTCCGGGGTTATCTTCTCTAGTGCTACGGGCTGATTGCCTGATGTTGTTATTCATGTGCCCAGCAGGCCTGCATCAGAACAGCTGCATGAAGGCCAGTGGCGCGAAGGCGACGAGCAACAGGGTGGTCGCCATGACCGTAATCGGCAGCAGCATGCCCTCATGCCGGCGCCAGAAGCTGGGGTCGTTGGCGACCTCGGCCTTGGCGGCCTGGATCTCGTCATCGCCCACCACCTGGCGCGTCAGCAACTGGTTGAGCGCCACCGGTGGGCTGAGATAGCCCAGCTCGAACGCGGCCAGCACCATCATCCAGAAATGGATGGGGTTGATGCCGTTGTCGTAGGCGACCGGTGCCAGCGTCGCACTCACCAGAATAATGGCGCCGTAGGGCTCCATGATCATGCCGATCGCGACCAGCATGATCACCAGCACGGCCGTGGCATACCACACGCTGGCGAACTGATCGGGGAACAGTTCCATCACGCCCGAGCGCTCCATCACGCCGCCGAACACGATCGACAGCACCATGAGCATGAGCAGTGCGCCAATGAGCACCGACGTTTCCGCCGTGGCCGCACGCAGGGCGTTCCAGAAGCCCGACGGCTTGTACGCCGGCCCGGCGGCCTGACCGCGGTCGGCCTTGTAGATCGCCGCCTGGTACAGACGCTGGGCACGCCAACGGTCATAGCCGAGCAGCGCGAGCATGACCAGCGGCAGGATCACCGGCGCCGAAAACTCGTTGAACGACTGACCCAGCAGATGGGTATAGACGAAAACCACCGCGAAGCCGATCACCACATAGGGCAAAATCGGGCCCAGCGCGACCCGGGTGGCCGGAATGGCATCGTCGGGCGTGGCCAGATGCGGCCGGCTCTTGCGGGTGAGGTAAACGAAGCCGGTGAAGATCACCGCGGCCAGCGCGAACACATACAGGCCCCAGCCGAACAGCTGGTCGGTGGTCACCTGGCGATTGAGCGCGGCGATGATCACCACCATCAGACAGGGATTGAGCACCACGCCCATGCTGCCGGACATGGCAGTCGACGCCACCGCCAGCTGGCGATAGGTGCCGGCGATACGCAGCTCCTGATAGATCACGGCGCCGATCGCAAGCACGAAGATGCCCGAGGCGCCGGTATAGGCCGTCGGCCAGGCCGAGGCCAGGACCACGATGATCACGACGAACTCGGGGCGCATCTCCCAGGAGCGGAACACCCCGAACAGCAGTTCGGCGATGCGCGTGTGCTTGAGCATCATGCCCACCCACACGTACAGGCCGATCGCGGTATACAGGTCGGCGAAGCGCAGCATCTTGCCCAGCTGGATGGCTGGTCCGGAGAGATAGCCCTCGCTGACAAAGAAATACAGGATGCTGACCAGCGCCAGCCAGCAGTACAGCGGCACGGTCAGTGACGCGTAGAGCAGCGACCCCTTGTCATTGGCATGGGATGGAACACGCAGGAACCGATAGCCCGCGGCGATGGCCAGTACGAGGAAGGTCACCAGCCACAGGGCATTGAGCGTGAAGTCACCGCCCGAGTCCAGGCGCAGCCAGGCAAATCCGCTGACCGCCATGGCAATGTTGGCCACCACCTGCGAGCCGGCGCTGACGCGGTAATCGAGCCGGGACCGGGGCACGCGCAGCGCGATCTGCTCGTTGAGGACCAGCGCGACGAAGCCGCCAATCATGATTAGCAGGATCAGGATATAGCTTTGGAATTCCTGGCCCAGCTGGTTGATCCGTCCCATACCCAGCTCGAGCGAGCGAAATGCGCGCAGCGACGAGGTCGATGTGACCTGCTGGTTGTATTCGTAGCGCTCGTAGCTGGCCACACACTGGCTGCGCTGGGCTTCGAGCGACTGACGCAGCGCCGCCGGGTCGGACGGCCCGGCATCGAAGAGGCTGTCTTCATCGGGCTGCGCGGCGTTTGCCTGACTTTGCGCCACGCGCGCATCGATATCCATGTCCGGGTCGCAGGCCGGTTCGGCCATGTCGACGCGGAGCATGTTGTAGTCCCGCCAGATATCGCCGCCCAGGCTGAGCAGCTGGCCATGGATGAACGCGCTCGTGCCAAACAGGATTGCCAGGAGCAACAGCACCGCTACGGGTACTGTTATCAGCCAGTTACGGCCGGCGCTATAGGTTTTGGGCTGATCGTCGCCGTGCGGATCGGCCGTAACCGATCCGCTGTCGTTGTTGTGGTTTGTCATCAGTTGAGGAAGCTGTCCGCGTCGAAGTCCGAATCCGATTCACCGCTGTCTTCGCCGGGGAAATCGCCGAGCGCGAGGAAGGGCGTACGCTGGCCGGTTTCCTTGGTCCAGATACGATCGGACAGATAAAGCGCCTGGGCGTAGGCGACCTCGCTGAAGATCAGATAGTCCTCGGGGGCTTCACCCGCGTTGTAGATTTTCGCGACCTGACGAATGCCTTCTTTCTCGCGGGCCTCGTCGGACTGGCCGAAGCCGGCGATCGCGTAGAGCATGGCCGCCATCGGCATGCCCTTGCTTTCGCCGTGGTCGGCGGCTTCCTTGAGCTGGGCCCAGGGGTCCTTGCCGTCCGGCGTGGTGCCCGGCACGCTCAGCCAGACGACCGCCTGCAGAGCGTTCGGGACGCCCCACCATTTTTCGTTATCCATGCACTCGGTGGCCCGGCCGGCGCGGGCGGCCACATCCTGGGGCACACCCACGCTGCTCGAGGCCTGAATATCGCTCAGCACGGCCTGGACCGAGGTCAGCGTGCCGGCCATGTACTCGAATTCCTCGACGTCGTTGCCCAGCGAAGGGCATTCGCCGGTGCCCAGCTCTCCGAAGGCATCCACGGTGTCGCGATAGACCGCATAGCGGCGCAGCGCGGTACGCCGGAACAGGCGCTGGGAATTGATACGCGCATCGCGCGCCTCTTCGGTATTGCCATCGCGCAGGGCACGCGCAAAGCGCAGCTGCTCTTCCTGGGCCTGGGCTTCGGCGCACAGGCCGGCAAGCAGGCTGGTGTTCAGCAGTACGTTGGAGGGACGGCCGATCACGCGGCTGAAGGATCCCAGCAGCTGGTGCTGCCCCATGCCGGTGCCGCAGGACGCCAGATCCAGGTCGCCGCTGGCGATGACATAGGGTACGACCTCGTCCTGCGAATAGTGCGCAAGCACGTGGCCGGTGGGCTTGTAGACAAGGCCGCAGCCACTCAGACCGACGACAAGGCCTGCCACCAGGGGCAGCGAGAGTCTCTTCAGCATGGCGTTTAAGCCTCCTACGTATTGTTGTAAGTCTTAACGTTCTCGCACCACGCGCGCTGCGGCTGGGGCCGTCTTCTTGTAAGTGCGGCTGGCATGTTCGCCAGCGTCGCGCGCCGTCACGGGCTGGGCTCAATATCCGACATCGGCGACCGCAACGCCACGGGCAGTTCGGAAAATATATCTTTTATCTGAGCCGAAACCAAGTTTCAGTTAACGCAGCGTGCCGCGTTCCTGTTGCACGGGGGCGCCGGCAGCAGCGGCGCCCGTGCGACAATCACGCGCTGGAAAGCCCCGATTCGTACGTGTTCCGGGTTGGTTCGGCGGTTTTTGTTCAGTCATCATGGCAGGCCAGATGGGCGGCAATCGATCGACAGATGTGATCGTACTCGGCGGCGGCGCGGCCGGGCTGATGTGCGCAGCGGTGGCCGGCGCGCGCGGCCGGCGCGTGGTCGTGATCGAGGGCAGCAGGCGCTGCGGCAAGAAGATTCTCATGTCCGGCGGCGGGCGCTGCAACTTCACCAACCTGTACAGCGCTCCGGACAACTTCCTGTCCGCGAACCCGCATTTCTGCAAGTCGGCCCTGGCGCGCTACACGCCGGCCGATTTCATCGCGCTGGTCGAGGCCCACGGCATTGCCTATCACGAGAAGGAGCGCGGCCAGCTGTTCTGCGACGAATCCTCGAAACAGATCGTGGCGATGCTGCTCGATGAATGCGCGGCGGTCGGCGCAGAGATTCGCGTGAACACGTCGATCGACGGCGTGGCTCGCGATGCCATGGGCGGTTTCGAGGTGACCACATCCGCCGGGATCTGGCATGCAGAAAGCGTAGTGGTGGCCACCGGCGGTCTGTCGATCCCGAAAATGGGCGCTAGCGGCATCGGCTATCGTATTGCACGCGACTTCGGCCTGCCGGTACGGGCCACCCGTGCCGCGCTGGTACCGTTCATCGTCGCGGGCGCGGCGCGCCCTGCGTTCGCCGAGCTTTCCGGCATCGGGACAACCGTCGAAGCCGCCTGCAACGACGGCCTGTTCGAAGCCGGGCTGCTGTTTACCCACCGCGGTCTGAGCGGGCCGGCCATGCTGCAGGTTTCCTCCTATTGGCAGCCCGGCGATACCGTGGCCATCGACTGGTTTGCTGGCGCGCCCGTCGGCGACTGGCTCGAAGACGAACGTGCTGCGCGACCGAACGCCCGGCTGGCCAGCGCGCTCGCGACGCGTTTCCCGCGCCGGCTGGCGAACTGGCTGGCCGAACGCTGTACCTCGGGCAATGCACGCCTCAAGCAGCTGGACGAAGCCGCCGTGACGACCCTGGTCGATCAGCTCTCGGCCTGGCCGTTCAGCCCCGACGACACCGAAGGCTATCGGACCGCCGAAGTTACAATCGGCGGCGTCGATACGAACGCGCTGTCCTCGGCTACGCTCGAAGCCCGCGACGTGGACGGCCTGTATTTCATTGGCGAGGTGGTCGATGTGACCGGCCATCTCGGCGGGCACAACTTCCAGTGGGCGTGGGCCTCCGCCAAGGCGGCAGGCGAGGTAATCTAGGGCTCTCTTTTCAGCAGGTTGGTCTTATGCGGATACGGTTCGTCTCGAACAGCTGGCGTCATCTGTTATTGCCGGTGGGCGCGCTCACCCTCGCTGCCTGCGCATCGCAGTCGGTGGAGACGGCGCAGTCTTCGGATACGGCACAGGGCAGCGCCGATGTGGCAGCCGATATGCGCATGTCGGCGCCGCCAGCCACCCAGGCGGTCCCGGCTGAAGCGGTGCGCGACGCCGCCGGCTTCGATCGCTGGGTCGCGGACTTTCGCCGGCGTGCCGCCGCACGCGGTGTGTCCGAGCGCACCCTCGACGCCGCGTTCGAGGGCTCGGAGTTCGTACCGCGTATCGTCGAACTGGACCGCCGCCAGCCCGAGTTTTCGCGGGCGATCTGGGACTATCTCGACAGCGCGGTTTCCGATGCGCGTATCCGCCAGGGCCGCGAGCAGCTGGGCAGCCATGCCGCCGAGGCGCGTGAGGCTGAAACCCGCTACGGCGTACCGGCCACGATCATCGGCGCCATCTGGGGCGTGGAAAGCAACTACGGCAGCAACTTCGGCAACTACGAAACCATCGATGCCCTGGCCACACTCGGCTACGACGGCCGACGCACGGGCTTTGCCGAAGAGCAGCTCTATGCGGCCCTCCAGATTGTGGAAAACGGCGATATCGATCGCGAGCGCATGCGCGGTTCCTGGGCAGGCGCGATGGGGCATACCCAGTTCATTCCCACCAGTTTTCTGGCCTATGCGGTAGACGAAGACGGCGACGGGCGTCGCGATATCTGGGGCAGCATTGCCGACGTCATGGGCTCGACCGCCAACTACCTGAAAAAGAACGGCTGGCAGCCGGGCCAGACCTGGGGCCGCGAGGTCGTGCTGCCGCCTGATTTCGACTATGCCCAGGCCGAGCTCGACACCCGTCGCAGCAGCGCCCAGTGGCAGGACGCCGGCGTACGCGCGGTCGACAGCCGTGGCCTGCCGTCATTGGTTTCGGCGTCGATCATCGCGCCCGCCGGTGCCCACGGCCCGGCCTTCATGGTGGGGCCGAATTTTCGCACCATTCTGCGCTACAACAATGCCACCAGCTATGCGCTGGCGGTCGGCCTGCTCTCGGACCGGCTCGACGGCGCGCCCGGCGTGTACGGCGACTGGCCGCGCACCCTGGCAAGCCTGTCGCGTACCGAGATCAAGGACATGCAGGGCCTGCTCAACCAGCTCGGCTATGGCACCGGCACGCCGGACGGCATCATGGGGCCGAACACCCGCGCCGGGCTGCGCGCTTTCCAGAAGGCCAACGGTCTGACCGCCGACGGCTACCCGACCCACGAGCTGCTGGGCCGTATTCGCGCCGCCGCGGGCTGACCTAGGGCAAGCCGGGTACTCGGCCCGGCTTTGCCGTCGGCGGCGGGGCAGGCTATTCGTGGCCGGCGATCGGGTGGGGGACGTAGGGCGCTTCGAGCTTTTGCTTCTCGTCGGCGCTCAACTCGATATCGATGGCCTGAATCGCCTGCTCGAGATGGTGCGATTTGCTTGCCCCCACGATCGGCGCGGTGATCGCGGGGTTCGAGGCCACCCAGGCAAGGGCGATCTGCGCCATCGCCACGTTGCGCGCGTCGGCGACCTCGCGTAGCGCGGCGATGACCGGCGTGTCGATATCGCCGCCGAGCTGCCATTTGCGCGTGTTCTCGTCGGTCTGTGCGCGTTTGGACTCGCCGCCTTCGCCCTGGGTCGTCTTGCCGGCCAGCACGCCGCGCGCCAGCGGGCTCCAGGGAATCACGCCCACGCCCTGATCGGCACAGAGCGGCAGCATCTCCCGCTCCTCTTCGCGATAGACGAGGTTGTACATGGGCTGCATGGTCGAAAACGACGTCCAGCCATTGCGCTCGGCCACCTGCTGGGCCTTGGCGAACTGCCATGCGTACATGGAAGAGGCACCGATATAACGGGCCTTGCCGGCCTTCACCACGTCGTGCAGCGCCTCCATGGTTTCCTCGATGGGCGTGTCGTAGTCCCAGCGATGGATTTGATACAGATCGACGTGATCGGTGCCCAGCCGTTCGAGCGAACCGTCGATCGCGCTCATGATGTGCTTGCGCGACAGGCCGCGCTCGTTCGGTCCGTCGCCCATCGGCATGAAGACCTTGGTGGCAAGCACGAAATCGTCGCGCCGGGCGTAGTCGGTCAGCGCCTTGCCGACCACGCGCTCCGACTCGCCGCGCGAATACATGTCCGCGGTATCGAAGAAATTGATGCCGGCATCCAGGGCCTGCTTGATGAACGGCCGGCTGGCCTGTTCGTCGAGCACCCATTCGCGCCATTCCGGGGTGCCGTAGGTCATGGTGCCCAGGCACAGGGGCGAGACTTTCGTACCGGTGCTGCCGAGACGTTTGTAGTGCATTGATCACCGCCGTGGGAAAATCGATGCTGTATACAATAAAGCAGTAGAAGCCGCTCGGGAACCTTGCCGCCGGCATGCTAATCTGAGGTGCATTCGTCCCTTGCAACAGAGGCCCCGATGGGCCAACAGCCGACCCTGACCGGACTGCTGGAATCGCTGGATTCCAGTGCCGATACCCATGCCGAAAGCAACAGCGCCGACGACCGCCTGTCGATCGGGGAAGTGCTGCAGGTCATTGGTGAGCGCGGCTATGGCCCGCTGGTGCTCATCCTGGCCCTGATCGCTGCGCTGCCGACGGGGGCGGTACCCGGCATCCCGAGCGTCTGCGGCATATCGATCGCCCTGGTATCCACCCAGCTGATCTTCGGCAAGGCCCACCCCTGGCTGCCCAAGCGCCTGCGTCGGCTGTCGATCGAGCGGCATCGCTATCGCCAGGTATCGCGTCGCCTCACACCCTGGACTCAGCGTATCGATCGCCTGGTACGCCCGCGCCTGACCGTGCTCGTACAGGGCGCATCCACCCGCCTGATCGGTCTGGCCTGCGTGGTGCTCGGCGTGTGCATGGTGCCGCTGGAGATCATTCCCTTCGCCGCGGCCGCGCCGGCTTTTGCCATCGCCTTCATGGGCCTGGGTCTGACTGGCCGCGACGGCTTCTGGGTGCTGGCGGGGCTGGTGCCGGCCGGACTGGCCGGCTATTTCGTCTATACCCTGATTACCTGAGTTCGGGCTGACAGTTCGGACAGCGGTACAGCCGCCGGCTGGCAACGGTGGTTTTTTCGATCGCTGCGCGGCAGTCGTAGCAGGCCTGCCCAGCGCGACCGAAAACCCGATGCCGGCGCGCGCGAAAGGATTGGCCCTGCGCCTTGAGTCGCTGCGCGCGGTCGGGGTCGTTGGTGATGCCCTTGAGCCGATAGGCCTGTTCGATCATCGTCCGCGTCGCAATCACCAGTCGGCGGCGTTGTGAATCGTTCAGCGACTTCGGTTTGTAGCGCGGATGCAGGCCGGCGACAAACAGGATCTCGGATCGCAGATAGTTGCCCACGCCGGCGATGAAGTGCTGATCGAGCAGCAGCGTGCCGAGGGCACGGCCGCAAAAGCGCCGGTCGTCGAGCTGTTGCAGCAGCCGGTGATCGTCCACATCGGCATCGTTGAGCAAATCGGGGCCAAGCCGGGCTAGATAGGGCACCGTGTCGAGCGCGTCCGGGCGCACCAGGCGGATATCCGAGGCGCTGTACAGGCGTGCCGCCCGTGGCCCGGCGCTGATCGCGAAGCGCAGCTGTCGCTTCGTTGTCGGCAGCGATGCGGCGCGCCCGATGCGCCACTGTCCGTATAGCTGGTTATGGCTGTAAACGCACCAGGGGCCGTCGTCGCCGCGCGCGGCAAAGAACACCAGTACACCCTTGCCGCGTGCCTGAACCGAGGTGATACGGCGCCCGGCCAACGCGGCCTCGAATCCCTTGAAGCGCTCGAAGGCAAAAAATACCGCGTCGGCATCCTGCCCGCCGACCGCGGTTGCGATATCGTCGACCATGCGTCTTATTTCGGGGCCTTCGGGCATCGCGGCTCTCGAGATTCTTCTGCGTGAACAAGTAAAAGCGCTGTACAGCCAGCGTTTACCCGAAGTTCGATACACTCGGATGCAGTCACGACAATCCAAAACCGCAAGCAAGTGAACAGTATGAATAAAACCATCATTAGCCTGGCCGCGACCGGCCTACTCGCCGCGACGGCGATGAGCGCCAACGCAGCGGAAACCTACACGATCGATCCGTCGCATACCTACGGCAACTTCGAGATCGGCCATATGGGGCTGTCCACCATGCACGGCCGTATCGATGTTACCGGCGGCGAAATCGTGATGGATCGCGAAGGCGACACCAGCAGCGTGAACGTCACCCTCGATCCGGCCACCGTCGATACCGGCCACGACAAGCGCGACGAGCACCTGCGCGAAACCGAAGGCTTCTTCGAAGTCGACCAGTACCCGGAGATGTCGTTCAAGTCCACGCGCGTGAGCTTCGACGGCGACGACGAGGCCACCGTCGAAGGCGAGCTGACCATGCACGGCACCACCAAGCCGGTCACGCTCGACGTCGACGACATCTTCTGCAAGACCAATCCGATGGACGAGAAGAAATATACCTGCGGGTTCTCGGCCGAAACCGAAATCAAGCGCAGCGAATTCGGCATGGATGCCTATGTGCCGATGGTCGCCGACGAAGTCGATATTCAGATCGAGGTCGAAGCCAATCGGCCCAACGACCAGGGCTGATTTAAAGGCCCGGCGACAATGGCCGGCGGCTCGCAGGAGCCGCCGGTTTTTTTTGGCCTGAGGTCAGGGCCTGCGATTGGCCCTTCGCCAGGACCGGCCTGCGACTCGGGCGCTCAGTCGGCGGTCGCGGTTTGCGTATCGCGCGACTCGTGCTCGCAGACCGGTGTGCTGTCGCCGATCGCAGCACAGCCGATGCCGCGCGGGTCGGAGGCAGCGTCCATTCGGTTCTCGGCCTTGTTCCAGATCACCGCGTGCATGTCGCCGTAATGGCGATTGATCCGTTCGAGGCTGTGGCCAAGTTTCTCCAGGCCGGCACGCGTATCCGACGACAATGCCCCGGGCTCGTATTCGACATGATCGGGTAGATACTGGTGGTGGTAGCGCGGTTTGCCGACCACGCTCGCGGCGTCGCCGCCGTGGGTGAAGTCCAGCACGCCGAGCAGCACCATGGTGGTGATACGGCTGCCACCGGGGGTGCCGAGGGCGATCTCGCGATCGTCGCCCACGACGAAGGTCGGCGTCATGCTCGACAGCGGGCGTTTGCCGGGTGCGATCGCGTTGGCCTCACTGCCGACCAGCCCATAGCCGTTGGGCGCCAGCGGCTTGGCCGAAAAATCGTCCATCTCGTCGTTGAGGAATACGCCGGTGCCCGCGGCCACCAGCCCCGAGCCGAACGGAAAGTTCACCGACAGGGTGGCAGCAACGCGATTGCCCTCGGCATCGATGACCGAAAAATGGGTAGTGTGGTGGCCGCTGGCGCGCTCGGCGGTCACGCCGGCGAGTTCATCGCTGGGCGTGGCCCGATCCATGCGGATGCCCACGCGCAGACCGGCCGCATAGTTCTTGTCGATCAGCCGGGCGATGGGCATATCCACGAAGTCCGGATCGCCCAGATAGGCGGCGCGATCGCGGTAGGCGCGGCGCATGGCCTCGATGGTGACGTGGCGACGCTCGACATCGTCGAGCGTGCCCCAGTCGAAGCCTTCGAGGATATTGAGCGCTTCGACAAGCACCGGGCCGCCGGACGACGGGGGCGAGCCGGATACGATCTCGTATTCGCCGTTGGGCGTGCGGTAGGTGCCGCGCGTGGGCTCGCGCTCGATAACGTCGTAGTCCGAAAGGTCCTGACGGGTCCAGATACCGCCGGCGCTGCGCACGGCCTCGACCAGCCGGCGTGCGACGTCGCCGTCGTAGAAACCGTCGCGGCCGCGTTCGGCGAGGGCCTCGAGCGTGGCGGCCAGGTCGGGCTGTTTGAAGCGGGTGCCGGCAGGCAGTACGGCGCCGTCCGCGTCGAGCAGCAGCGCGGCGCTGGCGGGGTATTTCGCCAGCACGTCGCGGCGGTACTCGGCCAGCGTGTGCATGTGGTCGTTTATTTCGAAGCCGTCGCGTGCCAGGCGGATCGCCGGAGCGAGCGTACGCGCCAGGTCCAGCTTGCCATAGCGTTCGGCGATATGCGCGAGCGCGGCCGGCTCGCCCGGAATGCCGGCGGCCAGCGCGCCGTTGCGCGAGCGCTCCTGAACGAAGTTGCCGTCGTCGTCGAGATACATGTCGCGGGTGGCCGCGCCCGGCGCCTCTTCGCGGCCGTCGATCATGACATCGCGATTGTTTTCGGCGTCGTGCAGCAGCCAGAAGCCGCCGCCGCCCAGCCCGGAGCCCTGCGGCTCGACCACGGCGAGTGCGGCGGTGATGGCAACCGCCGCATCGAAGGCGTTGCCGCCCGCGTCGAGCACTTCCATGCCGGCAGCGGTCGCCGCCGGATGGGCGCTGGCCACGGCCGGGGCCGGCGGTGTGTCGTTGCCCGCCAGCGCGCTGGATAGCGGCAGGCACGAAACAAGCACCGAGCAGGCGATCAGACGAAGCCGGACATACATGGGCATTACCGCGAAAAACGAAAGGCGGATCATCACGATACCGCCTGTAGTCGCCGAGCTCTAGCCGCCGGTCTTCTCGTGGAGCTTGTCGGCTACAAGGCTGGGCACCAGCCCGCTGATACGCCCGTCGAGGAAGGCGATCTCGCGGACCAGCGTGGAGGAGATGTGGGCATATTCGGGCGAGGGGGCCAGAAAGATGGTATCCACCTGCGGAGCGAGATGGCGGTTCATCACGGCCATCTGTTTTTCGTATTCGTAGTCGCCCACGCCGCGCACGCCGCGTACCAGCACGCTCACCCCGTGCTTGCGGGCGAAATCGACCACCAGCCCGCTCACCGGCATCACGATCACGTTATCGACGTCGGCCAGCACCTGCTTGGCCAGTTCGACGCGCTCCTGGTGATCGAAGATCGATTTCTTGCTGGCGTTGCTGGCCACCGCCACGATCAGCTCGTCGAACATGCCGGCCGCGCGTCGAATGACGTCGGCATGGCCGTTGGTGATCGGGTCGAAGGTGCCGGTATAAGCCGCCCGGATATTGGGTGCGCTACTCATCTGTCGCCCACTCCGCCGTGTCCGTGGCCCCGGTTGTGTTGCGCTGACCGCACGTAGTTCTCCTCAGGCGTTTCTCGCGCGCGTGCCTGTGCGCGCGGCGCGAGCATGGATTACGAAATCAAAGATGCGGGGTCATCTTCGCTGGCAGGGCGCGGCTGTGCAAGGCAGTAGCCGACGTCGCCGGCGCGCTTGGCGCGGCGTATGTCCAAGCGGTCGGCAAACAGTGCATGCAGGGCATCGGTTTGTTGGGCCGGATATTCGAGATAGATCTGCGCATGGCCGGGCAGCGCGGCCAGCACCCGATCCAGTGCCGGGCCGTGCAGTTCGGCGGCAAACGGCGGGTCAACGAACACGATATCCGGCGCGGGCGTAGCCAGGGTCAGCGCGAGCGCATCGCCTTGAACCAGCGTGGCGCGCGTGGCGGCGTTTAGCGTGTCCAGCACGGCACGCAGCGACGCAATGGCCTGGCGATCGCGTTCGACGAACTGTACGTGGGCCGCTCCGCGCGACAGCGCTTCCAGGCCGAGCGCGCCGGTGCCGGCGAACAGATCCAGGCAGCGCGCGCCCTCGATACGCGGGGCAAGCCAGTTGAACAGGGTTTCGCGTACGCGATCCGGCGTAGGGCGCAGGCCTTCGGCCATGGTCACCGGCAGGCGCCGCCCGCGCCAGGCGCCGCCGATGATACGAACGGAGGTGGTAGCGGCGCTTGAGTTCGGGCGCGGTCTGGCCGATCGACGCGCCACCTTCAGCCTCGGTCGGCCGGCGCGGTCATCCCTGCTGGGTGCCGCCGACGGTGATCGCATCCACCTTGAGCGTGGGCTGGCCCACGCCCACCGGCACGCTCTGGCCATTCTTGCCGCAGACGCCGATGCCTTCATCCAGGGCCAGGTCGTTGCCGACCATGGAGATACGTTCGAGCACGTCCGGGCCGTTGCCGATGAGCGTGGCGCCCTTGATCGGCGCGCCGATCTTGCCGTTTTCGATGCGATAGGCCTCGTCGGCCGAGAACACGAAGTTGCCCGAGGTGATATCCACCGAGCCGCCGGAGAAATTCACTGCATAGATGCCGTGGTCGACCGAGGCGAGGATATCGGCCGGCGCGCTTTCGCCGGCACGCATATAGGTATTGGTCATGCGCGGCATGATGGTGTGCGCATAGGATTCGCGGCGCGCGTTGCCGGTCGGCGCCATGCCCATCAGGCGGGCGTTGTGCTTGTCCTGCATGTAGCCGACAAGACGGCCGTTTTCGATCAGCGTATTGCAGGCTGCGGGGCTGCCTTCGTCGTCGATCGCCAGCGAACCGCGGCGCCCGTCGAGCGTGCCGTCGTCGACGATGGTGCACAGATCGGAGGCGACCTTTTCGCCGATGCGGTTGGAATAGTTCGACGAACCGCGGCGGTTGAAGTCGCCCTCCAGGCCATGGCCGACCGCTTCGTGCAGCAGTACGCCCGGCCAGCCGGCACCGAGTACGACTGGCAGGCTGCCGGCCGGCGCGGGTTCCGCGTGCAGGCGGACCAATGCACGGCGTACGGCCTCGCGGGCGTAGCCGGCTACGCGGTCGGCCCCGTCGCCGGTGGCCGTACCGAAATAGTCGTAGCCCATACGCGCACCGCCGCCGGCGCTGGCGGATTCGCGCACGCCGTTTTCTTCAACCTGTACCGACACGTTCACCCGCACCAGCGGGCGCACGTCGCCGGCCAGCGTGCCGTCGGAGGCCGCGACCAGCATGGTGTCTGAGGAGCCCGCCAACGACACGGTCACGCGCACCACGCGCTCGTCTGCATCGCGGGCGATCTTGTCGGCGTGATGTAGCAGCGCGACCTTGGCATCGGCGTCGAGCGTGGCAGACGGGTCGATCGGCGCATAGCGCGTGGCCGCGCCGCTGTCACGACGGGTCAGCGCATTCACGGTTGCGCTCTTGCCATCCCGGGCAATCGCGGCCGCCGCCTGCGAGGCCCGGGTCAAGGCCGGAAAGGCAAGCTCGTCGGCATAGGCAAAACCAGTCTGCTCGCCGGCCAGGGCACGCACGCCCACACCCTGTGACGTCGACGCGCCCGCGCTGCGTACCACGCCGTCCTCGAGCATCCAGGATTCGTTCTTGAGAATCTGGAAATAGAGGTCGGCATAGTCCACGCCCGGTACCATCAGGCCCCGAAGCGCGGATTGCAGCTGGCCGGCGTCGATGCCGGCACGGCCGAGCAGGGTATCGGAAGCGATATCGATAGCGTTTTTCATCGCATCACATTAACACCGCGCGGCGCCTCGTTGGGGGCGCCGCTGGCACGATCAGAGGGTGAGGATCGTCGAGCCGGCGGTTTCGCGGTTGGCCAGGGCCCGATGGGCCTCGGCGGCGTCTTCGAGCGCGAAACGCTGGCCGATGTTGATCCGCACATCGCCGGATTCGAGCACCGCAAAGAAGTCGGCGCACATCATCTCGAAGCGTTCGCGGGTGTCGGCATAGCCTCCCAGGCTGGGCCGGGTCACGAACAGCGAGCCGCCCTTGTTGAGTTCGGCCAGATTCACGCCTTCGACGGGGCCGGAGGCGTTGCCGAAACTCACCATCAAACCGCGCTTGGCCAGGCAGGCCAGCGAGTCCTGCCAGGTGTCTTTGCCGACCGAGTCGTAGACGACGGGTACCATCGCGCCGTCGGTGAGCTCGCGCACCCGTTCGGGCACTGATTCGCGGGTGTAGTCGATGGTCATCCAGGCGCCGTTGCGCTTGGCGATACCGGCCTTGTCTTCGTTCGATACGGTGCCGATCACGTGCGCGCCCAGCGCATGCGCCCACTGGCAAGCGATCGAACCCACGCCGCCGGCCGCGGCATGGAACAGGATGGTGTCGTCTTCGCCGATGGCATAGGTCTGGCGCAGCAGATACTGCACGGTCAGGCCCTTGAGCATGCCCGCCGCGGCGCTTTCGAAATCGATGGCCTGCGGCAGGGCGATCGCCTTGTCGGCGTCCATGGTGATGAACTCGGCGTATGCGCCCAGCGGGCCCTGGGCATAGGCCACGCGATCACCCTCGGCGAAATCCTCGACGCCTTCACCCACGGCATCCACCACGCCGGCACCCTCGGTGCCCAGCCCGCTCGGCGGCTGCGAGGGGTAGAGCCCGCTGCGCACGTAGATATCGATGAAGTTCAGCCCGACCGCACGGTTGGCGATACGGATTTCGCCGGGGCCGGGGTCGCGCGGCTCGACGTCGACGAGTTTCAGGACTTCAGGACCACCGGTCTCGGCGAACTGGATCTGACGGGCCATCGGGCGCTCCTTTGAAAACAGCGCAGTCAATCAATGCGCTATTTCTAGCAGGCCCTAGAACAAACGTCGATGCGACAGACAGGGAAAGCCTTCGCGCAGGCTGGCGATACGGGCCCGGTCGATGGGGGCGACAATCACTTCGTTGGCTTCGCTTTTCGCTTCGGCCTTGATCTGGCCCCAGGGGTCGATGATCAGGCTGTGCCCATAGGTGCGCCGGCCGTTGGCGTGATGGCCGGCCTGGTTGGGCGCGATCATCGTGACCAGGTTTTCGATGGCCCGGGCACGCGTGAGCACGTGCCAGTGCGCGCTGCCGGTGGTATGGGTGAACGCCGATGGCGCGACCACGATTTCTGCGCCCTCGGCGGCCATGGCGCGATAGAGCTCGGGAAAACGCAGGTCGTAGCACACGCTCAGCCCCAGCCGGCCGATCGGCGTATCCACGACATGGGGCGTGGGTGGGCCGGCCACGAAGGTGGCGGACTCGCGATAGGCCTCGGCCGAATCCGGCACGCCCACGTCGAACAGGTGGATCTTGTCGTAGCGGGCCACGCGTTCGCCGCTGTCGGCATACACCGGACAGCTGGGATAGACACGATCGGGCTCATCGCTTGCCAGCGGAATCGTGCCGCCGACGATCCACAGGCCGTACTTGCGTGCCGCCTCGGCCAGGAAGTCCTGGATCGGCGTATGGCCGTTGCCGGCGCCGTCGGCCTCGGCCACGCCGATCTTGTCGGTTTCATGGGCGCCCATCAGGGCGAAATTCTCCGGCAGCACAGCGAGCTGGGCGCCGCGCCGGGCGGCATCGGCGAGCAGGTCGTCGGCACAGGCCAGATTGGGCGCGACTTCGCCGCGCGAGTTCATCTGGATGGCGGCGACGTGGGGCAGGTTGGAATCGGCGGTCATGGCGGGCTTCTTCGGTCGGGCTATTCTTCGGCGCTGGGCTGCTCGATGCGCGGGTTGTCCCAGCTGCCTTTCAGGGTATACGCGATGCTCGAGAATTTCTTGATCGGTTTCTTGAACAGCTCCTGCATGGCGAATACCGCCGCGCCCACCAGCGGGCCGCCCAGCACGGTACTGGCCACGGTCACGCCGCTGCCCACCTTGGGCACGATGGTCACGCGTTCGTCGTAGTCGCGTGCGGCCAGGCCGATGCGCCCGTTCATGCGGATCTGCGAGGACGGCGTGTCGATACGTACATTGTCGCTGTAGGCGTTGCCGTTCTCGATTGTGAAGTTCGCCCGTACCTTGTCGAAGGCCAGTCCCTCGTCGACCACGTCGCGAAAATCCAGGCGCAGGCGGCGTGGCAGCACGTAGAGGTTAACCAGCCCCAGCACCCGTGCCGCGCCGGGTTCCACGGCGGTGAAGGTGCCGTTGTCGAGGGCGAGTTCTACCTGGCCGTCGAGCGCGCGTAGATCCAGTCCGGCCGGGTTCGGGGCGATGTTCAGGCGGGCGTGCAGGCGCGTGGAATCGGCGTTCACGCTGGCCGGATAGCCGAGAGTTCGCAGCAGCCCGGCCATGCCGGCGCCCTCGAAGCGGGTCTGGGCACTGGCCTGGGTCTGGCCGTTGTCGTGAATCCAGCGGCCGGTGGCCCAGCCCTCCATAGCCCCGTTCTTGAGCTGGAAGCGGTCGAGTTGCCAGCCGTCGGGCTGGGCGCGGGCCTTGACTTCGGCCTGGCCGAAGTCGGTGTCGTCGACTTCGAAATTGGCCACGAACACATCCAGATGGGGCAGGTCGGCCGGGTCGATGTCCTGCCAGATGATCGGGCTGGTCTCGACCGGTGCGGCCACGGGCTGCTGTGGTCGTGTCCTGAGCGCGAGCCGGGCGAGATTGCCGGCAATATTGATATTGCCGCCGGCGGGCTGGGTCCAGGTGACCTGGCCCTGGGTATCCGGGCCTTCGAAATCGATCCGCCAACCCGGGCGCGCGTTCATGGTCTGCGCGCGCAGATGCGTGTTCTGGAAGTAGCGGTTGTCGAAGGCCAGTGCGCCGATGCGCATATCACCGCCGATGAAATCCAGTGCGCTGGCGCTGCTGCCGGACTGGGCGGCGGCGCGGGTGGCGGCTTCGACCTGATCCTGTACCACCGTGAACCAGCCCAGCCCGTCGACGTGATCGGCCCGACCGCCGATCCAGATACCGTCTTGATCCGGCGGGGTGAGGCTGCGGTCGTTGAGCAGCGCCTGAATACGGGTGACCGTGCCGTCGCGCAGGCGCACGGTGGTATCCACGCGGCCGTCGTAGCCGACGTGTACGCGGCTGGCATCGCCGGCCACGGTGATGGCCAGCGGCGCGGCCCGGTCGGCGGGCTTGCCTAGCGGCTCCGGCAGCTCGAGGGCGAGGCCGCGCAGGTCGCTTTTCAGGTCGATGTCGGACACGTCGCCGTTGCGGGCGACCTCGAAGGCCACGTTGAAATCGCTCGCGCCGTGGCCATAGCGCAGCCACGACTCGGGCAGATAGTGGGCGACCGCCGCGCCGTCCTGCGGCAGCTGCAGCCGAGCACGCGCGACGATGCGCTGGCGCTGGCCGGCCACCGGCACCACGTCGGCATCCAACGCCACCCCGAGCAGATTGCCCTTGAGAGAGCGCGCGCTCAGCCCGCGTGCGTCGTCGAAGTGCAGGGTGCCGGTGATGGCGGTGATCGGGCCGGGCAGGGCCGCAGTGCGCAGCGTCGCCCCGCGCGCCCGCACATCGCCGGACACTTTTACGTCGCCCAGCTCGGGCTTGAGCGGTATGCGCAGATCGATCGACAGATCGGCCGGGCCGGTCACCTTGAGCGCGTCGACGATTTTCGCAAAGCGATCGCGCAGCGGCGAGCGCACCAAGAAGGCCAGCATCTTCTCGGCCCGAGCGTTGCGTGCCTTGCCGTCGATCTCGAGCACCGGTTCGCGCACGTTTTCCACCCGGCCGGTGGCCGGGCCGAGGTCTACGTCCAGCATGCGCGCGGCGGCCACGTCCACGCGCAGATCATCGCCGTCGAGTACGAGCTTGCCGCGTGCGCCTGTCAGCGGCGGCCAGTCGTCCTTGTAGGTCACGTCGACGTCGTGGCCCACGAGTTCCAGATGAAAGCGTTCGTCGCCCTGGGGGTTGGCGAACGGAAACCGGTCCATGGCCCCGCGCAGTTCCAGGGTGGCGCTGTCGAGCGTGCCGGCGGTAATGGCCTTGGGCAGCCAGTCGCGCAGTTTTTCGTTGGGCAGGTCGTCGGCCTGCGGAATACGTGCGAGCAGGCGTGCGACCTGCGGGGCGCTGGCGCTTGCTTGCAGATCCACTACCGGCGCCTGACCGGGCCGAAGCCGTATCCGGCCGCTGCTTTTGAATTCGGCTTCGGCGCTGGCGAGCTGGAGCTTGCGGGCGTCGATCTGCCAGCCGCCGTCGCGGCGCTGCCAGGCGATTTCGCCGTCCAGGTCGTCCACCGCCAGTTCGCCGCGCAGATAGCGTCTTGCGCTGAGCGTGCCGCCGGCGTTTTTGAACTGCAGGATGTGGTTGTCGCCCTGCTGGTAATAGCTGCCTGCCAGCGGGCCGACCGTGATGGCCGGGTCGTCGATAGACAGGTGGTTGAAGTCCAGGGCCAGCTGCAACGGCGTATCGCTACCGAGCGTGAGGGCGAGATTGTCGACCTGCGCATCCACGGCGGTATCGGCAAGACGGTCGATCCGCAGCCGGGCCAGACGCGTGGCAATACCCACCGGCAGATGGCGGGCGTCGATACGCAGGCGCGGCTCGTCGAGATCGATCGCGCCGGTCAGCGCAAAGCGATCCAGCCCGGGTGCGTCGCCGTCGAAGGCGGTCATCGCCAGTCGGATATCGTCAGCGCTGGCGTTTGCGTCGGCCGCTGGCGCGATGCCGGCTGCCTCGAAAGTGGCAGACAGCGCAGGCACCAGATCGGCGTCGGTCGCGGTGTCGGCGATCGCCGCCAGATCGAGCTGGGCTTCGGCGTTGATCAGCTGCCCTTGCTGCCAGTGGCCGTCGACCGTGGCCGCCAGGCGGCCGCCGGAGAGCCGTTCGCGCAGTGCCGGCTCGATCAGCTGCGTGCTGCGCGCCAGCGAAGGGGTATCCAGACCGTCCACGCTGAATTCGAATTCGGCCGTATCGATGTTCGGCAGACGCCCGGAAAAACGGGCCTGGCCCTGGGCGTGCTCGAGCCAGTTCAGGCCGTCGAGGTTGAATTGCAGGCCATAGCTTTCGTTCTCGCTGCGTGCGATGCGCGCATCCAGGCGTTCGATACGACCGCGCCCGTCCGGCAGGCGCGCGTCGAGCAGGGTGATATCGGCATCGCTGATCCGGGCCGAACGCAGCATGGCCATGCGCTCGTTGACCGTGTTCCAGTCCAGCGGCGCGTCGCCCGGCCGCGACCAGTACGCCAGCTGTGGCCGGCCGTCTTCGCCGCGGCGCAGCGTGAGCGTGGGCCGCTCCAGCGTCAGCCCGTCCGGCAGGCGTTTGCCGTGAATGAGGTCGGTAAAGGAAAAATGCAGGCCCAGGCTGGCGAGCGTCACCGCCGGCTGATTGAAGCCGTGGCGGGTCACGCGCACGTCAGCCAGCTCCAGCAGCGGGCCGTTCCATTGCCAGCGCAGTTCGATGGCCTGGATATCGATATCGGCGTCGATACGCCGGCCGATGCGTTCGGCCAGCGCTTCGCGATAGCCGGGCACGAGATGATCGATCAGGCGCACGCCGCCCACCAGCAGGCCGGCCAGGATCACGAGACTGGCGAGCGTAACGACGAACGCGCGTTTGATGATCGTCGTACTAGCCATGCGCGGGCGCGTTGTCTCGACTCGGCAGGCGTTGACCCCTGGCGCGATACGAACGCTGCATGGCCTGCCGGCGTGAAACTGTATTGGCGAAGCGCTTAGCGGGCATGAATGTGTCGGGCGGCGATCGGACGGCGGCGTTGGTGTTTCGACACGGCCGCGCGCTCGGGGTTCGCAAGGCGTGTCGGCGACGCCGCAGTCTGGACCGGGCCGGCGCGGCGCTGCGGTGTCGACGACGATCGCGCACGTCCGGCGGCAAGCCGGGGCGTTCGCGGGCGTCGTGGCGCCTCACAGCTTACATCACCACCAGATCGAACTGTTCGGCCGTGTAGAGCGATTCGGACTGGAGACGCACCGCGAGCCCGGTGTCGGCACAGACGTCGTGAAAGGCACCGGCCAGTTCATCCAGCAACAGGCCGATGATATCCGGAGCGGCGAGAATCAGCAGTTCCTCGACGCGCTGGCTGCGGGCCAGCCGGCCCATTTCGCGAAACAGCGAAAAACAGACGGTCTCGCCGGTCTTGACGAAGCCGCGGCCCTGACAGCTCTCGCAGGGGTGACACATGAGCTGCTGCAACGATTCGCGGGTGCGCTTGCGGGTGACTTCCACCAGTCCCAGAGGCGAAATAGCGCCCACGCTGGTCTTGGCCGGATCGGCATCGAGCGCGGCGCGCAGGGCGGTGAGCACCTGGGCCTTGTGCTCGGCATCGACCATGTCGATGAAGTCGATCACGATGATGCCGCCTAGATTACGCAGACGCAGCTGGCGGGCCACCGTGTTGGCGGCCTCGATATTGGTACGCAGCACCGTTTGTTCGAGGCTGCGGGTGCCGACGTAGCCGCCGGTATTCACGTCCACCGTGACCATCGCCTCGGTCTGTTCGATGATGAGAAAACCGCCGGAGCGCAGCGGCACCTTCGGTGCCAGGGCGCGTTCGATGGCTTCTTCGATCCCGTATTGCGAGAACAGCGGCACCGGCTTGGTGTAGTGGCAGGTCCGTTCGGTGAACTCGGGGGCAAAGCGCTGGGTGAAGCCGGTCATTTCCTGCCAGGCGGCTTCGTCGTCGATGGTGATCGCCGCCACTTCGGGCGTGAGCATGTCGCGCAGCATGCGAATCGGCAGCGCCAGATCGCCGTAGAGCAGGGTCTCCGGGGCGACGGTACGGCTTTGCTGGAGGATATCGTTCCAGACCGTGGCCAGAAAACGCATGTCGGCGGCCAGGGCATGGTGGGGCGCGCCGTCGCCGACCGTACGTACGATGAAACCGCCGGTCAGACCCAGCTCTTCGCGAATGCCGGCAACGGCGCTGTGCAGCCGGTTGCGTTCGGCTTCGTTCTCGATGCGGGCGGAGACGCCGATACGCGGGTTGTAGGGCATATAGACCAGAAACCGCGACGGAATCGCCAGGTCGGTGGTCAGCCGTGCGCCCTTGCTGCTCATCGCATCCTTGGACACCTGGACCAGGATACGGTCGCCCTGGTTGAGCCGGTTCTGGATGCGTGGCGCCACGTCCTGGGTTTCGGCCGGGCGGCGCACCATGTCCGAAATCTGCAAAAAGGCGGCCCTGGGCAGGCCTACGTCGATGAACGCCGCCTGCATGCCCGCGAGTACGCGCTGCACCTTGCCCAGGTAGATATTGCCGACCACGCTGCCGGTCGCATCCCGCTGGATATAGATTTCCTGCAGCACGCCGTTTTCCAGGTGCGCCGCACGCGTTTCACCCTTGGAGACGTTGACCAGGATCTCGATACGCGTGGGCTCGGGATCGGCCTCGGGCAGACACGAGACGCTCACCGCGGTTTGCGTCGACGTGTGCATGGGCAGGGCAGGTTATGGGAATTCGATGCCATGCGCTCGATTGTCGGCGCACAGCGTATGCCACTGCAAGCGCGCCCCGATCCACGCCCGGCGGCGTGCTCAGCCGCGATGGTAGGGATGACCGGTGAGAATGCTGTGGGCGCGAAACAGTTGTTCGGCCAGGATCACGCGTACCAAAGGGTGCGGCAGGGTCAAGGGCGACAGCGACCAGCGCCGGTTCGCCCGGGCCAGACTGTTCGGGCCGAGGCCGTCCGGCCCGCCGACCAGCAGGGCACGATCACGGCCGTCGGCCAGCCATTCGCGCATTTGTCCGGCCAGCTGCTCGGTCGACCAGGGCTTGCCGTCCACGGCCAGGGCGATCACGTCCAGATCGGGCGAGAGCGCATCGCAGATACGCCGATCTTCATCGGCGATCGCGCGTTCGGGCTTGCCGCCCTTGCGGTTGCCGGGTGCTATTTCGGTGAGTTCCAGCCGGCATTCATGGGGCAGGCGACGGGCGTAGTCGTCGTAGGCACCGGTAACCCAGCCGGGCATGCGCCGGCCCACCGCCAGCAGGCGTATTCGCATAACCGACGCCGCGACGGAACTAGTGCGTGGTGGAGCTTTCGCCGGCGATCGCGTCCATGTCCCAGAGTTTTTCCAGCTGGTAATAGGCACGCGTGACCGGCTGCATGATGTGCACCACCACGCCGTTGAGGTCGATGAGCACCCACTCGGCCTGGCTCAGGCCTTCCACGCGCGGCTGAATACCGGCTTCCTTGGCGTGGGCGATCACCGTTTCGCCGAGGCGCTTGACGTGGCGTGCCGAGCGGCCGCTGCAAATGACCATATGGTCGGCAATGGTCGTCAGTTCGGCGACGTCGAGCACCTGGACGGATTCGCCCTTGAGTTCGTCGACGGCTTCGATGGCCAGCTTCAGCAAGGCGTTAACCTGTGGATCGCTGTTGTGGGCGTTTTCGGGCTTGTCTTGTAGATTCATTGACTCGCGGCCGTGGCCGGTTGGGACTGATAGACGCCTGCATCCATAATGTCGTCGAGCACGGCGGTGGGCAAGAGGTAACGCGGACTTTCACCCCGCTCCAGCAGCTCGCGGATATAACTGGCCGAAATCACCAGCGGCGGCGGCATATAGGTATAGATATGGCCACCGAGCTCGCGATGCAACGTCTCGTGGCTATCGGTGCCTCGTTCGGCCAGGGCGTCGGCGGCTGCACCGTCGAGCTCGCAGTCGATACCGGGACGGTCGATGAGCACGATATGCGCGCTATCGAAGATGCGTTCCCATTCATGCCAGCGCGGCAGCTTGGCGAACACATCGCGGCCCATGATCAGGCACAGCGGCGTATCCGGCATTTCGGCGCGCATGGAGGCCAGCGTATCCACGGTATAGGACGGTCCGTCGCGCAGCAGTTCGCGATCGTCCAGGCGCAGCCGCGGCTCGGTGCTCACGGCCACGCGAATCCATTTCGAACGCTGGCCCGGTGATGCCGTGGGCGCGCCGCGATGCGGCGGCCGCGCACAGGGCACCAGGCGCACATGGGCCATATCGAGCGCGCTGGCCAGTTCCATGGCCAGGCGCAGATGCCCGTTGTGAACCGGATCGAAGGTGCCGCCAAGGACACCGACAGGGGCGGTGGTCAAAATGTTTCTCCCGAAACGATCAGGGCGCTAGCGGACATGGCCGTCGCCGAATACGACGTACTTCAGCGAAGTCAGCCCTTCCAGCCCGACCGGCCCGCGCGCGTGGAGCTTGTCGGTGGAAATGCCGATCTCGGCGCCCAGGCCATATTCGAAGCCGTCGGCGAACCGGGTCGAGGCGTTGACCATCACCGAGGCGGAATCCACGGCGCGCATGAATGCCCGCGCCCGGGTCACGCTTTCGGTGACGATCGCATCGGTATGGTGCGAGCCCCAGGTTTCGATATGGTCGATGGCCTGGTCCATGTCGTCGACAATACGAATCGCAAGCACCGGGGCCAGATATTCCTCGGCCCAGTCGGCGTCCGAGGCCGGCTTCACGCCCGTGCCGAGTAGCTTGCGCGTACGCTGGCAGCCGCGCAGTTCCACCCCCGCCTGACGCAGATCCTGCGATAGCGGCTTGAGCACGCGCTCGGCTATGGAATCGGCCACCAGCAGCGTTTCCATGGTGTTGCAGGTGCCGTAGCGCTGGGTCTTGGCGTTAACCGCGATCGCAATGGCCTTGTCGAGATCCGCATGGTCGTCGATATAGACATGGCACACGCCGTCCAGATGCTTGATGACCGGCATGCGCGCATTGTTGGAGACGAACTCGATCAGGCCCTTGCCGCCGCGCGGCACGATCACGTCCACGTATTCGGGCATGTCGAGCAGCGCGCCGACGGCCGCGCGGTCGGTGGTTTCCACCACCTGTACGGCGTCGGCCGGCAGGCCGGCATCGGTGAGCCCGCGGCTGATACAGGCCGCGATCGCCTGATTGCTGTGTGCTGCCTCCGAGCCGCCGCGCAGAATCGCCGCATTGCCGGATTTCAGGCACAGCGCTGCCGCGTCCGCGGTGACGTTCGGGCGCGATTCGTAGATGATGCCGATCACGCCCAGCGGCACGCGCATACGCCCGACCTGAATACCGGAGGGCCGATAGTTGAGGTCGGTGATGCCGCCGATCGGATCAGGCAGGGCCGCGACCTGGCGCAGCCCCTCGGCCATCTGTTCGAGGCGCTTGTCATTGAGTTCCAGACGTTCGAGCAGCGCCGTATCGAGCTCGTCGCGGCCTTCGCGCATATCGCGGGCGTTGGCGGCGAGAATGCTGCTGCGCGACGCGATCAGCGCTTCGGCAATCGCGAACAGCGCGGCATTCTTGGCGCCTGGCTCGGCGGCGGCCATATGCCGGGCGGCGGCACGGGCGCGTTTGCCCATGGCCTGCATCTGCCGTTCGATACGGCTTTGCGGACTGCTGTCCTGGTTTTCGCGATCGCTTAGATTGGCGCTCATGAGTTCTGGTTACTGAAAACGATTGGATACGAGGCAGGACGCGCGCGGCGGCTGACCTGCCAGACCGAGGGTCAATGTTACCAGTTCATCCCAGGCGCGCCCGACGGCTGCCCCCTTGTTGACCTGATCGAGCCGGGCTGCGCGGCGCAGCAGCTCGGCGAGCATGGCCGGATCGGCCCTTGTGGCCGCCTCGCCGAGTTGGCGCTTGCGCGCCGGCGGCATGAAGATCTTGCCCAGCATGGCGTCCAGGCGGTTGGCGCGCGCGGCCAGCGCGGCCTGGTAGAGCATGCGGATTTCGCGTACCAGCGCCCAGGTGATGGGCACCGCATCCACCCCTTCGGCGCGCAGTTTGGCCAGCGTTTTCAGGGCGCTGGCGCTATCGCCGGCGAGTGCCTTGGCAGGCAGGTCGAAGATGCCGAAGCGGCTGTGGTCGCTGGCGGCAGCTTCGATTTCGGTCGCGCCAATGCTTTCGTTCGGGTGCAGCAGGGCGAGCCGGTCGATTTCCTGGGCGGCGGCCAGCAGGTTGCCTTCGGTCTGTTCGGCCAGCAGGGCGACCGCGTCCCGATCGAGCGCAAGACCGTTGGCACGCGCGCGCTGTTCCACCCATTGCGCCATGCGCGCGCCCGGCAGCGGCCAGGCATACATGGCCACGCCGGCCTTGGTGATGGCTTTGTACCAGGCGCTCTTGCGCGCGCTCGCGGCCAGCGGCGTGGCCAGAATCAGCAGCAGCGTGGAATCCGGCGCATTCTTGGCGTAATCGCTGATCGCGGCACTGCCGGGCTTGCCGGGGCCCTTGTCGGTGAGATGCAGTTCCAGCAGGCGTTTTTCGGAGAACAGCGACAGGCTCGCGCCGGCGCTTGCCAGCTGGCCCCAGTCGAATCCCGGCTCGGCATGCAGGACTTCACGTTCGTCAAAGCCCTGTTTGCGTGCCGCCGCCCGCAGAGCATCGGCGGCTTCGAGTACCTGCAACGGCTCGTCGCCGGCCAGTACATAGCAGCGCGCCAGCGGCTGGCTGTCGACCTGGCGCTGAAACTGGTCGGGGCGCAACTCCACGGTTCTACCTCGCTAGGGACAACACAGGCTGCGATCGACGACGGCACACCCGCCACCACGCGCATAATCATGCACGATACGCGCCATGCCAGGGCGCGCGGGGCTATTCGCCGTCCTGAGCGTCGTTGGCGAAATTACGGCCGTAGAAAATTTCGTTCACCTCGGCCTCGATCCGATCGGTCAGCTCGGCGGCCTCGTCTTCGGACAGGTCTTCGGCTTTTTCCGCGAACAGGTAATCGTTCAGCGAGAATTCGGTCAGCCGCATCTTGGTATGGAAGATACGCTCGGCCAGCACGTTCACGTCGATCATCTGATAGCGGTTGCAGATGTCTTCCGGGATGTAGTCCTGGATCGAGTTGATCTCGTGATCGATGAAGTGCTTCACGCCGTCCACGTCACGCGTGAAACCGCGCACCCGGTAGTCCATCGATACCACGTCCGATTCGAAGCTGTGAATCAGATGATCCAGCGCCTTGAGCGGCGAGATCAGGCCACAGGTGGATACGTCGATATCGGCGCGGAAGGTCGAGATGCCGTTATCCGGATGAAACTCCGGATAGGTATGGACCGTGATATGGCTCTTGTCGAGATGCCCGACCACCGCATCCGGCGTCGGCCCGTCGTAGGCGGCCTCCTCGGCGATGAGGATGGTCACGCTCGCGCCTTCCGGCTCGTAGTCCTGCCGGGCAATATTGAGAATATGCGCACCGATGATGTCCGAGACTTCGGTCAGGATCTGGGTCAGGCGGTCGGCGCTGAACATGTCGTCCAGATAGGCGACATACGCCTTCTTCTGCTCCTGCGTACGCGCATGGCAGATGTCGTAAATGTTGAACGACAGCGACTTGGTCAGATTGTTGAAGCCGTGCAGGCGCAGTTTTTCCATGGCGAATTCGGGATGGGGTGTGGGCCAGGGCGGCTGAGCTCAACGCGGGCTGCATGAACCGATGACGGGGCCGTAGCGCCCATTATTTCGGCTGCATGGGTCCAGACGTTGCGTCGACCGACCGGGTCGATGGGCGATGAAATGGCGCAGTATCCGCGCGCGAGCGCGTACGTCAAGCGCAACGCCCGCGCATGGGCCGATCAGACGGTTTCGATCGTGTAGTCGTGGGTGATGTTCACGCTCGCTTGCAGCATGATCGAGGCCGAGCAGTATTTCTCGGCCGACAGCTGCACCGCGCGCGCGACATGTTTTTCGTTGAGGTTCTGGCCGGAGACGAAAAACTGTAGATGAATGTCGGTGAACACCTTCGGTTCGGTGCTGGCACGGGTGCCGTCCACCTCGATACGGCAGCCGGTCACGTCCTGGCGCGATTTCTTGAGGATATGCATCACGTCCATCGCGCTGCAGCCACCCACGCCCAGCAGAATCATCTCCATGGGTCGGAAACCGGCGTTTTCGCCGCCGATATCCGGCGGCCCGTCGATAGTGACTTCGTGGCCGCTATCCGCGGTGCCGGAGAACTGCAGTTGGCCCTGCCAATCGATGGTTGCTTTCATTCGAGATCGTGATGGTCGATACGGTGGCCCGACGATGGGGCCGGTTGCGGTCAAAAAAAGTGCTGGCCGCCGTGTCGTAACGCGCTATCCCGCAGGATCGAGCAAGGTTGCCAGCGCAGCGCCGGGGTCGGGTTCGCGCATGAAGGATTCGCCGATCAGGAAGGCGCCGAAGCCCACGTCGGCCAGTCGCGCCAGATCGGCCGGCGTATGAATGCCGCTTTCGCTGACCACCAGCCGGTCGGCGGGGATGGTGTCGCGTAGATCGATGCTGGTATCGAGGGTGGTCTCGAAGGTGTGCAGATCGCGGTTGTTGATGCCCAGAATCGTACGTTCCGGCAACTCCAGCGCACGTTCGAGTTCTTCGCTGTCGTGCACTTCGGCGAGTACGTCCATGCCCAGCTCGAAGGCGCGCTCGGCCAGTTCTGTCATGAGCTCGGTCGTCAGGGCCGCGGCGATCAGCAGGATGCAGTCCGCGCCCATGGCACGGGCCTGATCGACCTGGATGGCATCGATCATGAAATCCTTGCGCAGCACCGGCAGGTCGCAGGCCTGGCGGGCCAGGGCCAGAAAGTCGTTATCGCCCTGAAAGAAATCGTGATCGGTGAGTACCGACAGGCAGGCCGCGCCGCCGGCGGCGTAGCGTTCGGCCAGCCAGGCAACGTCGAAATCCTCGCGGATCAACCCCTTGCTGGGGGAGGCCTTCTTGATTTCGGCAATCACGGCCTGCGGTGCCTTGGCGCGCAGCGCGTCGGCAAAGCTGCGCGGGGCGAAGGCACGCGCGACCGCGGCATCGAGTTCGGCGCGCGAGGTCTGGGCACGAAACGCCGCGATTTCTTCGACCTTGCGGGCCAGGATGCGATCGAGAATGGTATCGGTGGTACGAATGCTCATGCGTTCACCATGCCGGCGCGGCCGGTCATCGTTTGTGTGAGTTCGCACAGCGCGGCCATGCGGTCGCCGGCCGCGCCGCTGAGCAGCACGTCGCGTGCCTTGGCCACGCCCGCTGCGATATCCGGCGCGTTACCCGACACATACAGCGCCGCACCCGCGTTGAAGGCGACCATGTCCAGGGCCAGCCCGGCCTTGCCGGCGAGCACGTCGCGCACGATATCCAGGCTTTCGGCCGCGGACTTCACCCGGAGCGCGTCCAGCGAGCCGCGTTCGAGGCCGACGTCCTCGGGCGCGATCTTGTAGGTGGAGATCTTGCCGTCCTTCAACTCGGCGACCCGGCTGGGTGCGTTGATCGACAGCTCGTCGAGGCCGTCCTCGCCGTGCACGATCATGACGTGGCGGCTGCCCAGGCGCTGCAGCACCTCGGCCAGCGGCTCGCACAGATGGCCGTTGAATACGCCCATGACCTGATTGCGGGCGCCAGCCGGGTTGGTGAGCGGACCGATGATATTGAAGATCGTGCGTACGCCCAGTTCGCGACGCGGGCCGACCGCGTATTTCATGGCGCCGTGGTGAGCCGGGGCGAACATGAAACCTACCCCCAGCCGACGAATGCATTCGGCCACCTGCTCGGGCGAGGTATCGAGGGCCACGCCGGCGGCTTCGAGCAGGTCGGAGCTGCCGGACGAGCTCGATACCGAGCGATTGCCGTGTTTGGCCACATGACCGCCTGCAGCGGCCACCGCGAACGCTGCCGCCGTGGATACGTTGAACAGCCCGGCCGCGTCGCCGCCGGTGCCGCAGGTATCGACCAGCTGATCGGCCAGGTTGGCATCGACGGGCACATCGGTGGCCAGCTCACGCATGACCGCCGTCGCGGCGGCGATTTCCGGCACCGTTTCGCCCTTCATGCGCATGGCGATCAGAAAGCCGCCGATCTGCGCTTCGGTGGCCTGGCCGGTCATGATCGCGGTCATCGCCTGGTGCATGCGCTCGGCCGAGAGGTCGCGGCCGGCGACGATGTGGTTCATCAGTTCTTTATCAATCACTGCGTATCTCCCGTGCCCGGGCGCCCTTCGCCGCAGCGCTTGAGGAAGGTGCGCAGCATTTCATGGCCGTGTTCGGACAGAATCGATTCCGGATGGAACTGCACGCCCTCGGCGCCGGTGGGCGTATGGATCAGGCCCATGATTTCGTCCATCTCGCCGTCTTCGGTCTCGGTCCAGGCGGTGATCTCGAAGTCGCCCGGCAGGCCGTCGCGGGCAACGATAAGCGAGTGATAGCGCGTCGCGGTCAGCGGGTCGGCGAGATTTTCGAATACGCCGCGCCCGGTATGGCGAATCACCGAGGTCTTGCCGTGCATGACCTGACGGGCACGGGTGACCTGGCCGCCGTAGGCCTGGCCCAGCGCCTGATGACCGAGGCACACGCCGAAGATCGGCAGCCGATGCGCCAGGCGCTGGATCAGCTCGACCGACACGCCGGCTTCGTCGGGCGTGCAGGGGCCGGGCGAGACAACGATGCCGGCCGGCTTGAGTTCTTCGATATCTTCGACCGTGACCTGGTCGTTACGCACCACGTGCACTTCGGCCTCGAGTTCGCCGAGATACTGCACCAGGTTGTAGGTAAACGAGTCGTAGTTGTCGAGCATGAGAATCATGCGTCACCCCCGTTGCGCGGTGTACTGGCCTGGGCCCGCGTGCTCAGCCCGCGCTCGGCGATCGCCGCGGCTTTCATCACCGCCTTGGCCTTGTTCATGGTTTCTTCCCACTCGGCGGTCGGCTGTGAATCGGCCACGATGCCGCCGCCGGCCTGGACATGAATTTCGCCGTCCTTGAGTACGGCGGTACGAATCGCAATCGCCAGATCCATGCTGCCATTGCCGGCCAGATAACCCACGGCACCGCCATAGACGCCACGTTTGACCGGCTCGATTTCGTCGATGATTTCCATCGCCCGGATCTTGGGTGCGCCGGAGAGCGTGCCGGCGGGAAAGGCCGCGCGTAGCGCGTCCATGGGGGTCAGGTCGTCGCGCAGCTTGCCGGTAACGTTCGACACGATATGCATGACGTGAGAGTAGCGCTCGATGGCCATGCGTTCGGTCAGCTTCACGCTGCCCGGCTGGGATACGCGCCCGACATCGTTACGTCCGAGGTCGATGAGCATCAGATGCTCGGCGATTTCTTTCGGATCTTCGAGCAGGTCCTCGGCCAGGGCTTCATCCTCGGCGTCCGTGGCACCGCGCTTTCTGGTGCCGGCGATCGGCCGCACGGTGACTTCGCCGTCCATCGCGCGCACCAGAATCTCCGGCGAGGCCCCCACCACGTGGTGATCGCCGAAGTTGAAGTAGTACATATACGGCGACGGATTCAGGCTGCGCAGCGCTCGGTACAACGACATCGGCTCGGCATTGAACGGCGCCGACAGGCGCTGGCTGGGCACCACCTGCATCACGTCGCCGGCCTGGGTGTAGTCGCGAATACGCCGTACCGCGTCTTCATAACCGGCCTGCGTCAGCCCGGATACGAAGCGGCTGTCGTCGAGCAGTTCGGCCGCGGTTTCCCCTGCTTTCGCGCGGGTCGTGCTGGTGGTCAGCGGCTGTTCGAGGCGGTCGAGCAGGGCATCGAGGCGCTCGGCCACGCGTTCCCGGTCGGCCGCGTCGCCCTCGACATGGTGGGCCACGCAGTAGAGCTTGCCCGACAGGTTGTCGAAAATGACCAGCTCTTCGGCGATCAGCAGCAGGATATCCGGCAGATCGAGCGGGTCGTTCTTGCCGGCGCCGCCCGCGGCCAGACGCGGCTCGATATAACGAATCGTGTCGTAGCCGAAATAGCCGACCAGACCGCCGGTCAGGCGTGGCAGTTCGGGCAGGCGCGGCAGCGGGCGTGCATCGTTGAAGGCCTGGATCCAGGCCAGCGGATCGTCGGTCTCGATCTGTTCGAGAATCTCGTCGTCGCGTTCGTGAACCAGCGTATGGCCCCGTACGCGTATACGCTCGGCGCAGGGCAGGCCGATGATCGAATACCGGCCCCAGCGCTCGCCGCCCTGGACCGATTCCAGCAGGAACGAATAAGGCGCATCGGCCAGCTTCAGATAGGTCGAAAGCGGGGTGTCGAGATCGGCCAGCGCTTCGACCACCAGCGGCACGCGCGGGTGGTGGAGCGAATGGGTCGATTCGCGGTGGGAAGAAGACGAATTGTTCATGAAATCACTCGATCGAAAATCGCAAGAAGTGCGCGCTCGATTGGCCTGACGGCCGGTCGAAATACGCGCGAGGGCATGCCCGGGCTTTTCAGCCCCGCCAGTCGCCTTCTCGCCATCGCCAGGCCGCATCAAAGGCGCGGTTGGCGGTGTTTTTGAATCGATTCGATTTCATGTCGGTCTTGTCGTTCGGCTTGGGCACGTCGAGTGCCACTACGACCGCAATGCTGACTTATCTGGCCGGGCTTGCCAAGTCGGGCAGGCCGGGCACGGCAGAACAAACACGGGCGTGCCGAGTGCCGGCCGCGACGACGAGCGCGCCTGCGACGGCGTACGCGCGTCAGGCCCTGGGCAGGGCGTTTCACTTCGTCTCTGGCTAGTCGTACCGGGCGTTATATTCGAATCCTGCCTGAGCTGCGCTCAAGGTCGCTGTTTTGGCAGTGTTTTTGCGCGCAGCACCGGTGAGTCGCTCGGAAAAGAACGGGCATCGGAAAATTTTGATTCCGGCAATTCTGGGGTTAAAGCCAATATCCATGCGGATCTGGCCGCGCGAGCCTGTTTAGGCGCATGACGTTGAATTGTTTTTTTCAAAGCCGTGGTGATAGCTTTCCGCCGATCGGCGTATCGCCCGTCAAGAAAATAAATAGCGCGCAATCAGAAGGTTGGCCGCGTTTTTCGATGACGTGCAGTCGTGGGGGATAACAGGCAGCGAGGCGTGAGGCCGTGTACTCATACCCAGGAGGAGACTGTCATGCCTGTTATCAACGTTCGTCCCGCGCCGTGGGCGCTCGCCCTGTGCTTCGTGGCCATTGCATGGATGGGCCCTCAGCGCATCGCGCGGGCCAGCGATAACGAGGGTTTGCCTTCGCTTGGCCGCGACGAGGGCAGCGAGCCGTCGAACGACGGTTTTTACGATCGCTTCATTCAGGACAGGCTCTATCTCAAGCCGGCCGTGTCCTATCTGGATTTCAGCGCGCTGAAAAGCAGCGAGCTGACCCTGTCCGGCGTGGAGTTTCCGGCATCGCTTGCGGTGGACAACGGCCCGATCGCAGGTGCGAAGGCCACGATCGCCAATCAGGCGATCGCGACTATCGGCATTGGCTACAACATCCCGGGCACGGGCCGGCATCTGTCGCTGGAAACGATCATCGGCAAGCCGATCGATATCGATTTCGTTTCCCAGCCGGGCACGCTGCGCGATCGCTCGCTGGCGCCCACCGCGGATCTGGCCAATCTGGTAACCGGTGACAGCGTGCTTGAACAGGCGCTGGGTCAGACCCTCGGCGATCTCGGCTCGGCCGTGAATTCCGCCACCGGCCTGCTCGATACCGGCATCCCGCCGCTCGGTCAGGAGCTTGGCAGCGTCAAGAGCCTGCCGATCATGATGACGCTCACCTATCACCCCTTCCCGGATGCCTTCGTGCGCCCCTATGTCGGCGCGGGCGGGGTATATCTTTACAACTACGATGCCGAGATCAGCAACGACGTGCTTACCGAGGTCAGCGATCCCGGTTTCGACGTGTCGTCGACGCCCGGCTATATCCTGCAGGCGGGCGTGGACGTGGGTTCGCCCCAGGGCGGGTTCTTCGGCTTTGTCGACGCCCGCTATATCGGCGGCGCGACGGTGAAGGGCAGCTTGTCGGACGTGAACGTACGGCTCAACAACGCCGCCCTGGCCGACACTCTGGGCCTGCTCGGCTACGGCGAGGATATCGCGGTCGGCGATGCCGATATCGAGCTCGAAATCAACGCCATGATCTATAGCGCCGGCATCGGCTATCGGTTCTGATCACCCGGCAGGGCAGCGCGACCCTGCAGCGAACGGGCGGGGCGATACGCGTATCGCCCCGCGTTGCTCAGCCGAGCTCGGCGCGCATGTCGGCAATGACTTTGGCGTAATCCGGCTGGCCGAAGATCGCCGAGCCGGCCACGAAGGTATCGGCGCCGGCCTCGGCCACGCGGGCGATGTTGTCGGTCTTGATGCCGCCGTCGACCTCCAGGCGGATATCCCGACCCGAGGCGTCGATGATTTCGCGCGCCTCGGCGATCTTGCCGATCGCCTCCTCGATGAACGCCTGGCCGCCAAAGCCGGGGTTCACCGACATGATCAGCACGATATCGACCTTGTCGAGCACGTATTTCAGCCACTCCAGCGGGGTGGCCGGATTGAACACCAGCCCCGTCTTGCAGCCGGCATCGCGGGCCAGCTGCAGGCTGCGATCGACGTGTTCGCTGGCTTCCGGATGAAAGGTGATCGAGCTCGCGCCGGCCTCGGCAAAGGCGCTGATCATGGCATCGACGGGTTTGACCATCAGATGCACGTCGATCGGTACGTTCGGATGCCGGGCCTTGAGCCGCTTGGCGAGCGCCGCGCCCACCGGCGGGCCGAAGGTCAGGTTCGGCACGTAGTGGTTGTCCATCACATCGAAGTGAATCCAGTCGGCGCCGGCATCGATGACGGCTTCGCACTCATCGCCGAGGGCGGCCAGATCGGCCGCGAGAATCGAAGGGGCGATGATGGGCGCGCGCGAGGAACGGGGCATGGCTTAAAACCGTGGATCGAATAGCGGCGCTAGTTTACGCTTTGCCGATTGTCTATGTCAGTCGAGCTTGAATGAGCGTTCTTTTATCGTTGCATGCCCTCGCTGCCGTGATCTGGGTGGGCGGCCTGTTCTTTCTGGTCGGCATCCTGCGCCCGGCTGCCTCGTCGGTGCCGCTGGCCGATCGCCTGCCGCTGCTGTCCACTGCGATGGGGCGTTTCTTTCTGTGGGTATGGATCGCCATCATCGTGCTGCTGGTGACCGGCAACACCATGATCTTCATGCTCGGGGGCATGGGCAGCGCACCGCTGTATATTCACCTGATGCAGCTACTCGGCTGGGCGATGTTTCTGTTGTTCGGGCATATGTTCTTTTCGCCCTGGCGGCGGGTGCGCGTGGCCCTGTCGGCCGGCGCGCTGGCGGACGCGAGCAGGGCCATGAGCCAGCTGCGCCTGTTTGCAGCGATCAATCTCGTGCTCGGTCTCGTGGTGGTGGTTATCGCCACGGGCGGACGTTACTGGCTGGCTTGATGACCGATCGGGGCGGCGGCGCTGCTAGAATCGCGTCCGTCATTCAGCGAACGCCGCAGCGGCCCTAGCCTCATGCCCGATACCTTATTCGAATCCGACCTGCACAGCGTACCGCTGCTTATGCGGGGCAAGGTGCGCGATGTCTATGCGGTGGGCGAGGATCATCTGCTGATCGTGGCCACGGATCGCCTGTCGGCTTTCGACGTGATCCTGCCCGATCCCATTCCCGGCAAGGGCGAAGTGCTCACGGCGGTATCGAATTTCTGGTTCGATCGTTTTGCCAATGATATCGCCAACCACCGTGCCGACATGTCCTTGGCCGAGGTGCTCACCGACGCCGAAATAGAGCAGGTCGGCTCCCGGGCAATGCTGGTCAAGCGTCTGAACGCGCTGCCGGTCGAAGCGGTGGCGCGCGGCTATATCATCGGGTCCGGCTGGAAGGACTATCAGGCCACCGGTGCGGTTTCGGGTATCGAGCTGCCGGCCGGGCTCGAGCAGGCCCAGGCGCTGCCCGAACCCATCTTCACCCCGTCCACCAAGGCCGAGGCGGGCGAGCACGACGAGGCCATCGACTTCGACGCGGTGGTGGCACTGATCGGCGCCGAGCGTGCGGCCGAGGTGCGCGACGCCACGTTGTCGATCTACCGGAATGCTGCGGCCTACGCACGCGAACGCGGCATCATCATCGCCGATACCAAGTTCGAATTCGGTCTCGATGCGGCCGGCGAACTGGTTTTGATCGACGAGGTGCTCACCCCGGACTCCTCGCGTTTCTGGCCGGTGTCGGACTATGCCGTCGGCATGAGCCCGCCAAGCTTCGACAAGCAGTACGTACGCGACTATCTGGAAACGCTCGACTGGAACAAGACGGCCCCCGGGCCGCGCCTGCCCCAGCAGATCATCGACAACACCGCGGCCAAGTATCGCGAAGCCTATACCCGGCTGACCGCCGCGGGCTGATTAAAGCGGCGGTCGTTGCGCGACCGCCGTTGTTGTCCTCATGGTCGATGAAACCCGCCTGTGTTTAGCGCACGGCGGGTAATTTTTTCCCAACTAAGAAAAGAAATCTTGTCGAATTGAGGTCGATTCCGCTATTGTTCGCCGGGCCGGGGACAACGGTAGAAGCGCTGGTCCCGCTTGGGTTTTCGGGCACTTTGCAGGCCAGTTTTCATACTGCGCAATCAGTGTATTGCGAAGAAAATCGGTAGTTGTACTGATTCTGCTGTGCTATCGATTAGACGCCCTAGTGGGATTGAACCCGTCGAAGAAACGGGACAAGAACGAAAAACAATATTTGGGTGCATCAGCGTGCGGAGGAGACGCGAAAATGGTGGCAGCGGTAGAACGCGGATTGCACTTGCAGGCGAAGCCTGCTTTGCCGCTGACCATGCGGGCTGGCTGTCGCCGCGTGCCGGTCACCCCGCGAGTGTTGCCCGCCGGGCAGCCGGTCAACGATGCGCCGGTGCCGATATCAGGCGAAACCCAGGTCCAGTTTTCGACGCAGTTGACCGGGTACCCGAAACGGTTTCCAGGCCGGGCGCCGTGCCTGGGCAAGTCGGTCGGCTACGGCATAGACAACGGCAGGGTCGTAGCCAAGGCCGCAGTGACTGCTCGTGACTTCAATATTCTCGGCGATGGGGCCGGCGATTTCCTGACAGGACTGCCAGGGCACCACGCCGTCGCTGCGGCTGAATATGGAAGTCGTCGGCACCGGCGGAGGCGCGACCATACGCGGACTGGCGCGATCGTCGCCGCCGGGATAGTGGCCATGCAGGCGGCGATAGAGCCGGGCGATGTTCGAGCCGCTCGGTGCATGCGCAAACGGCGAGCCCATGGTGATCACGCAGCGCGTATCGGCGGCGTAGTCCTTGGCGAGCCGGCGTGCATATACGCCGCCCAGACTCCAGCCGATGATGCTGATCGGCCCGCCGACGGTATCGCGCAGATGCTCATAGCGGTGCGCGGCGCCGGCATAGAGATGGCGGGCCCCGGAATTGGTTCCCTGGTCCCAGCCGAAGGCGCGATAGCCGATCTGGCCGAGCAGCCGGCGCAGCGGCCAGGTGGACCAGTCGCCGGCGCCAAGCCCCGGCAGCACGAGTACGACATCGCCTTCGCCCCGCGGCAGCGATTTGCGCAAGGAACCATTTACGCGCATGAAGCGCGAAAGACTTGCCACGCTACGCAGCAGCTCGGTGCTCAACAAGGCGTTGCTGGGCGGGGCCGGTTCGGGCGTGGCCTTGGAGGCGCTTATTTCTGTCATGACACGGTCTTCGGGCAAAGATAGGCGATGAATAATTTCATAATGCAACCAGGCTTCACGGGCGGCAACTGTGGGCAAGGCCGGGTCGGCATCCGCGCCGCCCTGGGCCTGTTTGTGCCCGATGCACGTCCGAGCAGGGCCGTGAATGCATTCAATCGGACTATCGGCAGTCTCTGTCGTAGCTTAAAGACCGTCTCTTGCCTGCAATGGTTCAATAACGAGCGTTTGCGGCATGCCATATGCTCGGCCAGCATGCCGGCGCTGGGTATGGGGCAACGCGCCGGGTTTGTCTGCGGCCGGTGTTTGAGGGCTGCACATGTCCGTTACTTGTTACGGGCGGCGTGATGGCGCGGATGCGTATTTACCCGAGCGCCGTACAGGTCGGGGCAGCGGTGTTTGCGCTCGCCGTGTCGCTGCTGGGCGTGGGCTGTGGTTCCCATGCCGAAAACGCGCCGGCGGTGGTCGCCAAGGGCAAGCCGGTGCGCGTTGTCGAGGTCGAACCCAACGACGAGCCGCGTACGTTTGCCTTGTCGGGGGTGACCCGGGGTGGCAGCCGGGCCCGGCTGGCATTCCAGATCGGCGGGCGTATTTCGGATATCGAAGTTCAGGTCGGCAGCGCGGTCAAGAAAGGGGACGTGATCGCGCGGCTGCAACAGCCGGGGCTGGAGCAGGGCGAGGATGCGGCGCGTTCCCAGGTGGCCCAGGCGCGCGCCCAGCGTGACCAGGCAGAACGCGATCTGGATCGCGCGCAAACCCTGTATTCGCGGGATGCCGCCACTCAGCAGACACTGGAGAATGCCCGCGCCCGGGCCGAGGCGGCACGGGCGCAGTTGCGCGGTGCCCAGGCCCAGCTCGAACAGGCCAGTCGCGGCGTGGCCCAGCAGACGCTGCGAGCACCTATCGACGGGACGATCGAGATGGTGCTGTTCGAGCCGGGCGAGGTGGTGCCGCCAGGCCAGCCCATCGTGGGCCTGTCCGGGGCGCAGAAGATCGAGGTGGCGATCGGCATTCCCGAACGCCTGCTCGCCTCGGTGGAAACCGGACAGCCGGCCCAGCTCACCCTGCCGTTGTTCGACAATCGCAAGATTACCGGCACCCTGACCGCCGTCTCCCATGCGGCCGGCGGGCCGGGGCGGTTGTTCGAGGCCGTCATCGGCATCGACAAGTCGGCCGATATCGTGCCGGGCATGAGCGTGGTCTGGCACGTATCGGTGCCGCCCAAGCCCGGCGTGCTGGTGCCGTCGGATGCCATCGCCCGCCCCGGCGGTATCGACCAGACCTTCGTTTACCGGGCCGTGGACGGGCGCGCCCACGCTGTGCCGGTAGAAACCTTCGAGATCGTGGATCGCAAAGTGCTGGTTCGCGGCGAGCTCAACGCCGGCGACCGCGTGGTGCTGGAAGGCCTCGACAACCTCGCGGATCAGGCCCGTATCCGGGTGCTTGGCGGTGACTGACTGGCCTTATCGCATTCTGACCAATGCGCGCCTGATCGCAGCGCTTGTCGGGGTGCTGGTGATCGCGGGCGCAGTCAGCTTCTATACGATGGACCGCCAGGAGAACCCCTCCTTTCCCTATCGCGGCGCGATCGTGATCATTCCGTTTCCCGGCGCCAGCGCCGAGCGGGTCGAGCGGCTGGTGCTCGAGCCAGCGGAAACGCAGATCAACGAGATCGACGAGATCTATACGCTGGGCGCGATCGCCCAGCAGGATGTCGGCGTCTTCTCGATCGAGCTGCGCGGCAATGTCTACAACACCGCCGAGGTATGGGATCGGCTGCGGGTCGCGCTGGACAACGCAAAGCGCGATTTTCCGGACGGCGTGCTGGAGCCGCGCGTCAACGACCGCATCATCGATTCGAGCCTGATGATGTTGGCGGTGACCGGCGATGCCTCGCCCATGGAGCTCGCCGAGGGCGCCCGAACCCTGCGCAAGGCGCTACTGGACGTGGACGGGGTGGCCTCGACCTCGCTCTATGGCGACCCCGGTCGCCAGGTCACGGTCGCCATCGAAGATGCGGTGATCGATCGCTATGCGCTATCGCTGGCCCGCATCGCGCGCGATATCAACGAAAGCAATCAGGTCAAGGGCGGTGGCTCGCTGCGTCTGGGCGATGCCTCCATCAACCTCAATCCGCAGGTCGATTTTCAGAGCATCGAACAGATCGGCGAAACGCCCATTCGCATGGTCTCCGGCCAGACGTTGCCGCTGGCCTCGATCGCCGACGTGTCGCTCATGCCCGAGTCGCCGCCCCGCGACGAGTTCTGGTACAACGGCCGGCGCGCGGTGGGCGTCGAGGTGGTGGCCGCACGCGGCCAGAACCAGGTCGAGCTCGGCCAGCGGCTGCGCGCGGCCGCTGCCGAGGTGGGCGAACGCATCGCGCCGCTCGAGATCGGCGAAGTGTTCTATCAGCCGGCGCTCACCCAGGATCGCCTGCATAACCTTTCGCTCAATCTGCTGAGCTCGATCGCCGCGGTGATGGCGGTGCTGGTGTGCTTCATGGGCTGGCGTATGGGGCTGGTGGTGGCCACCTTGTTGCCGTTGGTCACGCTTTCGGCGCTGGCGGTCTATGCCATGGGCGGCGGCGTGCTGCATCAGGTTGCGGTCATCGGGCTGGTCGTGGCGCTCGGCGTGCTCGTGGATAACGCCATCGTGATGACCGAGGAGGTCCAGTACGGGCTCAATGCCGGTCAGGGTCCGCAGCAGGCTGCAGCCGCTGCGATTCGCTCGCTTGCCGGGCCGTTGTTCGCGGCCACCGGTACCACGGTCGCGGCCTTCGTGCCGGTGCTGCTTGCCGAGGGCAATACCACCGACTTCGTGCGGGCCCTGCCGATCACCATCATCGTGTCGTTGTCGGCGAGCTACCTGTTCGCGGTCACGGTCACGCCGCTGATTGCGCATCGCTTTCTCAGGCCGGAGACCCGTGAGGGCCGCGATCGGCTCAACGAGCTGGGGGCGTGGCTGGCCCGGATCACCCTGGCTCGGCCGCGCACGCTGATGCTGGCCAGCGTCGGGGCTTTCGCGCTGGCGATGGCGCTGGAGCCGTTTCTGGGCGAGACCTTCTTTCCCGAGGCCGATCAGAACATCGTGGTGGTCGATGTCGTGCTTCCCGACGGGGTGCACCAGTCCAGCACCGCGGCCGCGGCGCGCCAGGTCAACGATGTGTTGATAAGCCACGAAGGCGTCGAGGCGCTCTACAGCTTCGTGGGCACGGGTGGCCCGCCGTTCTACTACAACCTGCAGAAGACGCCGCGGGCGCCGAACCTGGCGCGGCTGGTGGTGCGCACTGACGGTCTCGCCCGTAATCAGGAACTCATCGAGTTTCTCGACGACTACAAGAAGACCCACCTGCCCAGCGCCCAGATCATCGCGCGCAAGCTCAGCCAGGGGCCGCTGGTGACCGCGCCGCTGGAAGTCGAGATCTATGCCGATACCGCGGCCGAACGTCTGGCGGCGACCGACCAGATCTACGGCGTGCTGCGCGAGCTGCCCGGTACGCGCAACGTGCGTCATACCCTGGGCAGCGGCGTGCCAAGCCTGGATTTCGATATCAACAGCGCGATCGCGCGGGATTTCAAGGTCTCGCCCGTGGACGTGGCCAATTCGATTCGCAGCCACAGCGACGGCTTGATCGTGGGCGAATATCGCGGCGATGACAGCCCCATGTTCATCCGCCTGCGCTCGCCGGAGGGCGAGCTGTCGGACCCGGCCGCGCTGGAGACGGTCAACGTCTACAACGAGCGCGGCGAGCATGTGCCGCTGATGCAGGTGGCCACGCCCCGGCTCGAAGTCGCCCCCGGCGCGATCCGGCGCAAGGACGGCGCCCGCTATGCCGCCGTCTATGGCGAGCTGGAAGAGGGCGTGGCCTACAGCTCGGTGATTGGTCCATGGAAGGAGAAAGTCGCCGCGCTGGATCTGCCCGAAAGCACGCGCCTGGTGTGGCGCGGTTTCGCGGCGACCTCGGGCGATGCCAATGCAGCGGTGCTGGGCATGGCGCCGCTGGGCATCGGCTTGCTGCTGCTGTTTCTGCTGCTGCAGTTCAACTCCTTCGTACGCATTGGCCTGGTGCTGCTGACCGTGCCGTTTGCGATCGTCGGCGTGATCCCGGGGCTGCTGCTGCTCGATATTCCCTTCGGCTTCATGCCCATGCTGGGCCTGTTCGCGCTGGTGGGCATCGTGGTGAACAACGCCATCGTGCTGATCGACGTCATCGACCAGCGGCTGGGCGAGGGCGCGTCGCTCGCCGAGGCGGTGGCCGACGCGGTCGAGAGGCGCACCCGCCCGATCGTGCTGACCACGGCCACGACCATCGTCGGCCTGCTGCCGCTGGCTTTTTCCAGCGCCACGCTCTGGCCCCCGCTGGCCTGGTCGATCATCTCCGGGTTGCTCGCCTCGACGGTGCTTACCCTCATGGCGCTGCCGGCGTTCTGCCAGACGGTGCTGGCCTGGCGCCTGCGCCGGCCGCGTCCGACCGCGAACGCCGTGCTGGTCGCCGCGCTCACGCTGGGCCTGGCGAGTATGAGCGTGGCGCCGCCGGCGAGTGCCCAAGACACGGCCGAGTCGAATGCGGCCACGGCGACGGTGGATTTCGCCTCCAGCCTGCGTCGTGCGGCCGCGCGCGCGAGCGTGCGTGCCGATAGCTACGACGCCGAGGCGGCCCGCCATGCCGCAGATGCCCTGCGCCGGATTTCGCGTTATCCCACGCTGAGCGTGAACGGCTACTACTCGCGCAGCGAAGACCAACCCCGTTACACGCTCGGCGGCGAAGACGGCGATCTGAACGATGTGGTGCTGAATACGCCGGCAGGCGACATCCCGGCGTCGGTGGTCGGCGACGGCTATTCGGTGACCGTGCGCGGCGAACGCGAACAGCGCGGGGCGACCGTGTCGCTGCGCCAGCCGCTGTTCAATCTCGCCACCCAACGCTATTTGTCCGGGGCAGCCGAGGATCGTGTCTCGGCCGCGGAATGGGTGGCACAGCGCAGCCGTATCGAGAGCATGGTCGATGCCGCCAATGCCTATATCGATGTGCTCTCGGCCGAGGCTCAGCTTACGGCGGCCCGATCCCTGGTCAACAATCTCGAAAGCCGCAATGCGCAGGTGCAGGCCCTGCGCGATACCGGCAACGCCCTTAAAAGCGAAGCCCTGAGCGTGCGCTATGCCCTGAGCGAGGCACGCCAGCGGCTGGGCGAATTCGACAGCCAGGTATCGTTGGCGCAGGCCAATCTTGCGCGCACGATCGGCGCCGAGCGCCCGGTGCGTGCGCGGCCTCTGAATTTCGAGCCGCCCGCGCTGACCGGTAGCGTCGACGCCCTGGTCGATCGCGCGCTCGCGCAGCGCCAGGACCTGGCCGCCCTGCAGGCCGGCATCGAAAGCGCACGCCAGAACAGCCAGGCGGTATCCGCAGCCCGCCTGCCCACCCTCGATGCCGTGGCCAGCTCCACCTACGCCGACGGCGACCCGGCCCTGCCCGACAACGACAACCGGGTGTCGCTGCAGGTGAGCTGGACGCCCTTTGCCGGCGGCGCGATAAGCGCGCGCAAGGCCCAGGCCGAAGCCGAGCGCAACAAGCTGCTGGCCCAACTCGACGATGCCCGAACCGGCATCGCGCTCGAGGTGAGAAAAGCGGTGGCCGACTACCGCAACGCCCAGTCTCGCTATCGCACCGCGCGGCTGGGACTGGACAGCGCCCAGGCGACCCGCCGTACGCGCGCCGCCCAATGGGACGTCGGCGAACTGGGCATTCAGGAACTGCTGGAAGCCGAATCGGACGTGGCCCGTAAACGCGCCGAGTACGACGTGGCCGGCTATCGTCGGGTGTCAGCCTGGGTCGCCCTGCAAAGCGTACTGGGTGCGGGCGATCGTCTCTACGATCTGCCGGCTGGCGTTGGGCAGGCCACCGACAATGCCGCGCGATACGCGGGCGCGGCTGATGTGCGCGAACCGGTAGCAGCGGCAAGCGCCGGCGGCGCCATGCCATCGGCCACGCGATCAAGCCCGGTCGACAAGGCACGCCCCACGCGCCCGGTGGCCGACAGCACGGCCGACGATCTTCGCGCGGTGACGCAGGCGGGCGCGCCCGTGCGGGACGGCTCGTTCGGGCGCCTCGCGCACTTCAAACCGATCGAGTGGCGTGCTGCCTACTTCACGCCGGTTGGCCGGATGTCGGTATCGCAGCTCAACTCGCAAAACATCGGCCTCGGCCGGCTCCGGCTGAGCCAGTGGCAACCGCCGGCGGCCGCAGAGGACGCGGCCGAAACCACTGTAACCGAAACCGACTCGGCCTAGCTTTCGCGCTCTATCAAGACCTGGTGCAACAGGAGGAATACCATGACCACACAGCAGACCCAAACCATACTTCTAACCGGTGGACGCGCCCCGGCCGCGCTGGAACTTGCCCGTATATTCTCGCGCCGCGGGGCCCGCGTGGTGGCCGTGGACAGCTGCGGCCCGTTCATCTGCGCGCATTCGCGCCATATCTCGGCGTCGCTGAGGGTGCCTTCGCCGCGCTTCGAGCCGGAAAAATATGCCAGCGCGGTGCTGGGCTTCATCCGCGAACAGAAAGTCGATCTGGTGGTGCCCTGTACCGAGGAAACGTTCTACCTCGCCCAGATGCGCGACCAGTTCATCGGCGACTGCGAACTGTTGTGCGAGCCGATCGACACGCTGCGTCGGCTTCACCACAAGGGCGACTTCATGCAGTGGGCCGACAGCCTGGGCATGCGTACGCCGAAAACGCAGGTGTTCACCAAGGAACAGAATATTGCCGATAAGTTCGAAAGCGTGAAGGCGCAGCTGAACTCGGGCCAGCCGTTCGTGCTCAAGCCGGCGTTCACCCGCTTTGCCAACGAAGTGATCATCAGCTCCAACGGCCGCTACGAGCCGTTCGATATCAAGGCCTTCGCCGGCGGTCGCGATCTGGTCTATCAGCAGTTCCTGCCAGGGCGCCAGATCAACACGTTTGCGCTGGCGCACGAAGGCAAGCTGTTGTTTAACGTCGCCTATCACGGCGACTGGACGGCCGGTAAAGGCGCATCAATTCATTTCGCGCCGGTCGACCATGCCGGCTGTCGCGAATGGATCGAGACCTTCGTGGCCAAGACGAACTTCAGCGGCCAGATCTCCTTCGACTTCATCCAGGAAGCGCGAACCGGGCAGGTACGGCCGATCGAGTGCAACCCGCGGGTGACCTCCGGCGTGCATCTGCTGGCCGAAATCCCCGAGGTCTACGACGCCTATGTGCACAAGACGCCGGTGGATCTGTCGTTTGACCGGCTCAAGGCGGCCCAGGTGCGTCTGGCGATGGTGACCTTCGGCATCCTGCCCAATCTGCGCAAGCCACGGAAACTCGCCAAGTTCGCCTGGCAATTCGCGAGTGCCCGCGACGTGGTGCTCGACACCTCCGACCCGCGGCCCTTCTTCTACCAGTTCTATATTTACCAGCACTTCATGCGTCGGGCGCTGCTCAAGCGCGTGCCGCTGCAGCATGTGGCGATCGAGGACATGGTCTGGAACGACGACGTGCTGTGCATGCAGCCGGTCACGGAGCTCGAAGCGCGCGGCGCGTGATCAGGCCGCGTCGTTGTCTTGCGTGGCGTTGGCGCTGGAGGAATCGTTGGCGCTGGCCTGACGGGTGAGTTCGCTGTCTAGAATGCCGATGATGCCGTTGCGATCGATGCGCTGGTCCTTGAGGGCCAGAAAATAGGCATAGCCCATCGCGCGGGTGTCGTTCTTGCCCGCGCGCTGTTCCAGGTCGGCGCCGTGATCGATCATGAAGCGCAGCATCTTCGGGTCGTTGCGCTGGATGGCATAGAACAGCCCGGTGAGCTTCTCGCCGCCTTCACGCGGGTCGGCCGCGTCGATATCCAGGCCGTGGGCCAGGTAGAAATCGGCACAGCCGTAGGGGTCTTCGAGGCGGGCCTCGCGTTCGAAGATATAGACCAGGCCCCCGGCCTCGCGCAGGTCGGGCACATCGGCCTCGCGTTCGGCGACCTGGTCGAAATCGCGCTCACAGAAACCGGGCGGCTCGGCGGGGATCTGTGTCGTTGCGTCGTCCGTGGCTTCGGCCGGGGCGGCGTCGTTCACGGCCAGCGCGGGCTGGTCGCGCTGGACCTCGGTTCGATCGGCATCGGGCGTGATATAGCCCGGCCCGCCGGCCAGCCAGAAGATCACCAGGCCGAGAAAGATCGCAACGATAACCGTAATGAAGAAGATAGGTTTCATGGGCGGTTCCTGGTGGGCGAATGGGCGGTTGCAGGGGCGGGCCGGTGGTGCTTATCGATCCTTGTTGTCGCCGAACAGGGCGTCGAGCTTGTCTTCATATTCGTGATAGCCCAGATGCTCGTAGAGTTCGCTGCGGGTCTGCATGCGATCGACCACATGCTTCTGGGTGCCGTCGGCGCGAATTGCGCCGTAGACGTCGAGCGCGGCGTTGGCCATGGCCCGTGAGGCGGACAACGGATACAGCACCATGCCCACGCCCTGATCGGCCAGCTCGGTGGTGGTATAGAGCTCGGTCTGGCCGAATTCGGTGATATTGGCCAATACCGGCACGCCCAGCTCGGTGAAGCGCTTGTACATTTCCAGGTCGGTCATGGCCTCGGCGAAGATGAAGTCGGCGCCGGCTTCCACGCAGGCCGCGGCGCGTTCGACGGCCGAGTCCAGGCCCTCGACGGCCAGCGCATCGGTACGCGCCATGATCAGCATTTCGTCGCGGGCGTCGGCGGCCGCGGTCACGCGCTCGGCCATTTCCTCCTTGGACACGATCGCCTTGCCCGGGCGATGGCCACAGCGTTTGGCCGCCACCTGATCCTCGATATGCACGCAGGCTGCGCCGGCCTTCTCGAACAGCTTGACCGTGCGTCCGATGTTGAAGGCGCTGCCCCAACCGGTATCGATATCCACCAGCAGCGGCACGTCGGTGGCATAGGTGATCCGGCGCACGTCTTCGAGCACGTCGTTCATGGTGGTCATGCCCAGATCGGGCAGCCCGTAGGACCAGTTCGCCACGCCGCCGCCGGACAGATAGATCGCTTTGAAGCCGCTGTGTTCGGCCAGCATCGCGGCATAGGCGTTGATGGCCCCCACGATCTGGAGCGGGTGTTCGGTTTCGAGCGCGGAAAGAAAGCGTTGGGCTGCGGACATGATGCTCTAACGGTCGGATTGAATGACGGGCGTCAGCTTAACGCAAGCCCGGCCCATCGCGGTGCCCGAGCGTTGCCACAAACGGGATCGAATCGGCGGCCGAACGCCGTCCGGCCGCCATGCACGCCCCGGGTCAGACCAGCCAGCGCGTAGCGAACTTGATGAACCAGCGCGTGAAGCCCTTGTAGGGCGGCAGGAACAAAAAGCTAAGCGAGAAGCGCTCGCGCACCACTGCCCGCTCGTGGCTGAAGGCCTTGAAGCCGTAGTGGCCGTGCGAGTTGCCCAGCCCCGAATTGTTGACCCCGCCAAACGGCAGGTTGGCGTGCAGAAACTGCACCATCGAATGGTTCACGCAGGAGCCGCCCGCGCTGGTGTTGGACAGCACCTTGTCGATGAAGTCGTTGTCGCGTGCAAAGACGTACAGCGCCAGCGGTTTGGGCTGGGCGTTGATTTCGTCGATCACGCGGTCGCTGTCGGTGAAGGGGACGATCGGCAGGATGGGGCCGAAGATCTCCTCTGAAAGCACGCGCGATTCGCGGTCGACCTCGGTCAGCAGGGTGGGGGCGATATAGTTGTCGTTGTTGGCTTCCACGCCGCCCATGGACACGCGCGCGCCGCGCTCGGTGGCGTCGTCGATGAGGCTTTTCACGCGCGCGTAGTGCTTGTCGTTGACGATCCGGCAGTAATCGGCGTTCGATGCCATCTGTGCCTGATCGCCGTAGAGCTTGGTCATGGCCTTGCGCATGGCCTCGACGAAGCTGTCCAGAATATCGGTATGGACATACATGTAGTCCGGCGCGATACAGGTCTGGCCGTTGTTGGCGAACTTGCCCCAGGCCAGGTTCTTCGCCGACTTGTCGATATCCGCGGTCTTGTCCACGATCACCGGCGACTTGCCGCCCAGTTCCAGGGTCACCGAGGTGAGGTGTTCGGCCGCGGCGCGCATCACGATCTTGCCGACCGCCGGCGAACCGGTGAAGAAGATATGGTCGAAATGCAGCCCCAGCAGGTGCTGTGACGTTTGTACCGCGCCCTGCACCACCGTGACTTCATCCTCGTCGAAGAGATCCGACACGATGTCGTCCATGAGCTGGGCGCAGTGCGGGGTCATCTCCGATGGTTTGAGAATGACCGTATTGCCGGCTGCGATCGCCGAGATCAACGGCCCGAAACTCAGATTGATGGGGTAGTTCCAGGGCGAGATGATCAGGCATACGCCCTTGGGTTCGTTTCGCACCTCGGCCGAGGTGCCGAACATCAGCAGCGTAGGCCGCTTGCGTTCGGGCTTCATCCAGCCCTTGAGATGACGAATTGCATGGTTGGCTTCCATGACCACCGGCAGGATCTCGGTGATATCGACTTCCGGCGCGGGCTTTGCGAAGTCCGCATGGCAGGCCTTGTAGATCTGTTCGCTGCGATCGAACATCGCCTGGCGCAGGCGCTTGATCTTTTCGATGCGTTCGGCCGCGGTGGATGTCCGCAGCGACAGGGCCTTGACCTGCTGGGCCGCAAACAGCCGTTCGGTGCGGCCGTGATCGGCCTCCGCGGGCGCGGCAGCAGCGATATTCTCTACGGCGGTACTCATGGGAATTCTCCTGTCTCGACGCCCCGGAGACCCGGCGCGTTGCTCGCATTATTCGAATGTTATGTCAGGTTCTTGTCACGGCGGCCAGTGCAAGCGCTCAAGATTCCGCCGCCATGTCTAGGCGTCGGGCCGCGCGCTTGGCCAGCTCGGGCGCCCGCGCATGGGCCTGGAAGAAGATGTGCGCGAGTACGCGGACCACGCGTCGATGATCGCGGGTGCTGCGATGGCCCAGCGGCAGCACGATCGCCTCGATAAGTGAAATGAAGGCCCGTGCCATGTCGCGGGTCGAGCCTTCCACGCTCAGGGCCTGGGTCGCACGCGCTTCGTCGAGCAGCTGTTCGATTGCCTCGGAGGCCTGGGCCTCGAACGCCTGCTGCACGGCGATCGCGGCCTCGACGTCGGCGGTGCTGGGCTTGAGCCAGTAGCCAGCGATGCCCTCGGCCAGGCGCGGGTCTTCTACCAGGTGTTCCAGGCCCGCGAACATCGCGAATATCTGTTCCACCGGATCGGTTTCGTCGGCCACCGCGTCGAATACGTGCGCCTCGAAGATGCCGATCAGGCGCTGCATGGCGTCGGCATAGAGTGTCTGCTTGCTGTCGAAGTGCCAGTACAGGGCAGCTTTGGTCACCCCGGCTTCATGCGCCATACGCGTCATCGACACGCCGTCGTAGCCAAAGCGGCCGAACGCGCGAAAGGCCGCATCGCAGATGCGCTTGCGCGTTTGCCCCGGGTCCGTGTCTACCGGTCGTGCCATGTTTTTCGTCGCTGACGAACCAAAACACGACGTTAGCATAGGCTATTGACTAACCGGTCGATTAACTAATAGAGTTACAGCGAGCAATGTAATAAACCGATCGGTAGGGTGCAAGCGCGTCGCCGGTCGTGTCCATGCCGCTAACGCGAGGAGATCGCATGAATACAATGACAATGGCCGAAGCGCGGGCCCATGACCGCAAGCGCTGGCTGTGGCCCATGGGCTTCGGCATCATCATCATCGTGGCCGCTCTGGCGCTCACCGGCTGGCTGACGGGCCAGACCTGGCTGATCTTTGCCGGGCCAATCGTGGTCTACGGCGTGGTGCCGGTACTCGACCTGCTGATCGGCAAGGACAGCACCAATCCGCCCGAGCGGGTGCTCGATATCCTCGAGGACGACCCGTTCTACCGCTACTCGACCTATATCTATGTGGTCGTCCAGCTCATTCTGTTCGTGGCCGTCTGTGCCATCGTCGGCACTCAGGATCTGACCTTCTGGCAGTGGCTGGGTTTTGTCAGCACCATCGGCATGCTCTCCGGCGTGTCCATCAACACCGCCCACGAACTGGGCCACAAGAACACGGCCATCGAAAGCTGGCTGGCCAAGATCGCGCTTGCGCCGGTGGCCTACGGGCATTTCTATACCGAGCACAATCGCGGCCATCACAAGAACGTGGCCACACCGCACGACCCGGCCAGTGCCCGCATGGGCGAGCCGTTCTGGCGTTTTCTCGTGCGTACCGCCGGCGGCAGTGCGCGCTCGGCGCTCGACATCGAGAAGACGCGCATGGCACGCAAGAACCGCAGCTTCTGGAGTGTGCACAATGAAGTGCTGCAGTCCTGGGGCATGACGGTCGTGCTCTGGGGCGCGCTTATGGCCGCCTTCGGTATCGAGCTGCTGCCGTTTCTGATCGTGCAGGCCATTCTGGGTGCCTCGCTGCTGGAAGCGGTCAACTACGCCGAGCACTACGGCCTGCTGCGCAAGAAACTGGACAGCGGTCGCTACGAGCGTTGTCAGCCGGAGCATTCCTGGAACAACGATCACATCGTGACCAACATCTTCCTGTTCCACCTGCAGCGCCATTCCGATCACCATGCGCATCCGACCCGGCGCTACCAGTCGCTGCGTCATTTCGACGAAGCGCCCCAGCTGCCCACCGGCTATGCCGGCATGATCGTGCTCGCCTATTTCCCGCCGCTCTGGTATCGCGTCATGGACAAGCGTGTCGTGGCCCACTATGACGGCGACCTGCGCCGCGCCAACCTGCAGCCGGGCAAACGCGAGCGTTTGCTGGCCAAGTACCCGCCGCCGGCCACGTCGGCCGATGCGTCTGCCTAGGGCGATCGCTGCGTAATCAAGGAATCGCCGTCGTACGGCGGTTTTGGTAGCCTTGAATTCCACCGAACGGGCGCCGTTGTCACGGCGCCCGAATTTGCTCCAGCGAAACAGTTCATAAAGGACGTTAGATGAAGAAATGGCAATGCATCGTCTGTGGTTTCGAGTACGACGAAGCCGAAGGCATGCCGGACGAGGGCATCGAGCCGGGCACCAAGTGGGATGACATCCCCGACGACTGGACCTGCCCCGACTGTGGTGCGCCCAAGGACGATTTCGAAATGATGGAAGTCGACTGATCACAGCCCTGGTTCGGCACGCATGGGCCGCAGCGCGGCCCGCTATTTGATCGCAAACGAGAGCTCGCATGGATCCGATCATCATCGTCGGCACCGGCCTGGCCGGCTACGGCACGGCCCGGGAATTTCGCAAGCACGACAAGGAGCGTCCGCTGGTGCTGATCACCCGCGACGACGGCGCCAGCTACTACAAGCCCGATCTGTCGGAAGCCCACGCCAAGAACGCCACGCCCGACGATCTGGTCAAGAAAGACGTCGACGCCATGGCCGAAGAGCTTGACGCGACCATCCATACCCATCGCCAGGTCGAATCCATCGACCGCGAAAACCGCCAGATCGTGCTCAACGGCGATACGCTGACCTACCACAAGCTGGTGCTGGCCTTCGGCGCCGAGCCCATCGTGCTCAAGCTCGCGGGTGATGCCACCCAGGCCATTCACAAGGTCAACAATTTGTTCGACTACCGCGGCTTTCGCTCGAACCTGGGCGAAGCCAAGCATGTGGCGATTCTTGGTGCCGGCCTGATCGGCTGCGAGTTCGCCAACGATCTGGTCGAAGCCGGCTACGAGGTATCGATTGCCGACCCGGCCGACTGGCCGTTGTCGCAGCTGCTGCCCAAGGCCTGTGGTCAGGCCGTCGAGCGCGGCCTGGCAAAAGCCGGCGTGCACTGGCATCTGGGTCATGCCGCCACCGGCGTGCATCACAGCAACAAACAGCTGCAGATCATGCTCGACAACGACGAAAGCATCCATGCTGATGCGGTGTTGTCGGCGGTCGGCCTGCGTGCCGGTATCGACCTGGCCGAAAAGGCCGGGCTCAAGATTGACAAGGGCATCGTCGTGGACCGCACCCTGGTGACCAGCGATCCCAACATCTATGCGCTCGGCGACTGTGCCGAGGTCGACGGCCAGTGGCGGCCCTATGTCGGCCCGCTCATGCAGTGTGCGCGTACGCTCGGCAAGACGCTGGCCGGCGGCGACGGCGAAACCGCCGGTCGGGTCAAGTACCCGACGCTGCCCATCATCGTGAAGACCCACGTCTGCCCGGTGGTGGTCATGCCGCCGGTGGAAAGCGGCGGCCAATGGGAAATCGACGGCGATATGCCCGACTTCGAAGCCCGCTGCGTGAACGAAGACGGCAAGCTCATCGGCTTCGCGCTCACCGGCGAGGCTACCAACAAGCGTCGCGACTACATCAAGGAAGCGCCGCCGCTGATGGAATAGGCGATGGGCCGCGCTTGGCCTGGTCCGCAATCCTGAAACGCACCGTATTGGGATATACGTCCTGCATATTCCAATACGGGGTGCGGATGTGGCACGGCGCTGTTTTCAAGAGTAATCGCAGACAGCCGGTGCGTCTGCCCCAGGCCGCCGCGCTGCCCGACGATACAAAACGAGCCGATATCGTCGTGCTCGGCCGTAGCCGGCCGATCAAACCCAGCGGCGAACGCTGGGACACCTGGTTTGAGCAGGATGTCGTCAGTGACGACTACATGAGCGAACGCGAGCAGCCAGCGGCGCGGCGATAATTTCCCGGCGCTCGGCTACGCTGCGTTGCGGGTGCCTCGCTTTGCCAGCCCGGCCAGCCGCGTACCTGCCAGCCGAGCCCCCTTGATATTGCCCGCCATCGGCCCGAGCTGAAGGCTGGCCGGGCGGCCGAGCACGTGCAGGCCCGGTGCGGCTTCCAGATCGTCGTTGATGAACACGTGGCCGTCGCTGTCGCAGCGCAGCTCGAGCGCGTCGAGGGTATGGCCAAGCAGGCTGTCAGGGCGGGCGTGGTTTTCGAAGCCGGTGGCAAGAATCACGCGATCGGCATCGATACGCCGGCCGTCCGCCAAGAGCAGGCCGTTCGTATCCGTCGATTCGAGGTCGCCACGTCGCCAGGCGATATCGCCGGCTGCCAGCGCGGCCGTGATACGCGCGAAGATATCGGGCGGCAGGGTGCCGGGCTGGCGGGCCTCGGCAAGCACGGCGGTACGCGCCTCGATTGGCGTGCGGGCAAACGGGGCCAGGCAACGCGGGCCGGCATAGCAGGGCTCGCTATCGAAATCGGCCCGCCGCGGCGGCGTACGCGTGACCCAGCACACCGTGTGCCCGAGTTGCTGCAGCCGTAGTGCGAGCTGGGCGCCGGTGATGCCGCCGCCGACCACGGCGAGCCGTGCCGACGCGTATCGGTCGATCGCGAAACCGGCGTCGTAGACGTGCTCGCAGTCCGCCGCCCCCACGGGCCGGTAGGGCGCGTTGGGCCCCAGCGCCAATACCAGCCGCCGCGTATCGTAGATTTGGCCGTTCGTGGCGTGCACACGCCAGCCTTGGGGCATACGTTCGATGCGCTGGCCGCGCGTGGCGATACGCGCGGGCCCGGCCAGGGCGTGACGGGCATGGGCTTCGAACAGCGCGCGCGAAGGCCGGCGGTAGTAGCCGAGTTCGTGGCCGCTGTCGAAGCCGTTTGCCGCTGCGAACGCACGCAGGGCATCGGCGCGCCGGCCCAGGTGATGGGCGTTGGAAGAGCGCAGATAGGTCATGCCGCAGGCATCGGCCCGGCGTTGCCAGTCCGCCAGGGCGGGGCGGTCGTCGAGCACCGCGAGCCGTGCCGCGGGTCCGGCCGCGGTGATCGCTTGCGCCGCGAACGCGCCGTGCATGCCGCCGCCGATGATCAGCCAGTCGTACATCGCCCGGTCTCAGTTGCGCCCGAAGCATGCGCAGCCCGCGAAGGCGGACAAAGGCAGCGAACCGTCAGGCATAACGCGGGCCGAACATAATGATTGCCATACCCAACAGGCACACAACGACCCCGACGAAATCGGTGACCGTGGGTCGTACTGAATCTACCGCCCATAGCCACGCCAACGCGACGCTGATGTATACGCCGCCATATGCCGCGTAAACGCGCCCGGCTGCTTGAGGATGCAACGTCAACAGCCAGGCGAAAGCAGCAAGGCTGAACGCAGCAGGCACGAGCAGCCAGGCGGTATGCCCCTGCTTGAGCCAGAGATACGGCAGGTAGCAACCGATTATCTCGGCGAGCGCCGTCAATACGAAAACGCCAAACGTCTTCACGATTTCCATAAATCCTCGGCTGTGCCCCACCGCGCGGGCGAGCGGGCTAACCGAGCTTGCGCAGCTGGCGGGCGGTGAGCAGCCAGCGCAGCGTGCCGGTGCCGCCGTCCGGCGGGCCGGGGAATTCCAGCAGCGCGGCGCCGGCTTTCTTGAAGGCCATCAGCCGGTCGCGCCGGCGGGTCAGGCTCCAGGACACCCAGGTGGCCAGGTCTGGCTCGTGGCCCACCAGTACCAGCCGGCGATCGCCGAAATGGGTATGCAGGTATTCGTCCAGCGCGGCCATATCCACGGGTGGGGCCAGGACGTTGGCTTCCTCGATGGTGGCATCGTCCAGATAGCCGGACAGAATCTCGGCGGTCTGCACCGCGCGCACGAGCGGGCTGGTGACGATGTCGTCCACGGCCAGGTCCTTGAGCGCAGCGCGCAGGCCGGCCGCGGCCGCGCGGGTACGGCGCATGCCTTCCGGCGTGAGCGGGCGCTCTTCGTCGGACAGGCCCATGCCGTGTGCCTTGTCCGCATCGAGCGCGATGCCGTGACGTATGACGATGATATCCATGGGCCTATTGTCACCTGTGAATGCCGGTGCTGCCACTGCGGGCAGGCATTACCGGACGGTTTTGACTATCGAAAAACGCGATGTGGCAAAAAATTTTTATCGTGTCGGTTTTCGTGGGTCGCCTCGGGGCCGCTCGCCGCTGAAAACGCTTGTACGCCAAGTCTTTTACAGAACGGTCACAAGATCTGTGCAAATTTGGCGCAGCGTGGCGGGCAAGGCAACAACGTACCCCTGCCACCCAAGTGAGCCGTTGGCTGGCCAGCCAGTAACCACTGCCCCAATGCCTTGCGCCACGCGCGTTTGGGCGGTTTGTGCCCGGGTTTATCCACAGTGTTGTCCACCTCTTGTACACCGGCCGACCACAACATATAGTTCTAGTGGCGGCGAAAAAGGGTGCTTGACCACAGTATCTAGTGGGGTAGAGTTCGCTGCCAGAACGTTGTCCCCAGCGCGGCACGGCGTTTATCGGTTTCGTTTTATCGCAGCGTCGTTCTCCCGGCGCGGCAGATTTCAAGAGGCATAGCCATGGAGCACACACAGGTTTCCGATCGCGCGAATGCGCGCAGCGAACAGCCGGCAGCGGCCGATTCGTACGGCGCCAGCATCGAGGCGACGGCGCCGGGCAGCTACAAGGTCATCCGCCGTAATGGCAAGGTCACCCCGTTCGATGCCTCCAAGATCGAGCTGGCCGTAACCAAGGCCTTCATCGATGTCGAAGGCCAACAGGGCGCGGCCTCCTCGCGTATCCGTGAAACCGTCAAGCACATCACCGAACAGGTCGTGCAGGGCGTCACCCGCAGCCTGCCCGGCGGCGGCGCGGTACATATCGAGGATATCCAGGACTACGTCGAGCTCGCGCTCATGCGCAGCGGCGAGCACAAGGTCGCGCGTTCCTACGTGCTGTATCGCGAAGAGCGCGCCCACGAGCGTGCCGCCAAGCTGGCCGAAAAGGGCGTGGAAGCCGGCGAGCCGGCCCAGGCCGCGGATATCAATGTCGCCTTCAAGGATGGCACCACCCGCCCGCTGGATCGCGACCGTCTGGGTCGCGTGATCGACGAGGCCTGTGCCGGCATCGACGGCGTGGCCGCCGAGCAGGTGCTCAAGGACACGCTCAAGAACGCCTTCGATGGCATCTCCGAAGACGAGCTGTCCACCGCGCTCGTACTTTCGGCCCGCCAGCGCCTGGAAGCCGAGCCCAACTACGGCATGGTCGCCGCGCGTCTGCTCATGGACAAGCTGCGCCACGAAGCGCTGACCTTCCTTGCCGACGGCCAGGTCGAGTATGCGACCCACGCCGAAATGCGCACGGCGTATCCCTCCTACTTCAAGGACTTCATCGCCCGCGGCGTACACCACGAGCTGCTCGCCCCCGAGCTGATGGAATACGACCTGGATCGCCTCGGCGAAGCGCTGATCGCCGATCGCGACCTGCAGTTCACCTATCTGGGCTTGCAGACGCTCTACGACCGCTACTTCATCCATCACGAGTCCAAGCGCTTCGAACTGCCGCAGGCGTTCTACATGCGCGTGGCGATGGGCCTGGCGATCAACGAAATCGAGCGCGAAGAAAAAGCGATCGAGTTCTACAAGCTGCTGTCGAGCTTCGACTTCATGTCGTCCACGCCGACGCTGTTCAACTCCGGCACGCTGCGTCCGCAGCTGTCGAGCTGCTATCTGACCACCGTGGCCGACGACCTGCACGGCATCTACGAAGCGGTACAGGACAACGCGCTGCTGTCGAAATTCGCCGGCGGCCTGGGCAACGACTGGACGCCGGTGCGTGCCATGGGCGCCCATATCAAGGGCACCAACGGCAAGTCGCAGGGCGTGGTCCCGTTCCTGAAAGTGGTCAACGATACGGCCGTGGCCGTGAACCAGGGCGGCAAGCGCAAGGGCGCGGTCTGTGCCTATCTGGAAACCTGGCACAAGGACATCGAGGAATTCCTCGACCTGCGCAAGAACACCGGCGACGACCGTCGTCGCTGCCACGACATGAACACCGCGAACTGGATCCCGGATCTGTTCGTCAAGCGTGTGCTCAACGACGAACAGTGGACGCTGTTCTCGCCCAACGACGTGCCGGACCTGCACGACCTCACCGGCAAGGCCTTCGAAGAAGCCTATGCCGGCTACGAGGCCAAGGCCGCGCGTGGCGAGATCAAGAACGTCAAGACCATCTCGGCGGTCAACCTGTGGCGCAAGATGCTCAGCCTGCTGTTCGAAACGGGCCACCCGTGGTTCACCTTCAAGGACCCGTGCAACCTGCGCAGCCCGCAGCAGCACAAGGGCGTGGTGCATTCGTCCAACCTGTGCACCGAGATCACGCTCAACACCTCGCCGGGCAAGGAAATCGCGGTCTGCAACCTGGGCTCCGTGAACCTGCCGCAGCATATCGAGAACGGCGAGCTGAACGTGGCCAAGCTGGAAGCCACCATCAACACCGCCATGCGCATGCTCGATAACGTCATCGAGTACAACTACTACAGCGTGAAGACCGCGCGTGACTCCAACCTGCGTCACCGCCCGGTCGGCATGGGTCTGATGGGCTTCCAGGACGCGCTCTACAAGCTCAAGCTGCCCTACGAATCCAGCGAGGCGGTCGAATTCGCCGATCGCTCGATGGAGCAGATCAGCTATCTCGCCATCAAGGCCTCGACCAACCTGGCCGAAGAACGCGGCGCCTACAGCACCTTCAAGGGCAGCCTATGGGATCAGGGCATCCTGCCGATCGACTCGATCAAGATCCTGCGTGAAAACCGCGGCGAAGAGTATCTCGATCAGGACGAATCCCAGACGCTGGATTGGGAAACCCTGCGCGAGCGCGTCATGAACGTGGGCATGCGTAACTCCAACTGCATGGCCATCGCGCCCACCGCGACCATCGCCAACATCACCGGCGTGAGCCAGTCCATCGAGCCGACGTACCAGAACCTGTACGTCAAATCGAACCTGTCGGGCGAGTTCACCGTGGCCAACCCCTACCTCGTGGAAGACCTCAAGGCCCTGGGCCTGTGGGACGAGGTCATGGCCAACGATCTCAAGTACTACGACGGCAGCGTGCAGGGCATCGACCGAATTCCGGACGACCTGAAAGTGCTCTACAAATGCGCCTTCGAGATCGACCCGCGCTGGTTGGTGGAAGCCGGTTCACGCCGCCAGAAATGGCTGGATCAGGCCCAGAGCCTGAACCTGTACATGGCCGAACCCTCGGGCCGCAAGCTGGACGAACTCTACAAGTTCGCCTGGAAGAAAGGCCTGAAGACCACCTACTACCTGCGCTCCACCAGTGCCACGCATACAGAGAAGTCGACGATCACCGATCATCGCCTGAACGCGGTCGGCAACGGCGGCAAGGGCTCCGGCGGCGGTACCGGCGCGGGCGGCTCGGTCACCGGCGGTTCGGCCAACGGCGGCGGTCAGACGGTCAACGCAGCGTCCAACGGCGCGAGCGTGGCCGAAGCGCCCAAGGCCCGGCCCACGGCCTCGGCCACGGCACCCGCGCCGGAAGGCAAGCCGACTGCGCCCATGGCCTGTGCCATCGACGACCCGGACTGCGAGGCCTGCCAGTAGGCGTTAGCCATGAGCACGCCGTGTTTTCGTTACCAATGGGATGCCGCCAAAGCGCTTGCCAATCGACGAAAACACGGCGTGAGCTTCGATGTCGCCGTAGGCGTTTTTCGTGACCCGCTGGCTCTGACAATTGCCGATCCGGCGCACAGCGAAACCGAAGAGCGTTGGATTACACTCGGTGTAGTACCGGAAACAGGCTTGCTGGTCGTGGTTCACACCTTGGCCGAGTGGAGCGAAAACGAGATCGATATACGCATTATCTCGGCGCGGCGTGCCAGCAGACGGGAACAACGCGACTACGAAGGTGGCGACATATGAAAGACGAATACGATTTTTCAAAAGGCGAACGCGGCAAATTCTATCGGCCCAACGCCTCGCACAATATTCCGTTGTATCTCGACAGCGATGTCATGGAGTTTTTGGCGAAACGCTCGCGCGATCAAGGCATTGAGCCGCGCGAGCTAGCCAATCAAATGCTCAAGAAAGACATCGAGATCGTGCAGGCGGCGGAAAGAACGTCCAAATAACGCGCGTAACGACGCAACAGAACACCGCTTTTTAACGAAGCACAGCAAAAGGAAAGCCACCATGCTCGACTTCGAAGACACACCCCGCCAGGGCACCCCCGAGCACAAGCCGGGCAGCACGGCCAACCCGAACCCGGCCGGCAACGCGCCCGATCCGTACGCGCTCGACAAGCAGCCCGAAAAAACCAACCAGTCCGGCGCGGAAGAAGCCGTCACCGGCCTGGAACAGGTCGAACTCGGCGCCGGCCGTGTCTCGGTCGACGAAAAGCGCATCATCAACTGCCGCGCCGACGTCAACCAGCTCGTACCCTTCAAGTACACCTGGGCCTGGGAAAAGTACCTCAACGCCTGCGCCAACCACTGGATGCCGCAGGAAGTGAGCATGTCCGCCGACATCGCCATGTGGCAGGACCCGGACGCCCTCACCGAAGACGAGCGCCTTATCCTCAAGCGCGGCTTCGGCTTCTTCGCCTCCAGCGAATCGCTGGTGGCCAACAACATCGTGCTGGGCGTGTACAAGCACCTCACCAACCCCGAATGCCGTCAGTACCTGCTGCGCCAGGCCTTCGAGGAAGCCGTGCACGGGCATACCTTCCAGTACATCGTGGAAAGCCTCAACCTCGACGAGGGCGAGATCTTCAACATGTACCGCGAGCTGCCCAGCGTGCACAACAAGGCAGCCTGGGCCATGCAGTACACCCAGAGCCTGAACGACCCCAACTTCCAGACCGGCACCCACGAAAACGACCAGATCTTTTTGCGTGACCTGATCGCCTTCTACGTGATCTTCGAAGGCATCTGGTTCTATGCCGGCTTCGTGCAGTATCTGAGCTTCGGCCGCCGCAACAAGATGACCGGCACCGCCGAGCAGATGCAATACATCATGCGTGACGAGTCCATGCACCTGAACTTCGGCATCGACGTGATCAACCAGATCAAGATCGAAAACCCGAACCTCTGGACGCAGGAATTCCAGGACGAAGCCCGTCGCATGATCGACGAAGCCATGCACCTGGAAATCGAATACGCCCACGACACCATGCCCCGCGGCGTGCTCGGCCTCAACGCCAGCATGTTCGATGAGTACATGAAGTTCATCGCCAACCGTCGTTGTTCACAGATCGGCCTGGCCGAGCTATACCCCGGCGCGGAAAACCCGTTCCCCTGGATGAGCGAGATGATGGATCTCAAGAAGGAGAAGAATTTCTTCGAGACTCGGGTGATTGAGTATCAGAGTGGTGGTGCTTTGAGCTGGGATTGAGTTGGTAATTTAAAAACGGGCCTTTGGTCCGTTTTCTTTATTGTGCTTAATGAGGCGATATGGAGATATTAAAACAAAAAGAATCTCTGTTGGATGCTGTGGAAAACGGATTGGTTGGTGCCGATTTGGCGGAGGTGCTAGCTCCCGGTGGCAATCCTTTGTCCTTTGAGTTCGACTTATATGACTGTAAAGAAACTGTAGCCGACGAAAAAGAGGCATACGCCGAGTTAGCCAAAGACGTTATAGCATTTTTTAATTCATACGGTGGCTATCTCCTAATCGGCGTTAGCGAGAGAAAAAAAGATCAAGAATTTATTTTAAGTGGTTTCGATCAAGAAGCTAAGCTTGCATCACATCTCAAAAGCGCACTGGATAGTTACGCGTCGGAGCGCATAGCTTTCCACACTAGTCCTATAACTATTAGTGGCAAGCGGGTTGTCGTGATTTATGTTCCGAAGCGGTCTCATCTCGACCAACCTGTATTTACAGTTAAAAATGGACCGGAAAATAAGCCTGGTCGCCCTATTTTTCTCGAAAAAACCGTATTTTTTAGGCGGAAAGATGAGTGCTTGAAGGCTGTAATACCTGAGCACTGGGAATTTTTGAACTCGGATCGTGATGCAAGACGGTTGCTTGCATCGCCGGTCAAAGTCAGTCCAGCGAACGCGGTTTCGAGAGTGATTCCCAATAATCTGCCGGATCGAAACCTGATTTGCACTCAGTTATTTGGTCGCCAAGAAATTATCGGTTTTCTTTGGGCATGGATGGCTGATGATCTCGCGCCGATAAGGTTATTGGCGGGGCTCGGTGGGAAAGGTAAAACATCTATAGCCTATGAGTTTGCCTCCAGTTTTTATAAAAACGCTCCTCAGCCATTCGAGCAAGTATTGTGGCTTTCAGCTAAAAAGTTCCAGTTTCGTGCTGAGAGAAACGAATACATGGAACTTCCGGAGTGCTGGTATTCGTCACCATTCGAGTTGCTAGAAAGTTTAGCGCTTGCGACCGGTGCTGCGACTGAGACAGAGCTGGCGCAGGAACAGTCTGGCGAATACCAATTGCTAAAAATGCTCAGGGACAGCTTGAGGATCATCCCATCGTTAGTGATTGTGGATGATATTGATTCTTTGGATCAAAACGATCAGCGCAAAGTTTTTGAGGTTGTCCAAAAAATTGCAGCCGCAGCACCCTCTAAGTTTTTGTTGACTACTAGGGCGAACTACGCGTTCTCAAATGAACAGTGCGTTCAAGTGCTCGGGCTTGGCGGTGACGCATACAAAGCGCTCGTTCATGATCGACTGGAGCGTTTCGGGCTACAGCCATTAAAAGCGGGTGATATAACTCGCTTGGAGAAAGCTAGTGATGGTTCGCCGCTCTGGACTGAATCACTGCTCCGCTTGGTTAAGCAGGGATACAACTGCGGTGAAGCGATAGACGAGTGGAAGGGTAAGCCGGGCGAGGATGCAAGGTCGGCCGCGCTTCAAAAGGAGTTGGAGGCACTCTCGCATTTGGCTAGAAGAGTGTTGTACGTGGCAGCAGTGCTTAGAGAATCTTCTCGAACCGAGCTTCTTGAGGTCACTAAGGTTGGTAAGCAGCAACTGGATGACGCGCTAGCCGAGTTACAAGCATTATTTCTGGTCGATGCCCCTAAAATTATCGACAAAGAGCCTCGATTTTCGATTTCCGAAGCAACTGCGGCGGCGGTTGTATCTGCTGGCAATGATCTGGTGCCTGACCATAGCAGGCTGTTTTCGGTAGCACGGGGGTATGCGAAAAAAGCAGCTGCGGTTAATGGCAGTGGCGCAAAAAGAAAGATAGGGCTCGCTATAAATCAAGCAATATCTTTGTCGCGTATTGGGGACCATGCTAGAGCGATCGAAACTGCGGACTCGGCTTTGAAAAACGCGAAAAATAATCCGGATTTGCTTTTACTGCGCGGACGATGCTGTCTTCCAGTTGACACAGACATGGCTGTTACAGCGTTTTCGAACGCTTATAAATACGGTCAGAAAAAACCTTTGCTTTTCGACTTATGGTTTCAGGCTCTGACAGAAAAAGGCCTGTTTGCGAACGCAATTGATGTATGCGATCTGGCATTAGATCATTCGAGAAATCCGGCAGTTTGGTATGGCCTTAGAGCTCGAACAAATGCTCAGATTAGTGTTCAACGTAATAACGAAGGGAACACCGGAGCTGCGGTTTCTTTTCTCTCGCGCTCACGCGATGACCTGAGAGCGGCATTAAATAATACTATTGATGAAAAGCAGAAAGAGTCCTATGTCCAAGATTTGGAGGCTGTGCACGATATATCTTGGACAATTTCGAGCAAAGTGGACGATCTGCCCGGTCGTGTTTTGGCATTCGATGTCGCTACGGGCGCTATTAATTCAGGGGACATACGTAAAGCAACTGTTACTAGAGTATTAGATGCCGTCAGAAAACTAGTCTCGGGTGAAGATCTTTCTAGTGATAGCTCACCTGCTAGGGCCGCAAGGAGCCGTATTGAGGAGGCAAGTCGAACCTTCCGTTTCGCGCCGAAAGCCATAGGCGATGCCAATGGTAGTTCGCTGTTGCGCAGAGGGCTACTAGAACTTGAGAAAGTTGGAAGCTAGAAATTGGTGAGAGGATTATCGAACCCCAGCATTCTGGATCGAAATGCTACCCAACAGCGGGGGTCGGTCGAGCGCCATCAATATACTAAGCGGGTGTAACCGAAGTACTTAAAAGTTGTTATGGCCAATCGCGTTGAGACTTTGATGGAACGAGTGATCTGCGGATCGCGTGCGGTGTTGGCACCGATCTACGAATAATAGGGGGCAGACCCCGTTTCCACGCTATTATGTCGTATGTCCGCTCGTTATGAGGTGGAATAGATGCGCGGGTATCACGGTGCAGAAGTCGGCCAAAGTGTGAGCTACTTCCCGTAAATCGGTTCGATACCTCAAAACGGCTACCCGTTTTTATATATTCGCAGGTTTTGGCCTACTTATGAGTAACTCTAAGGTTAAGAATAAGCTAGATTATATTAAAAAGGTCGGTCGGGGTGCGGCTGAAGAATTGTGCGCTCACGCTGGGCTGTTGTGGCGCGCAAGTATGGTGCTATTCGGGTTAAGTCTGCTTGCGTATTCTCAGCTAGCGCCGGTGCTTTTAGAGAGTGAGTTCCAAGACCGGCGGTTACAATATGAGTTTGACCAATATAGCCAGAAAAGAATCAGCGACATAGAAGACTGCGATAAAGCTGAAGTTAAAGACAGCTATAATCTGGCGAAACCTGAGTTAGTTAAACGCTGCAGACTTGCAAACTATAAAAGGTCTGCTACCCAATCGTTATTGGGTGCACTTGTCGAATTCACTAAGTGCGCGATGATGCTTGGTGGAATTCTGCTTATATTAAGCTGTGTGGGCTATTTTGAGCGGTTTGAGCGAAAACACCTTAAGGGAAGTGAAAGCGGTTAAAGTTTGGGGTCCGCGACCATCCCCGGTTTTAGTAGCATTTCGGTTCCAAATGGGGCCAGGTTTGAGAAATTTTTGTAATCCGGCGATCTGGGGAGAGTATATTTAATTCGCGCGTAGGCCCAGTGGATTCAGATCCCAAACGCAGCACTCGTCGAAAGATGAGATATCGCAAAGCGTTTGGTCAAGTTGGCGTTGTCGAGATCATCGACATGCGGCGCCCTGGCCCAATGAACAGTCTGATTCGTCCGTAGTATCGTGAACCCGAGGCCAAGGGTTTGATTCGAATTGTTGGGGGCCCCATGGACGATCAGCCTGATCGCTTGCTTAAGGCGTATTTCGGTTACGACCGCTTTCAACCCGGCCAGCGTGAAGTGATAGAGCACTTGTTGGCTGGCCGTTCCGCGGCGGCGGTATTCCCCACGGGTGGCGGTAAATCGCTGTGCTATCAACTGCCCGCGTTGGCGTTGCCGGGTATCACGTTGGTGGTATCGCCGTTGATCGCGTTGATGAAGGATCAGATCGATGCGTTGACCGCCCGTGGCATCGCCGCGCAGCGGCTGGATTCGAGCCTCGACGCCGAGGGTTACCGTACCGTGATGGATCGTCTGCGTTCAGGCGAACTGCGTCTTTTGTATGTGGCGCCGGAGCGTTTCAACAACGAACGTTTTCGGCAAACGCTGAGTCAATTGCGGGTATCGCTATTTGCGGTGGACGAGGCGCATTGCATCTCGGAATGGGGGCACAATTTTCGCCCCGACTATCTCAAGCTGGTCGGTTTCGCCGAGGCGGCCAAGGCCGAGCGCCTGTTGGCGCTGACCGCGACCGCCACCCCGGCCGTGCTGGACGACATTTGCCGGGTACTCGATATCGGCGCCGACTGTGCCGTGCGTACGGCTTTCTATCGTCCCAACCTGACGCTGCTGTTCGCGCCGACCACGGTGGACCAGCGTGACCATGATCTGCTTGCACGTCTGAACGAGCGGCCGGCGGGGCCGACGATCGTTTATGTGACTCTTCAACGTACGGCCGAGCAGGTGGCGCAACAGCTGGCCGATGCGGGCCATCCGGCACGGGCCTACCACGCCGGCATGGACAGCGATAAGCGCAGCGTGGTGCAGGAATGGTTCGTGCGTTCGAGCGACGGCATTGTGGTGGCGACGATCGCGTTCGGCATGGGTATCGACAAGGCCGACATCCGCTACGTCTATCACTACAACTTGCCCAAGAGCCTGGAAAACTACGCCCAGGAGATCGGCCGAGCCGGGCGCGACGGCAAGAATGCCGTGTGCGAGATGCTGGCTTGCGCCGACGACCAGAACACGCTGGAAAATTTCGTTTACGGCGATACGCCCACGGCGGCGGCGATCGATTCGTTCCTGCACGACCTATTCGCGCAGGAAGACGAATTCGACATCAGCCTATCGGCGCTGGCCCGCGCGCATGACCTGCGCGAGTTGGTCGCACGCACGCTGCTGACCTATCTGGAATTGCAGGAATACCTGAAGGGCGGCACGCCTTTTTATGCCAGTTACCGATTCCGTCCGAAGATGGCGTCGCAGGACATACTGGCCCGGTTCCAGGGACAACGCCGACAGTTCCTGGCCGAGTTGCTAGGCCGGGCGCACAAGGCCCGCACCTGGTTCGATCTGGATGTGGATAGTGCGGTCGCCGAGATGCGGCAGCCGCGCGAGCGCATCGTCGCGGCGCTGGATTATCTGGGCGAGCAGGACATGCTGGAAGTCAACGCGGCCGGCGTGCGTCATCGCTACCGGATTCTGCAGCGCCCCGACAGCGTGAAGACATTGGCCGCCACACTCTACGAGCACGCGCTGCGCCGCGAGGAGAGCGAGTTGGCACGGCTGCAGCAGGTGCTTGCGCTGATCGAAGCGGACGGCTGCCAAGTCGCGGCCCTGAGTGCGCACTTCGGCGAACAGCGCGAACCCTGCGGCCACTGCGCCTGGTGCTTGAATGACGGCAAACCGGTGCGCATTCCGGCCCGTCGCAACATCGAGATCGATCCGGCCGTTTGGGCCGAGGCGATGACGCTGCGTCAACAAAACCCGAAAGTATTGGGTCCGGCACGTGTCGTCGCACGTTTTTTGTGTGGCGTTTCATCGCCTTCGCTATCCAAGGCGAAACTCACCGGTCACGCCCTGTTTGGCCGCCTGGCGCATGTGCCGTTCGCGGCAGTGGAAAAGCACGCTAAGGATGCCGCCCCGGCGCAGGTATAAACAAGAACAATAGCGGGGAGGCCACTATTTAGTCGTGATGTTTGCCGTCGATCTACCGGCTATGAAGATGCCCTACTCGCCGCCCGCATTCTCGACGAAATCTTGTCGGCACTTCTGCTCGATCTGATGCGTTATGCGTTTTATAGCCGCGCGGGGCGTCAGGGAACAGTATATTTAATTCCGAAGCGATATAGCCGGCGACCATTCGCCAGACGCCAACTCGGCTCACGTCAGTGCAATGACGATGGCGTAGGCGACAGCGTTTGAAAAGCCCTGCGTCGCTTGGAGCAACACGCTAAGTCGGGCCTTGTAATGTGCAAGGCGCCGCGGGTGCGGCGCCTCATCTTTTGTACAAGCGAATTGGCTTGGCCAGGGGCGGGCGGTTGGTTGGAGACCGGTACGTGTTCGATTAGCCGGGGCGGCCGAGGCGGCGGGTCAATTCGCGACCGCCTGTTGATCGGCGAAGTCGCGGTAGGAATGCAGCGGCCGGCCCAGCAGGGTGGTGAGTCGCTCGACGTCGCCGGCATCCGGGGCCATGCCGTCGCTGACATAGCGCTCGGCCATGAGGCGCATTTCGTAGGCCATCCATTTCGGCATGACGTGGGCCATGTTTTGCTCGAAGGCGGTCGGGTCGTCGCCGCCGTAGGCGATGGAACGGCCGAGCACGTCGGACCAGATCGCGGCGATGTCCGTGCCGGTGAGCGTATCGGGGCCGACCAGGTTGATGGCATCGCTCGTCAGTGTGGCCGGGGCCTGGTCGCGACGGATCAGCTTGAGGGCGGCGACTTCGGCGATATCGCGCACGTCGATCATGGCAACGCCCTTGCTGCCGATCGGCATCGGGTAGACGCCGTGCTCGCGGATGACATCCATGACCATGATTTCGTTATCGATGAAATAGGCAGGGCGCAGAATCGTGGCGCTGAAGCCCATCTGCTCGATCATGCGTTCGGCGCCGGATTTGACCGCGAAGTGGGGCACGTTCGCGAAACGCTCGGCGTGAATCACCGACAGATACACAACCCGCTGGACGCCGGCCTCGTGGGCGATATTGAGCGCGATCAGCGCCTGGGTGAATTCGTCGCCGGCCACCGCGTTCAGCAGGAACAAGGTGGTTACGCCGGTGAAGGCCTGGCGTAGTGCGTCGAGATCGAGCATCTCGCCCTGCACGACGTCGACGCCGGCCGGGAATGTGGCTTTCGACGGGTCGCGCACGAGAACGCGGACATCGGCCTGACGTGCAACGAGTTGGTCGACAACCTGACGGCCGACTCGGCCGGTAGCGCCTGTAACAAGGATGGTCATTTGAATCTCTCCGAGGTGTGTTGAGGAACGATTTGAAGTCTACTGGCTCAATTTCGTAGCGATAGACGCTATATTTGGACGGTCTGTCTCACTGGTGGAACACATGAATCTGCTCGCGCTTGCCGACTTCAATCTGGTGGCCCGACACGGCGGGTTCGGCAAGGCGGCACGCGCTGCGTCGCGGCCGAAAGCCACGCTGTCGCGGCGGGTCGCGGAGCTGGAAGCCAGCCTCGATCTGCGTCTGTTCGAACGCGGCGGCCACCGCCTGAAGCTGACCGAGGAAGGCCAGGCGCTCTATGAAAGAACGGGCGCGCTGCTGGCCGATCTGGAAGAAAGCACGGCCGAGATCAGCGCTGGCGGGCAGCGCCCGCGCGGGCGGCTACGCATCAGCGCGCCGCTGCTTTTCTCGCATGTCGCGCTCGGCAGACTCGCTGCCGAGTTCGCGCTCAAGTACCCCGAGGTACGGGTAGAGGTCACCACCGAGGATCGGCCGGTTCATATGGTCGAAGAAACCTACGACCTGGTGATTCGGGTGAATCCGGCGCCGCAGGAAAGCCTGGTCGGCCGCGTGTTCATGCGCGACCGGCTGGTGGTGGTGGCAAGCCCGTCGGTGCCCCGGCCTGCCGGCGACGACGCGGTGCCGGCGGTGGTACGCGGTCAGGAAGACATGCGCGATAGCTGGGACGTGACGACCACGACCGGCCCAGCATCTATCGCGGTTCAGCCGGTTATTCGTCTGTCGTCGATGCTGATGGTTCGGGATGCGGTGCGCGCGGGTGCCGGGGTGGCGTGTCTGCCGCTGTCGCTGGCCAGCCGGGACGTGGCCGACGGGCGATTGCTGCAGTGGGGCACGCTGGACGCGCCGGAGATCGCGCTCTGGACGTTGTATCCGTCGCGCCGTTTTCTGAGCGCGCGCGTGTCCGCGTTCGTGGCGCATCTGAAAGAGGCGTTCCCGAACGGTACGCCGGATGAGCTTGCGGCGTATATCGATCCATGAGCTGCCCCTGCTTGCCGCGCAGATTGTCGTGCGCGTCGGTGCCCGGCGCTTTCACGACGTGACCGACAAGTCACGGGTGGCTGTTGGGCAAAAGACGGGGCGCCGCGGGCTAAGCCGACTTGCTTAGCCCGCCTGTTCCGTTACGGGTTACGCGGTCCGGTTGGCCCGTAGTCGAAGTCCGCGACGGCCGGGCCGAAGGTCTTCAAGCCGGCCGGTGCGTCCTTCGGGTCGAGCTTGAGGATTAGAAACGCGCCTTGGTCGGAGGATTCGATTTTCGTGAGCGCGTCTTCGAGTTCGCCGTGGGTGGCGGCGTGGTACGAAACCATGTTCGCGTTGGCGTTGAACGCCTGCGGCAGGCGGGCGTAGTCCCAGGCGGCGATGTCGTTATAGGCGCGATCCATGCCGAGGATGTAGCGTTCGATGGTGTAGCCGTCGTTGTCGATCAGCACGATGATCGGGCGCTGGTCGTAGCGCAGGATCGACGACAGCTCCTGTGCGGTGAGCTGGAACGAGCCGTCGCCGATGAACAGCAGGTGCCGGCGCTCGGGCGCGGCGAGCAGGCTGCCGAACAGGGCGGGCAGCGTGTAGCCGATCGCGCCCCAGATGTTGGATGCCACGTAGGCGGTGTCTGCCGGCAGACGCTGGGCGGACAGGCCGATATTCGACGTGCCGGCTTCGGCGATCACGACATCGTCGGCGCGCAGGAACCGGGCCATGCGGGGCCAGAGTCGTGCGTGGGTCAGCGCGTCGCCGGACGCGCCCGGGTCTTGCTCGGCCGGCGCGGGCTTTGTCGTGTTGGCAACGGTCGCTGCGGCGTTACGCTGCGGCAGTGCCTCCACCAGGCGGTCGAGCAGTTCGGCGCCGACCACGCCCTCGTAGTAGTCCGGGCCGACCGTGACGCGGTGGTTGCGCACGTCCACGACCGATTCGAAGGGCAGCTGGGCGGTGAAGTTGCCCGAATTGCTTTCGATGAAGCGCGGCGACGTGATGACGAGAAAGTCTGCCGATTCGACGCGCTCACGTACGTCGGCGCTTGAGGCCGCGCCGGCATAAGTGCCCAGAAACAGCGGATCGTTCTCGTCGAGCAGCGCTTTGGCGGTGGGCAGCTGGGCATAGGGGATGCCGGCGCCATGGGCGAGTGCACGCAGGCCGTCGACCAAACCGTGGCGGTCGGCGTCCATATCGAGGAGGATCGCCGGCCGGGTGGCCGATGCGAGTTTGTCCTGCACGTGGGCGAGCGCGGCCTGGAGGCGTTCGGCGTCGCTGGGCGGCATGCGAACGTCGAACGGCGTATCCGGCGCTTCGATGCGCAGATGCGACACGTCGGAGGGTACCTGAACATGAACCGGGCGTTGCTTGCGCAGGCACAGGTGTAGGGCGCGATCGATCTCCTCGACGGCGTTGGTGGAGTCGATATGCACCGCGGTTGCCGTGAACGGCGCCATGCTCAGCAGCATGTTGTCGAAGTCGCCGTCGGCCAGCGAATGGTGAAGGCGGAATCGGTTCTGGGTTGCAAATAGCGGCGGGGCGCCGCCAATCGAAAAGATCGGCAGATGTTCGGAGTTCGCCCCCGCGATACCGCATAGCGCGCTGAGCTCGCCCACGCCGTAGGTGGTCAGCAGCGCGCCGATGCCGCGTCGCCGGGCATAGCCGTCTGCCGCATAGGCCGCATTGAGTTCATTGCAGGCGCCGACAAATCGAATGCCGTCCATGGCCTCGATCTGTTCCAGCAGGTTCAGGTTGAAGTCACCCGGCACGCCGATTACGTCGCTCACTCCGGCCTGGCGTAGCCGTGTAAACAGAAACTCTCCCACCGTGGTCTGCATCTCTCGCTCCTTTGTTTTTATCAGCGCCCCCAGTCGCATGCGTAGAGGCTGCACCATTGTAGAGCGGTGAGGCCAGGCGGTGTTCGGGGAGGCAAGGTTGGGGCGCAGCGGGCGCGTGGCAGCAGGTTGGTGGCGGCGCCGCTATTTTTCGCCAGGGTTGGGCTCTGTCGGCCTCCGGCGATTGACGCAACCCATGCCGGCTCGCCTGCCGGCTGATCGTAACTGACAGCTACGATCAGCCGGCACCGCGCTTGCTGGTCGACCAAGGCATGCTTGTAGGCCAACCATCGGCCGACCGGATAACCCGCGGATAAGGCCGCGTCTTTTCACGCTGGCGACGCTTGCAACGCGCTTGCTGATTGATGCAGCAGGCCGCCTTATTCGACCTGAGTCGTTGCTCTGAAACCTATTGATTCGCTCGGACGAGTCAAATGGTTAGGTATCCGGCCACCGAAACGCGCTACCGGAACGCATGGCCCGGTCGCGCCCGGTACTGCAGGCTGGCCTGGATGACGCTACTGCTAGCCCATCCGCACCACATGCCCGGCACGGGCGGAACCGCCGTGATCCACCAGCTCGCGTATCACGCCGGCGGCGCCGTCGAGCCCGTGATGCACTTCCACCTGCATCCATGGATCTTGGGCATCGCTCACCCGTTCGAGAAACGAACGCTCGGCCTGGGCATAGCGGGCATAGAGTGTCTCCGAGCCCCAGTCGCCAATACGCTTGCGGATCTGGTTCGGCGCAAAGAATAGCGTTGGACGGGGCTCGAGCTGATCGCTGACCGCGTCGGTATCCGTGGTGGACGCCGAGCCTACCGACGCGTGGTGTACGAGTTGGTTGCCGAGATGGCTATGGACTGCTTCGGCCAGCGCGCCGCGACCGGAAAAATCGATATACACGCCAGGCGTTGTCGAGTCGATCTTGTCGACCTCGTCGTACGTCAAAACCTGGTCGTAGAGGCCAAGGCTTTCCACGGTGGCGTGATTGGATGGCGAGGTCAGCCCGATCAGGCGCACGCCGGCCTGCTGCAACGCGAAGGCGCAGCCGTAGGCGGTCTTGCTCGATGCGCTGGACAGGATGAGCTGGGCGGCGCCGAAATGGGCGTTGTCGATGAGAAAATCGGCCAACATCCAGGAGGTAAAGAACAGCGGCCGCATCAGCATCTGGTGGTCGGCCAGGTCCGGCGCATACCCCAACGCTTCGGTGGCGCGGCTGTACTGGTTGTACGGTGTGGGCAGCGACTGGCGATGGGGCGAGCCGTCTACGAAGCCGCGCTGGGTCACGTGAACCGGCTGTACGATCAGCTCGTCGGCCATCGGGAAATAGCCGTACAGGCGCGTGCCTTCGGTGAGCCCTTCAACACGACTTTCGCTGACCGTGGCAAAGCCCCAGACCGGCATCATGCCGTAGCCGTCGTCTTCGCAGGGGAAGAAATTCCAATAGCGCATGGCATCGCCATAGGCCGCATAGGTGATGTTGTTGGCGGTCAGAGCGAAGGTTTCGATCGCGAGAGCGGCCTCGCCTTCGGCCAACGGACGATGGCGAGGAACGTCCTGTTTTACAGTTCGTCCAAGATCCGTCTTGTCGGTCATCAACTGTGTGATCGTGTCCGTCATGGCCCCTGCTTGCCGGCGCGTCCGGCGACTGAAATAAACTGGCGATCATGCTAGCAGCGGCTTGTTGCACGGGGGTTCGGTTTTACCATGCAGTCGTCTCGACAAGGCTCAGGCCTGCCCAGGCCGCGAAAAAAGCCCACTCAGCCTCGGGCCGTATTCACCGTGCAGGCCATTTACGACGGTTTTGTTCGGATTTGGCGGCGCGACGGGCCAGCGGCGACCACAACCCGCGCCATCGCTGCAGAAACGGGGTACAGCGTCGGCACCATTTACGATTACTTCCCCAACCGCACCGCGCTGCTCGCCGGCTACTACGAGCACTGTATCGACCGGCTCTGCGATCAGCTTGTCGCGACTGATACGGCCAATGCCCACCGGCCGTGGCGGGCCCGGCTGACGCTGCTCGTGCAACAGCTTTACGGACACAGTCCGAATAGTCCGTACTTCGATCGGGAAATGCTGGCGCGGGAATCGCTGGTCGCCAATGCCGGACGCCAGCAACACGCCTTCGAACGATGCAGCGGCTGCGTCTATCCCCTCGTCAACGCCTGGCCGGATTTGCCCGGCCCGGTGCCAAAGCGCACGATCGACACCCTCGTGCAAACGGTGTGGGGCAGCATGCGATATGCCCATGTTCTCGACCGCGATCCGGTAACGGCCCAAGCACATATCGAGGATTTGAGCCTCATGGCCCGGGCGCTGCTGCTGAGCGTGGCGGATGATTAGTCGATACTAAGAAGCGCTTGTTGCGCGTGCGGGGCGTAGGCGTCTACGCGACAAATCCTCTTGCGGGCACGACGAGCGAGGATCGGATTCGCGAGGGCGGAGATGCCAGAAGGCGCGCGCCTGGCCAGCGACTGGGCCAAAACGTCCACGGCTGGCTGTCCTCAGATAATCCCTTGCCAGGAGAGGGTCATCATCAACGCAAGCGCCATCGCGCCGAGGATTGCGTTGGCCATGTACAACGGTCGGGCCTTGCCATGGAGCGATATATACGTGCCCAGAATAACCAGAAGCGCCACGCCATAGGCCATCAACATGGCAACGACCGTACCCGTGCCGCCCGAGCCTTCGAACTGTTGCTGTGGCCCGGCGGACTCGGCGATGCCGAATAGCAGGGCCGGTATGCCCGCTGCGGGGAAGGCGAGCAGGAAATAGACCAGAACAGCCACGGGGCCGGGGCGTTTGGTGTTGGTTTCGCGGCTCATGGCACCCGTGTTTTCAGTCGGTTGGGGCGCAAAATTCAGCATGCGTCCTGCAGCAAGGCTCGCTCAATTCCTGAACGGCCGGGTTGCTGACGGCGAGGGGTGGATTCAAGCGTCGTAGCTGCCCGCCGATAGGCCCTTGCGGTTCCATGTCTTAAATAAGGAGAACTATGGACGCGTCAAGTGTGAGTTCGACCGTCGCAACCGCGATGGCGTTACAGCAACACAACCAAAGCCAGGATGCTCAGGCGAGTCTGTTAAAAGACACGCTCGACAGCCAGGCCGCACAGATGCAGCAGTTGATGTCTTCTGTGTCGCCGCAACAGGCTTTGGCCACCACCGGTACCGTGGGCACGCAGATCAATACGTTTGTCTGACGGATATCGGGCCCCGATTCGTTAGGGGTGGAACGGTCGCAGCACATCGGTGCTGGGGCCGTTTTTTATTGCCTCATCCGGGCGGTGGTTTCTCCGAGCGGCCGCCGAATCACGCCATATTCGCGCCTGCCCAAACCACGATAGATCGACGTATTGCCCTGGTCGACAGGTCGGTTTCGGTGCGTTTGCGGGCGTGGCCAATCGTCAAATCGTTTAACATCGGCCCCACGCCAATGCCGCGCTATGCCGGCTAGCCCGATCAATCAGAAGGAATGTGTTGTATGAGCGCTACGATCCACACCGTTGCCGTCGAGAAAACCAGCGGCGATCTGGCCCGCGAGCAGCAGCTGGCCTGGAAGCTGGCCGAGCTGGCCACGCGGGCGAAGGACGCCCCGCAGGACGACGAAGCCGTGGCGATGGCCAAGAACCGCATCATCGACAACGCCGCGATCGCACTCGGTGCCGCCAACGAGCGCGCGGTCAAGGTGGCACGCTCCGACGCGATGAGTGCCAAGGGCGCCGGCAAGGCGACCGTCTGGGGTCTGACGGATACGTTCGGCCCCGTGCCGGCGGCCTTTGCCAACGCCGTGGCCGTACGGTTTCTCGATAACGACGACTGCTATCTGGCGGCCGAGTATTCGCATCCGGACGACAACATCTCGCCGATTATTGCCGTGGGCCAGCATCTGGGCGTGAGCGGTGCGGACATTCTGCGTGGCATCGTGGTGGCCTATGAAGTGCACGTGGCGCTGGTGGGCACGGGCGACGGCACCGGCATCTGCCTGCACAAGCACAAGGTCGACCATATGACCCATATCGCGGCCGGCACCGCGGCCGGTATTTCGTCCATGCTGGGGCTCACCACCGAGCAGACCTATCACGCGATCAACTTCGCCGTGCATAACGCCATTTCCTCGCGCCAGTCGCGCAAGGGCGATATCGGTGCCCAGAAGGAATTCGTGCCGGGCTTTTCGGCCGAGATTTCTATCAAGGCCGTCAACCACGCCATGCACGGACTCAAGGGCCCGAACCCGGTCTATGAAGGCGTGGATTCGATCATCCGTCGCTTCCTGAACGGCCGCGATGACGAAAACGCGGTCTACAAGGTCGAGCTGGCCGAGCCGGGCGTCGATGCGCTGCGCAACATCATGAAGACCTATCCGAAGCAGTACGCCTTCGAATATCAGGGCCAGGCGATTATCGATCTGGCGCTGCAACTGCGCGAACAGCTGCCCAGGAAGGGCGACGATGTCGATCTCGACAAGATCGAAAAGATTGTGCTGGAAACCAGCCATCACACCCACCACGTGATCGGCACCGACGCCCAGGACCCGCAGAAGATCGACCCGGATTCGCCGCGTGGCACGCTGGACCACAGCATCATGTTCGCCATCGCGCGCTGCATTCAGGCTGGCGAGTTTCACAAGGATCGCGCCTACCAGATGACGCGGGGCGAAAAAGACGAACTGCGCGCCATCATGGCCCGTATCGAAACGCAGTTCGATCAGCGCTGGGAAGACCTCTACCACGACCAGGACCCGAACGTGCAGGCCTACGGCGGACGCATGATCATCACCCTGGCCGACGGCAGCGAAGTGGCCGACGAGAAGACCCGTGCCAACGCCCACCCCGGCGGCGACACGCCCTGGCAGCGCCCGGACTACGAAGCCAAGCTGGCCGACTACACCAAGGATCTGGTGTCGGACGGCGAACGCGCCCGCTTCATCGAGGCGGTGAACGGCATGGATTCGATCAGCGGCGACGAACTGGCCACGATCAACCTCGTGGTGGACGCCGGCACGCTGGAAACGCCGGATACGCAGGGTATTTACTAAGCGCTTTTCGCCGCTTAGAGAGTCCGCGTAATAACGGCCCCGACGCTTCTGGCGTCGGGGCCGTTTTCATATGGCCTGCGAAAACTTCCCCGGTGCGGGGTCGATGGCCAGCGTCGCGCGACAGGCCGGAAACCTGCTGCAGCCATGAAAGGCCTGACCGGCGTTCGCGCCCTTGCGGGCAATACGTTCGACCATGGGCGCCTGGCAGCGTGGGCATGCGGGCGCTGGCTGTGGCGCCAGGGTGAACGTGTTGGCGCCCGAACGCGCGGCGATGGCGTCGCGTTCGGCAATGGCACGACTCGCATCCACCAGCTCGATATTGCGGCCGGTCGCGAACTCTCGGGCCGCGCTCGTAAACTCGCCCACGCCCACCACGAAGCCGCCGGTCGCGCCCTCGGCGACCATCACGCCATAGAGTTCACGCACGACCGCCACGCCGATACGGCTGGCCCGCCAGTGCTTGCACTGGACGAAGAATCGCTCGCCGTCGCGTTTGAGGATCAGATCGATGCCGCCATCGGGACCGGCAGGCGTCGCGGCGACGCGATAGCCCTGTTCTTCAAACCAGGCATGAATGCATTGCTCGAACTGCAGCCAGCGCATTTGCAGAATCGGCGCGGCATCCTCGACGGCACGGGCGCTTGCCAGGAGCTGCCGACGACGACGCTTTCCCAGCAGCGACATGAGTGCGGCCAGAAGCAGAATCGTGGGCGCGATGTACTGGCCGAACAGGCCGGCGGTGCGTATCAGCTGGGCGATGAATACATCGCTGATTTCGGCCGCACTGGTTGCCTGCGGAATGGGCCAATCCACGAGGGCCGCAAAGCCGACGTAGGCGATGGGCGCCAGCGCCAGACAGAGGGCCCAGGGCAGTTTCGCGAATAGTTCGACCCAGCGTTCGAAATCGGATTTTCTTCTACGTCTTGCCACCCATCGCCCCCGGCGTAAGTCTCGGCGCTCGCCGATCGCGGTGTGTCGTCAGAAATGTTGTATCGACCAATTGTTGGCTGGCTTCAGCCGGGGTGGGCGCTGGCCGGAGTGCAAGCACGGGATTGCGAACGCCATAATGTTCGGCTTGGTGCGATCAATAACTTGGAGGAAACGATGTTCATCAACGGCGAATGGCTCGACGGCCGGCCTACGTTTGCAGTGACCAACCCCGCCACGGGCGAGACGATCGATACGGTGCCCGACTGCAACGAAGCCGATATCGACGCCGCGATTGCGGCAGCCCATACGGCATTCGCCGACTGGCGGGGCACCACCGCCTATCACCGCGCGCAGCTGTTGTATCGCGCCTGGGAGCTGATGACCGAGCGCAAGCGCGAGCTGGCGGAACTGATGACCCGCGAGCAGGGCAAGCCGCTCAAGGCCTCGCTGGCGGAAGTCGGCTACGGTGCGGATTTTCTGCTCTGGTTCGCGGAAGAGGCCAAGCGGGTCTATGGCCAGCTGGTGCCCTCGGCGCGCGAAAACCAGCGCTTCATGGTGCGTCGCGATCCGGTGGGCGTGGTCGGCGCGATTACGCCCTGGAACTATCCCATCTCCATGATCACGCGCAAGCTCGGCCCCGCGCTCGCCGCGGGTTGTACCGTGGTACTCAAGCCGGCCGAGAGCACGCCGCTGTGTGCGAAGGCCATGTTCGAAATTTTCGAGGCGGCAGGCTTTCCCAAAGGCGTGGTCAATCTGCTGACCGTGTTCGACCCGACCGCCACCGGGCAGGCGTTTTGCAGCGACGCGCGCGTGCGCAAGCTCACCTTCACCGGCTCCACCGCGGTGGGGCGCAAGCTCAACGCCGAGGCCGCGCTGCATCTCAAACGTGTGTCCATGGAGCTGGGTGGCCACGCGCCGGCGCTGGTCTTCCCCGATGCCGACCCGGTACATGCGGCCAAGGGGCTGTCGCTGGTGAAGTTTCTCAATATGGGCCAGACCTGTATCAGCCCCAACCGTATCTATGTGCATGAAGATCACTGCGAGGCGTTTCTGGGTGAGCTGACCCGCCGCGTGGCCCGTCTGCGGGTGGGCAACGGCATGGAGGAGGGCATTGGTATAGGCCCGCTGATCAACGAAGCCGCCGTCGACAAGGTAGACGCCCAGGTACAGGACGCCGTCGCTCAGGGCGCCCAGGTGGCGCACGGCGGCGTGCGCATGCGCGAAGGCGCGCTCGCGCAGGGGCATTTCTATGCGCCGACGATCGTCTCCGGCGTGACGCCGAAGATGCGTATCTATCGCGAAGAAACCTTCGGCCCGGTGGCGCCGGTAATCACCTATCGTGACGAGGACGACCTGATCGCGCTGGCCAACGATACCGAGTACGGCCTGGCCGCCTATGTGTACAGCGATCGGCTCGACACCTGCATGCGCGCCTTCGAGGGCCTGGATTTCGGCATCATCGGCATCAACGATATCAACCCGACGAGCGCGGCCGCGCCCTTCGGCGGCATGAAGGCCAGCGGCATGGGGCGCGAGGGCGCCCAGGAAGGCATCGCCGAATATCTGGAAACCAAAACCGCCGGCATGGTCGTCTGAGCATCGGTTCTCTACGCCGGACGCGGCGCGGCGTGTTGTTCGGCCGGGCTGCAGCGGGTCGGCCCGGCGCGCGCCCGATAGGGCGTACGGCCGTTCGGACCGTGCTTTCGGTGGGTGGGCGGGTCGCGTACGCTGCGCCGCCCTTACAACCGATAGTTCGGTGAACGATATGGCGTATGAATGGTTTTTGGCCTCACCGCAGGCGCTGCTGGGTGTGCTTGTCACTACCCTGGCGATGTATGCCGCCGTGCTGGTGTTTGTCCGCGCGGCCGGCGTGCGCAGTTTTGCCGAGATGTCGGCGTTCGATGTGGCGATCGTGGTCGCGATCGGCTCGACGATTGCGACCACCATCGTCGCCGAGTCGCCCTCGCTGATGGCGGGTGGGTTCGCCTTGTTGCTGCTTTACGGCTGTCAGCTCGTGGTGTCGCGCTGGCGCTCGCGCAAGGCGTCGGTCGAAAGAGCGGTGGACAACCGGCCGATACGGCTCATGGGCGAGGGCGGTCGCATGCTGGCCGAGAATATGCGCGTGGCGCGGGTCACCGAAGACGACCTGCGCCGGATCGTGCGCAGCGCCAACATCGTGGACTACACCACGATCCAGGCGGTGGTCATGGAAGGCACCGGCAGCGTGAACGTACTGCATGGTCATTCCGAAGCGCTTGCCGACAGCGCCTGGGTGCTGGAGAACGTACGGGATTATTCGGCGTAATTTCGGTGTGGGCTCGAAGGCGTGGCGAAACCGAAGTAATAGAACTCGGCGCCGCTTCTCAGGCCGTGGCCGCGAACGGTCGCGGCCTTGCCAATAGACCCAGATACTTGCCCAAGCGCCTGTTTTAGCTGCGGTGCATACAACCGTGGTATTTAAAGGTCGTGTATCGGTGCTATTTGCGGCTTAAAGGCTGTTTGGCAGGGGTCGATACTGCTTAATGCGCAGTTGGGGAGATAGGGCTAGAGGAACACAGATGACAGAAGAGGCAACGAGGCTGGAGCGTGCCTTGGCGGCGGATGGTTTGCTCAAGGCAGTTGCGATCGCGCCGGGCCTGGTCGCCGAATACGAACGTTACGTCGAACCGCAGAAGCGCCAGATTCTGGTCGCTGCGGTTATGTTGGGTATTTTCAACTACACCGCTTTCGCGCTGCTCGACTGGTGGGTCCTGACCGATATCATCGGGCTGGTGTGGTTCATGCGGCTGTGTGTCTGCCTGCCGATCGGCTGCCTTGGGCTGTATCTGGTCAGCCGCCCGAATATTCCGCTGGTATGGCAACAACTGCTGTCCTGCGTGCTGTGCTGGGGCGGGATCGCCATTTTGTCGGGCCTGATTCTGCTTTCCGACCGGGCGGAGTCACAGGGTTATCTGCTCGGTAACTACGCGCTCATTTTCTTTGCGTTGACGCTCATGGCGCTGCCATTTCGGATGGCACTGGGGCTTACCGTGGCCACCTTCGCGCTGCTGGCGGCCACCGTTCTGCTCGGGCCCGGCATCGCGCCCGCGTTCAAGATGCCTTATCTGGCGACCGGCGTGGTTCTTCTCATCCCTGCGGTGTATGCCAACTGGTCGACCGAGAACGAGCGCCGGCGTCATTTCCTGCTGGTGACGCGCGAAAGAATTCGGCAAAGACAGCTTTCGGAGCAGCGCGATATTCTCGACCGGCTGGCAGCGATCGATCCGTTGACCGGTCTGTCCAACCGGCGCGGGCTGGATATCGCACTGGCCAAGGATATCGAACAGGCTGGCAGCGAGGCATGGGTGGTGCTGGCCATGCTCGATATCGACAGCTTCAAACCGTACAACGACAACTATGGGCATCCGGCAGGCGACGAGGCGCTCAAGCTCGTCGCCAAGGCGTTGGATTATGCGCTGGATGGACGCACGCGCCTGGCTCGTATCGGCGGCGAGGAATTCGTGGCCGTGCGCGTGGCAAGGGAATCGACGGATATCGCGCTGTTCGCGGAACAGTTTCGTGCCGCCGTTGAACGCCTGGCGCTGCCCCATGGCTACAGCGTGACCACGGACGTGGTGACCGTGAGCGTGGGCGCCAGCGCCGGCGTACTGGATGAAGACGGCAGTTTGAAAACGCTGTTTACGATTGCGGACCGCGCCTTGTACGAGGCCAAGACGCAGGGCCGTAATCGGGTGGTCGTATTCGAGCCGCTTGCAGCTTGCGCACGCCAGCAAACGAACACGGAAGCTGTATAACCCGCCCCGGAAAGAGGCCGATTCGCGATCGCCGGCGAGCCGCAGCCCGGACGCTTATCGGCGGCGCGAAAAGTTTGTTCGCGCCGGCGCAAATAGGACTACACTCGATCCAACGGGCGCAAGCGCGCCGTCCATAGCGGCGGCTGAGCGCGCCCGTCCACGCGGGGTTGCGTTTCCCCACCCAGGCGGTCGGCGGGAACACAGTCCAGCGCCATTGCCATCGAATGAACAGCCAGGAGCAGTCATCATGAGTAAGGGAATGGATCGCAAGAAGCAGGGCAAGAAAGCGCCTACGCGAACCTTGAAGGAAAAGCGTGCCGAAAAGGCCGCAAAGTCTCAGGACAAGAAATTCTTGTAGAACCGGCTTCGGCCCGGCGTAAGCCTTGGAGAGGCCGGCATTAGCCGGTATGCAACGTCAGTCCGGTGCGCCGGACTGGCGTCTTTCTGGGTGGAACCGGGTTGCCCATTTCGCTTTCGGCACCAAGGCGCAGGCTCTACGCGCGTGCCGACCAGCGGCGCGCCGTGGCAGGCGATGATTCGCTTTATTACTTCGAATCGATTCGCCGCGATCTGATCGGCATCGCTTGGTAACCGCGCGTCTCGTGCCTGGCCCGGTGTGATCACGCGTACGGGTACGATGCATTACATATAGGGGTCATATTCGGCTGCTAGCGTTCCAGGCTCTGAAAGCAGGGGGCGCCATGAAAAGCCGATCGATTCGTACCGGATTTGTCCTGTTCTCGCTGTTGCTTGCGGTCGCGCCTGGCGCGGGCGCTGCGGACTACGGCTGGAACTACCCGGCGCCGATCAAGACGCCGAGTGCGGCAGCCGACAACGGCAAGACCGTGCTGTTCGACGTCTCCCACGGGGGCACGCAAGGCAACGCCGACTGGGTGCTCGACGGCGCCTTTTCGGACTTTGCGGATGCGCTTGTCGCACGCGGCTATACCGTAGGCGAATACCGCGGCGTCGATAAGAACGACAACGGCATCATCGACTTCGTCGATGACTACAGCGACCCGAGCCAGTCGGCGACCGACGCCAACGAAGCCGTCATTACCTATGCCGGCATTCGCCAGGCCAGCGTGCTGGTACTCGCCGAAAGCAATCGCCCCTTCACCCGCGCCGAACAGGATGCGCTCGAACGCTTCCTGGCCGAAGGCGGCGGGCTCTATTTCATCGCCGACCATTACAACGCCGATCGCAACCTGAATACCTGGGACGCCACCGAGGTGTTCAACGGCTACAACCGCTCGGATCGCACCGTCTATAACAAAGGCGGTGCCTACGGCGATCTGCGCAACCCGGGTACGGCGGATGCCGGCTGGCTGGCCGAGACCTTCGGCGTGCGTTATCGCTTCAACGGCATCGACTGGAAATCGGGTGTGAGCGGCATCGAAGACCCGGCTTCGGTCGAGGGGCTGACCGACAGGGTGGCGCCGATCCTCATGGCCGGCGGGGCCACGCTGGCGATCGTCGACCCCAATCGGGCCAAGGGGCTGGTGTATTTCTCGCCCAGCGACAGCCCCGAGAAGTGGGGGCCGGCAGTCGATCGCGGCGTGTATTTCGGCGGCCGCGCGGAAGGCCCCTATGTGGCGATCGCCAAGGCCGGCGCCGGCAAGGCCGCCTTCATCGGCGACTCCAGCCCGATCGAGGACGACACGCCGCGCTATCGTCGCGAAGAGAACGGCGGCGACAAGAGCACCTATCCCGGCTGGACCGATAGCGGCAATGCCGCGCGGCTGTCGACACAGATCGTCGACTGGCTGGCCACGCCGGAAAGCTATACGCAGTTTGCCAGCGCTGCGCATCCGGCCGGCGAAGCGACGCCCACGCCGATGGCGGACGTGGAAAAGTCCGACCCCGACAACGGCGCGCCCTGGCGTCAGCCCGATAGTGGCTACGATCCGTTCGATCCGGCCACCTTTGCCAACGGCGCCTACGGGGCCCCGCAGCCGGTGGGCGGCGCTACGTCGTCGCCCGATGCGGGTACCGGGGACGACGTATCGGTAAGCCAGGCACTGGCCGCTAACGAAGGCACTACGCTGACCGCCATCGGGCGCATCACGAGAGCCGTCAATGACCAGTACGCCCTTGAACTGGCGGACCTGAACGACGACTCGGCCACGATCTACGTCAAGCTCGAAGCCGGCGATCGTGAGCGTTTCAGCCCGGAGAACGACCCGTCGCTGGTCGGAAAGACCCTGCGCGTAACCGGCACCCGCGATACCTATATCGACGGGCCGAGCCTGGAATCGACGCGCGATCTTGAAATCGTCGACGCCTCGGCCGGCAACGACGCCGGCGACTGCGGTGACGACAACGGCGTATCAGTGGCCACGGCCCGTGCGGCCTCCAACGGTACCTCGCTGGACGTGGTGGGCCGGGTGATCGAAGGCGTGAACGACCCCTACGCGCTACGCCTGGGCGACCTGGCAGCCAGCGCCACCATCGTGGTCAAGCTCGAATCCGGCCAGCGCGGCATGTACAGCCCGGCCAACAACCCCGGCATCGTCGACGAGACCGTCTCCGTTCGCGGCGGTATGCGCGACGAATATGCCGGCGAGGCCAGCATCGAGTCGGTGGATTCGCTCGCGATCGTGCAGTGCGACGGTTGATAAACCCTTCGTTCTTACCTTTTCACATCATTCTGCGGTTTACATCATGACTTCGATTCAACGTATGCCCTTGCTGTCGAAACGCATGCTCGTTTTTGGCGCGCTCGCGCTGGGCGTCGTCCTCAGCGGCTGTAGCGACGACAACGACGACGATACGGTGGCGCGCGATAACGCCGGCTCGGATGCGAGCCCCGCGCAGACGGCCACGGTGGATTTCCGGGTGATGGAAACCACCGATATCCACGCCAACGTCAACGACTACAACTACTACAACGACACGCCGGACCCGGGCATCGGCCTGGTGCGTACCGCCACGCTCGTTCATCAAGCCCGCGAGGAAATGAATGTCACCGGCAACACCATGCTGGTGGACAACGGCGATCTCATCCAGGGCAGCCCGATGGGCGACTGGCGTGCCGCCGAGGGGCTGGCCAAGGGTGAGGTACACCCCGTCTATACGGCCATGAATACGCTCAACTATGTCGTGGCCAACTACGGCAACCACGAGTTCAACTACGGGCTGGACTATCTGGCCAACGCCGTCGATGACGCCAACTTCGGCTATATCAGCGCCAACATCTTCAAGGACGATGGCGACGATAATCCCGACAACGACGTGCCGTACTTCGAGCCTTACAAGCTGGTCACCCAGTCGCTGACCGACCGCGATGGTCGCCAGCACGAGATCACGGTCGGCTTTATCGGCTTCGTGCCGCCGCAGATCATGCAGTGGGATCGCTCCAATCTGGAAGGCACTGTCGTCACCAAGGACATCAAGGCCATGGCCGAGCGCTATGTGCCCGAGATGAAAGAGAAGGGCGCCGATCTGGTGGTGGCGATCGCCCATTCCGGCGTGAATACCGAAGACTACGACCCGGCCAAGCGCGCCGAGAACAGCAGCTGGTATCTCGCCGATGTGCCCGGTATCGACGCCATCCTCATGGGCCATGCCCATCTGGTGTTCCCCGGCCCGGCGTTTGCCGATACGCCGGATGTCGATCTCGAGCGGGGCGCGATCAAGGGCGTACCCGCGGTCATGCCCGGCTTCTGGGGTGATCATCTGGGCATCGTGGACTTCACGCTCAACTACGACCCCGAAACCGAAACCTGGCGCGTCGCCGAAGCCAAGGCCACTGCGCGTCCGATCTTTGCCGACGGCAAGTCGCTGGTGGAAGCCGACGGCACCATCAAGGCGCTCATCGCCAGCGACGACCAGGCCACCCGCGACTACATGAGCCAGCCGCTGGGCAGATCCACCGACGATATTTTCAGCTTCCTGGCGCTGGTCAAGGACGATCCATCGGTTCAGATCGTGGCCGATTCCCAGAAGGCCTACGTGGAAAATCTGATCAAGGGCGACGTCAACCTGCAGGATCTGCCGGTTCTGTCGGCCGCCGCGCCGTTCAAGGCCTGCGATCGCAACGGCGTCTGTGCCAACGAAAGCGACTTCACCACCGTGCCCGAGGGTGAACTGACCCTGCGCAACGCCGCGGATCTGTATCTCTACCCGAATACGCTGGTCGCGGTGAAGGTCACCGGCCGCGAACTCAAGGGCTGGCTGGAATGCTCGGCGTCGCAGTTCTTCCAGATCGACCCTGAGTCAAGTGAGCCGCAGCCCCTGGTCAACTACACCGGCTTTCCCACCTACAACTTCGACGTGATCGACGGCGTGAGCTATCAGATCGACGTCACCCAGCCGCCGCGCTTTGACCGTAGCTGCCAGGTGGTGAACGCCGACGCCAATCGTATCCGCAACCTGAGCTATGACGGCCAGGCGGTGCGTGATGATCAGGAATTCATCGTGGCCACCAACAACTATCGCGCCAACGGCGGCCAGTTCCCGGGCACCGGCCCCGATCACATCTTGTTCAACTCGCCCGACGCCAATCGCACGATTCTGGCCGACTATATTCGCGATAATACGCCGGTCACGCCCACGGCCGACGGCAACTGGCGGTTTGCGCCCATCCAGAGCGGCGTGGATCTCACGCTGACCTTCCGGGTGCCCAACACCGACCGCGCCCGCAACTTCGTCGAGGAGCAGTCCATGGCCAGCGACGCCTTCGACGCGCGTTTCATACGCGTGAACGACAACGACGAGCGGGTCTACGAACTGAACCTGCAATAAGCCAATTCGGCCAACTCGGGCCCGCTGTCTGAACGGTTTCAGGCAGCGGGCTTTTTGTTTGCGAACGCCCGGTGGTTTTTTTCGCACAGCCACGAGTTCGAGGGCAGCGGGTCGCGTCGCCCGGGTTGGCAAGGCCTGTTACCAAGCCAGGCTGGAGCCGCGTGCTCTGCGCTTTGACCGATGACTCACTCGACCATCGGTTTACGCACCGCCCGCGCTGAGCGCCCGGCAGACCAGCCGCCGACTGTGCGTCTGGTGCCAACGGGTCGACTAGCGTCATGCGCTGCGCCAGACGTTCGGTAGCGACGCGCGAGCAAGCTACCGTAGTCCAGAGCAGGCAACGTCACCGGTCCGATGCGACGCTCGGGCAACAGCCCCGCGCCCCGCGCCCTAGGCGAGGGGCCGCATGCGGCGCAGCCTTTTACTGGGCCGCCCGGCGAACGTCTACACGTTTGCGATGACGACTGGCCAGCAGCAACCCCGCACAGGCGAGCAGAATGAAGAACGTCGGATCGAAAGCTGCGTTGCCGGTCATCGTGCAGCCGCCCCCGCTGCCACTATCGTCGTCCTCGTTCGCCCCGGCGTCGCTGGCATCGCCTGCGCTGTCGGCGGTAACCGAAACGCTGGCGCTATCGCGATTATTACCGGTATCCGAGGATTCGTCGCTATCGAACTGGCGGGCCGTGACCGCAACCGTGCTTTCCAGGGTTTGTAGCTTATCGCCGGCCGTAGCGGTAATGCGCGCGGACAGGCTTTCGCCGGCGTACAACGCCCCGGCGAGCCGGCAGGTTCGCGTAGTGGCGGCTGTTGTGTTGCAGTCGAAGCTGCGTCCCACGAGCGCGCTCTGATCGGATATCGTGATCTCTGACAGGCCAGCCGGCAGCGTGACCGTCGTGACTACGCCGGTGGCCGCACCGATGGCCTGGTTGATCGTGTTCGCGCCGGGGAGTTCGGTGCGCACGGGTGCCACAATTTCGTGGTTGTTATCGACCGCCAGTCGATAGCCGACCGTTGCGCCGGGCGCGACCGAATTGTTCGCGGGTACCAGACTGACCGCCAGATCCACGTTTTCCGCGCCGACATAGCGCCGCGCATAAATGCCCGGTCGGGCGAATTGTCAGAGATTTCAGTCCAGATTGCAGCGTAGTCGCCGTCGGCATCGCTGGCGACATCAAGGTATGCCGGCGTCTGGCCGCTGTAGAGCGTGACGACTTCGGCGGGTTCGCCCTGTGCGTTATAACGTCGGGCAAAGACTTCATCGTTGCCACGCCAGAGGACAACGAACCGTCCCTTGGCGTCGTAGGCGAGACGGGGGTCACGATTGCCTTCATTACCGCTCACCTGGAACTGCTCTCCCAGTGGCTGGCCTGTGCTATCGAAACGGCGGGCGGTCACGATTTCGGCGTCGTCGTCGCTCCACGCCACGACGAACCGGCCCTCGGTGTCCATGTCGACTGCAGTCCTGAATGAATCGGTCGCGTCGCTATTTACCTGAATGGGGTCGCCTAGCCGTTGGCCCTGCGCATCGAACAGCTGGACGTAGACCGACGCATTCCTCGTCGAATCGCTCCGGCCGTCGATATAGCTGGCCACGAATGCACCCGACGGCGCGATCGCGACGTCGGTAATCAACTCGTTGTCGTCGTCGACAAGCGTAAACATGTCGCTTGTCGCGTCGCCCTGGGCGTTGAAACGCTGGATGACCTGGGCGCCGAACACGGTATCGTTATCGATGGGCCAGGCCGCGACCATATCGCCATTGTCGTTGACGTCCATATCGGCCAGCCCGTTTGCGTCGGCGGTAAGTATCGAACGGCCGCCTGTCGCCTGAAAGTCCCGATCGAAGCGTTGCAGTACCAGCGGTCGCTCGCCGCTATTGGCTTCCGGCAGCTGATTCCAGACCAGCACGATATCGCCGTCCGATTCCATAGCAGCTTCGCTATCCAGACGACTCTCTGCTGCAGTGAGCGTATCGATTATGACGGGTTCGCCCAAACCATCGCCGTTGTTTGGAAACCGTCGAGCGAGGATCGCATCGTTATCGTCGCTCTGATTTGCCTCGTAAAGGGTGACGACGTTGCCGAGAGCGTCGCTGAGTATGGCTATACCCTGTGCCGAATTATTATCGGTAACTGTCTGCGCGTCTTGGAGCGGACTATCCGCCATATCCGTATTGGCGCCGGCCAGTGTGGCACCGAGCAACAGCGCCGAAAAAGATAGGCCGCGGCCAAGCGCAGCCATGCCTGATATCCCGTATCGCATCCCCGTCCCCCTATTCAAATTGTGATCCGCCTGCAGGTATTGTTTTTTGAGCAGTCGTGTTCGAGAACACGCGGATTCTATTCGCTACGTGTTTCGTTCCCTTGACTAACCTATGCAGGCGCCAGTACGCCGTCAAACAGGGCCTCGTCGGAGTAATGGGAAAGATGCCGCGATCAGTCTTGTCTGCGGGCGCGATAGAGCCTGACGATGGTGACCAGGTTGGTCACCAGAATGAGGGACTCGGCCAGGGTGCCGCCGATTGAGCCGACCAGCAGGTTGCTGATGACCCAGCAGAAGGCGGCCACCGCCAGCAGCCAGCGCATGGCAATGCCCTCGAGCATGAACATGCCGTAGGTGCCGATCAGGCCGGCGGCCAGGGCCCAGGCATCGCGGGGCGCGGACCAGGTCACAACGGCGGCGATCACGGTCAGGCCTGCCATGACCAGCATGACCGCCGCGCTGCCCTTGTAGCGCCGAACCCAATGGATGCGCAGCACGATCAGGGCCGCGATCGCGGCGGCGGCCCAGCTGCGAAACATCGCGAACTGCAGGGCGAAGGCGACGTTGGCGAACAACAGTAGAAAGAACAGGCGATCGTCGCGCTTGCTGGCAAAACCGGCTACGCAAAGCGTCAGCGCAATCAGGCCGAACGCCTGACCCGCAAGCCAGCGCAGGGAAAGATCATCGAACATGCGGCCGGGCCGACACGAGAAGGATAGCAGGCAACGCTGACCGAAACGCGCGCTGCGATCAAGCCCGAGCCTGGGGACGCGGCGTTGCTTCGCGAGGCAGGACTTCGGCTACGTTCAACGCAGATGAGTGCCCACCGGGGCCGCACCCTGTGCGGCTGTCGTCGACTGGTCGATCGTTGCGGGGGGATGGAAAAAGCGCCCGCCAAATGAGGGATGACGGGCGAGGAGGGGGTGAGGCGCTCGAGCGTCTCGAGTGTATTGATAGAAGACCGGCCCGCGCGCCGATCGTGCGGCGGCGGGCCGGCGTGCTTTCTACTGGCTATAAAGCCATTCGGCGGGTTCGAGTACGCGGCTGTTGATGCGTACTTCGGCGATGTCGCCAAAGAACAGGTTGCCGGGATCGTTCTCGGTGCCGTTCATGCCGATCGACCACGGACGGCCGGGGGCGGCGAGCAGCCCCTGCTTGACTGCCTGGGCCGAGCGCATGGTCTGCTGGCCATTGACGTACATACGCAGGTATTCGCCGTCGTTGACCAGTGCGACGTGGTACCAGCGCTCGCGATCGAGCTCCCAGGACCAGGCGTCTTCCATCTTGCCGTTCTGGGACACCGTCACCCACTGCATTTCCGCGAGCGAAGAAATATTGAGTCCCGGCGCGGTGTCGCCGCCGCTGCAATCCAGGTTATGGAAGTTGCAGATATCGCTGACGTTGCGCAGATGGTTGAGCACGCCTGCCCAGTCGTAGGCGTCGGCGGACCAGTCGCGGGGCAGGCGTACGACCGCTTCGATGGTGTACTGCGGCAGATAGCCGCCGTTGCCGCTGGCGGCCTCGTCAAACGTCAGGCCCGGCGCGTCGCTGCGCAGATAGTAGCCGGAATAGCCGCCGTTCGGCGTGAACCGTGCCGAGCCCCTGGCATGGCCGAAGGCAGGCGCATCGTCGACGACGCGGAAATACTCCGATTCATCGCCGCTGCCCGGTGCCAGTCCGGTGAGTTGCATGGTGTTGCCGTTGCCCGAGGCATCGATGAACGCGGGATTGCCGTTGGCGCCCGTGACCTGATGGTCTTCGTCCAGAATCCAGTAGGCTTCGGTGCCGTCGATATTGCCGGCAGAGGCGGGAAGCGCGTTCTGGTTCAGGCCGGCGAAGCGTTCATCGAAATCCATCGGTACGCTGAAGTTCCAGCGCTCGACTTCATCTTCGGGCCCGCGTTCGGCTTGCGGGATGGCTGCCGCCCACGGCGAGAAAGAACGGAACCGCAGCATGTCGTTGTCGGTGTCGAACGTAATGAGCTGCAGCATGCCGTTGCCGCCCCAGAAGCCGGACTGGTAGTCCACGACTTCCATGAACACATCGCGACCATAGCGGTTCTTGGCGATCATCGACGCTTCGCCATGGTGATGGCCGTTGATGGTCAGAAAGATCTGGTCGTTGTCGTAGATCAGGCCCTGCCAAAGCCGCAGCCCGTGGTCGGTGAAAATGGCGTTGGTGTCGCCTTCATCGCCGGCGCCGATATTGAGCAGCTGATGCGTGGTCAGAATGGTCGGCATGTTCGGATGCGCGTCCAGCACCGACTGGGCCCAGTCGATGGTGGCGAAGGCGGTACGCCAGTCCAGCGCGAGAACCAGATACTGGCGCTCGGCACCCTGAAAGATGTGGTAGCTACCGAAGCCGGTCGGGTCGGCGCCCTGGAACGTCGAGAAACGTGCCGCCTGCTGATCGGGCGAGAAATAGTCGAGATAGGGCTCGGCGGCCAGGTCGCGCTCGGTGTCGTACTGCCAGGATTGCAGCACGTCGTGGTTGCCGGCCAGCACGCTGTAGGGCGTTTGTGGGTTGTCGTTGAGCACCGACAGCGACTGCATGGCCGCCGTCCATTCCTGGGGCGAATCGGCCAGGTCGACCACGTCGCCCAGATGCATCGTGAAGGCGATCTTCTCGGCCTGGTAGTTGTTGGCGATCCAGCGGGTCTGGGCGTCGAAACGCTCGGGCGAATAACGCGAGTACTTCTGGGTATCCGGTAATACCGCAAGCGTGAATGCGTTGGCCGCCTCGGTGTCGTTCGTGGTGTCGTCGTCGCTCTGTTCGCCACCGGTTGCGGGCGTGTCGGTCACGCGGTCGTTGTCGTCGTCGCTGCATCCGGTCAGCGCCAGCGCGACAAGCAGGATCAGCAGCATCGCAAACAGGCTGCGTGATCGTCGATATCGTTCGTGCCAATGTTCCATGGCTTCACAGTCCCCTTGTATGAAAATGAGACAAGAGGGTGTTACCCGGATATTAACGTTTCGCTAAATCGCGCCGGAAATGTTTGAAAATAAATATTTCTTTTATTTGGTGTGCCACAGGCAGGCCGACTCGATCAGCCTATGACCGGCCCTGTATCTCACTGCCCCTTGGTGTCGGTTCGTGGCCGGGTTGTTCCACGTTTGGCTCGATAGAGCGCCTGATCGGCACGATTGATGGCCGTTTCTAATCCACGTCATCTGTCTGGGTTGTGGCCACACCGATACTGATCGTGACCTGCAGGCTCTGATCGCCGACTGCGAAAGGCTGCCCTTCGGTCTGTTCGCGCAGACGTTGGGCGAGCGCTTCGGCTTCGTCGGGCTCGGTGCGCGGCAAGATCATCAGAAACTCTTCGCCGCCCCAGCCAATTGCTTCAAGCGGGCGGTATCGCCGGCCGGGGGCGCGTTCTTGTCGAAAGTGGAATGACATCGCACCGGCCCGGGCTATCGTGTGCGGGGATTGTTGACCGGATAACGGCGCGTGATCCTCGCGCTTTAACAGGCCGGACGGGGCCTTTAGCGTGTGGAAACAGAAGGCAGGGGCGACCGTGCGTGTTGGCCCCGGGGCTGGCACAGCGCAGAGAAAACGGCCGCTCCCGAGAGCGGCCGCCTCGCCAAAAGCACGGTCGGGCGGCGTCAGCCGTCTGCGGTAATACGCGCGATGAGTTCGTCGCGAACCGTCTCGGCGCGGGCGCTATCGACCTGACAGGTGCCAGCCGCGGCATGGCCCCCACCCCCGTATTCCAGCATCAGCTTGCCGACGTCGGTATTCGAGGATTTGTCGAAGATGCTCTTGCCGACGGCGAACACCGTGTTCTGCTGGCGAAAGCCCCACATCACGTGCATGGAGATGTTGGTTTGCGGGAACAGCGCATAGATGATGAAGCGGTTGCCCGCCCAGATGGTGTCTTCATCGCGCAGATCGAGCACCACCAGATTGTCGTGAACGCTGGCACAGCGTTTGACCTGTTCCTCGAACTTCGCCTGCTGTTCGAAGTATAGATCGGTGCGTTCCTTGACGTCGGGCAGCGCCAGCACTTCGTCAACGTCGTGATGCAGGCAGTAGTCGATCAGTTCCATCATCAGCTGATAGTTGCTGATACGGAATTCGCGAAAACGGCCCAGGCCGGTACGCGCGTCCATGATGAAGTTCATCAGGTCCCAGCCCTGCGGGTCGAGGACCTGATCCTTGTTGAAGTCGGCCGAATCGCCGCGGTCCACGGCTTCCATCATGTCTTCGGAAATACGCGGAAAGCGTTGCTTGCCGCCGTAATAGTCGTACACCACACGGGCAGCCGAGGGGGCCTTCGGATCGATGATGTGGTTATCGCGCTGGCCTACGCGCAGCGTTTCCGAGGAGTGATGATCGAAGGCCAGATGCACGCCTTCCACATAGGGCAGGTTGGTGGTGATGTCGCGATCGTTGATCTCGATCTTGCCGTCCTGCATGTCCTTCGGATGGACGAACTTGATGTCGTCGATCAACTGCAGCTCCTTGAGCAGCATGGCGCATACTAGGCCGTCGAAGTCGCTACGGGTGACGAGACGGTAAGGGTGATCGGCGGTCGTGGTCATAATCCGGTTTCCAGCTGAACAGGTCGGTCGAAAGGCAGACATGGCCGCGCCCCGAGTGGACACGCAGCGACGCCTGAAGGGTCAACGGCGGCATGAACGATCACTTGAGTCACGCCATGTATTGAGCTGTATCGGCAGGCCGCGGCGTTGATAAACCGCTGCAGGGCCAGCCGGGCAGCCAACGCGGGCCGACGCGACAAGGCGTTGGCGTAAGTGAATGAGCAATTCGATGCCGGTACAAAGAATAAGCGGTCAAGTTCCTGGGCGCACGGGAGGGCATTCAGTCGCCCAGCACGGCGACCCGAAACCGCCGCTTCTTGATGCCGGCCTGGCGTAGCCGATCCCGTGCCGCAACCGCGCGGCCGCGGGCGACGGCCACATAGCTGCGCACCGGGCTGATCTCGATCTTGCCCACCTCGTCGCCAGCGAGGCCGCCGTCGCCGGTCAAGGCACCCAGAATATCGCCCGGGCGCAGCTTGTCGCGCCGGCCGCCCTGAATGACCAGGGTGGCCATGGGCGGCTGGGCGCGGGCCGCCGCCTGTGTCTGCGGCCATCGCGACCAGTTCAGGCGAAAGCCCCCGGCGGCCGCAATACGTTCGGCGCGCTCTCGCTCGCGCGGCGTACACAACGACACCGCGCGCCCGGCTTCGCCGGCCCGGCCGGTACGCCCGATACGATGGGTATGCGTGTCGATATCGCGGGCCAGGTCCAGGCTGACCACCAGCGGCAGGGCTGCGATATCCAGCCCGCGGGCGGCCACGTCGGTGGCGACCAGTACCGCACAGCTCTGATTGGCGAAACGCAGCAGTACTTCGTCGCGTTCGCGCTGCTCCCGATCGCCGTGCAGCGCCAGCGCGGATACCCCGCGCTGGTTGAGATAGGCGCATACGCGATCGACTTCATCGCGCCGATTGCAAAACACCAGCGCCTGGGTAAAGGCCTTGCGACGTTGCTGGGTGTCGGCCAGCACCCGTTCCAGGGCGCCGAGCTTGTCGGCGTCGTCGACCTGGTGGAAGACCTGGCTGATGCGTAGCGGCTGGTTGTCCTGGGTGGCAGTGATTTGCTCGGGGTCGCGCTGCAACCGGGTCGATATATCGCGGATGGCGTCCGGCCAGGTCGCAGAAAAAAGCAGCGTTTGCCGGTCGTCCGGCAGGCTGGCCACGATCGCTTCGATATCGTCGATGAAGCCCATGTCGAGCATGCGATCGGCTTCATCGAGCACCAGCGTTTGCAGCGCGTGGGCCTGCAGGCTCTCGCGGCGCAGATGGGCGAGCACGCGGCCGGGCGTGCCCACCACCACATGCGGCGGCTGGGCCAGCGAATTGACCTGGGCGCGCATGGGTGTGCCGCCGCACAGGGTCATGAGCTTCACGTTCGCGATCGGGGCCGCGAACTGGCGCAGCGCCTGGCCGACCTGGTCGGCCAGCTCGCGCGTCGGGCAGAGCACCAGCGCCTGGGTCTCGGCACGCGCGACCACAAGCTTGTTGAGCAGGCCGAAACCGAAGGCGGCGGTCTTGCCGCTGCCGGTATCGGCCTGGCCGAGTACGTCGGCGCCGGCCAGAATGGCCGGCAGGCTCTGGGCCTGAATCGGCGTCATATGGGTGAAGCCGCGTGCGGCCGCGCTTTCGATCAGTTCGCGCCGCAGCGCCAGGGAAGAAAAGTCGTGCATGCGACATCATCGCATGCTGCGAACCTGCAGGCAGCGCCACGATGTGTGGTGCGCCATGGTGCTCGGCAGCCGCCGTGGGGATTGCCGCGGGCTTGAGCAAGGTCGCGCAAACAGCTAAGTTTGCCGCCGGGGAAACAGGCGTCGGGTTTGGCGCCGTATGGGGGACGAATGCGGGTTGTTGCGCGTTTTTTCGGCTTGTTGATCGTACTCGCGGGCGTCGGCGCGCTTGTCGTACCGTATTTTGTCGGCCGGCATTTCGAGGCCTCGTTTCGCGACTGGCTCGCGGGCGTTTCGGCGCAGTCGCAACTGCCGATCCGGCTGCTCGATTATGACCGTGGCTGGTTCGACGCCCGGGCACGGGTCGCGGTCGGCCCCGGGCCCGGCGTGCTTCAGTTCGGCATGGATATCGATCATGGACCCCTGCCGAATCTGCAGTGGGTCACCATGGATCTCGAACTGCGGCGATCCCCGAGATTTGGGGTTTTCGATGAAATGCCGGCCACGGGCAGCGCAGCCATCGGCTGGTTCGGCGATGTGGATATTGAAGTCGTGTCGCCGGCGGCCGAGCGCAGCATGTCCCCTGCAGCGGGCGATATTCGCCATATCGCCTGGGGCGGGTTAACCGCAAGACTTCATTACGTGCCCGATACGAGCCGATTCGCGTTGTCGATGGATATGCCCCGTGTGCTCGTGCAAAAAGACACCGGACGCTTGGATGTGCGCGGGCTGACCATCGATTGGCAAGGGCCCGCGGTGGCTGGCCCGCCGCGCCGGGCGGAAGACTGGCAGACCTCGCAGACGATCGGCGTCGACAGATTCACGTTCAAGCCGTCCGACACACGCATGACGACATTTGCCGGGCGTTTGCATACCGAGTCTTCGACGCCCACAGCGAATGACGTGGCGTTTTCCGTTGCGCTAGAAGTCGAGGACCTTCAGGCCATGCGGCCGCAGGCCGACCCCGTGAATGTGCCCCGCCTGCATGCCACCGCCACATGGAGCGGGCTCGATCGCGGCGCCCTGGAGCAGATGTTGGCTACCTTGCAGGAGGCCGTCCACGGGCCCGGGGACGGTGGTGCCGCGCGCATGCCGGATCGGGCCTATATCAAGAAGATCGTCGACGCCTATGCGCCCAGGGTGATGGCCGGGCAACCCACATTCGTCATGGAAGTGCCGGCCCTGGTCACCCATCACGGTGACTTCCAGGGACGTATCGAAGCGTCGTTGAGGCCGGCCGAAAACACGGCGGCTACGCCATTGACCGCCACCCATATTATGCAGCGTCTATCGGCGACCGGCCGGGCATCGATGAACGACGCACTGATGCACCGTTGGCTTGCACAAAATGTACCGTCGGCCGATGCGCAAACCGGGCTCCAGTCGCTCGCGGACAACGGTTTGGTGGAGTTGGACGGCGAGCGTGTGCGGGTACGATTTGCCTACGATCATGAGACCCTGTCTTTCAACGACAATGTCGCGCCGCCGGCGATGGAGCGTGCCTTTCGCGACGGCTTGATCCAGGGCTTTACCCAGGCTGCTAATAACGAGACGGGTCGGACCGATAGTCAGGCAGCGGCCGAGGGCACGCCTGAACCCGTAGACGGCGACGCACGCTTTGCGGCGTACAAGCGGCGTGCGCATGCAGTATTGTCCGCTCGGCAGACATACCCGCCCGAAGCGCTACGCGATCGCTTGCAGGGCACGGCGCGTATCCAGTTCACCGTCGAGCGCAGCGGCGCAATCACCGACGCATTGGTGATCGAGAGCAGTGGACACTCGGTGCTCGACCAAGCGGCGCTTAGCGCGGTGCGCGATACCGGCTCTCTTGAGCCGCCGGGCACCGGCGACGGGATCGTGTTGACCGTGCCTATTTCCTTTCGCCTGCGATAGCTCTTGATGCCGCGCCCGGGCTTTGGTCGCGCGAGTACGCGTGAGGCGCCTGCTTGGGTCAGGAATCGCTCACGCAACCATACCTGGCTTACAGCGGGTGCGTGCGCTATCGACTGATCGGTCGATAGCCGGGGCGTTGCTCGACGCGGATGCGTACGGTTATGCGAATGCCTGTTCGAGATCGAGATACGCGCCGCTTTGTTCGCGAATTTCCCGTCCCTGTTCAACAATTTCTTGCGAGACATCGGTGAAATGCGGGCGCTGTGCCATGCCCTCGAGCCAGCCTGCGACGTGTGGACAGCCCGAGAAGCGATAGCCCACGGCCACGATCTGATACAGCTCACAGGCCAGGGTGAGATCGGCCAGGGTCGGGTGTGCGCCCCCGCACAGGGTCGGCTGGCTGGCCGCCTGCTGTGCGAGCTTATGATCGAGCGTGGCCAGACTGCCATGCAGGCCGTCCTGCAAGGGTTTGAGCGCGGTCGCCTGCAGCTCGTACTTGAGCATGGGCAGAGTCAGATGCAGGTTCATGATGTCGTGGTACATGTCGTAGGCGCGTACGTTGTTGTGGTGCCAGGCCATCCAGGTATCCACCGGTGCGGCCGCTAGCGGCTCGGCCGGATACCAGCGCGAGGCGAGTTCGCGATTGCGCGCCACGCGGCACAGATACCGCATGACGGCATGGCTTTCACCGATCGAGGTATCGGTTCTGCCGGTCGATTCGTTTTCGACCACGAGGGCCGGGATCGTCTGCAGTGCGTTGATGTCGCGCGCAAACCACGACTCGCGGGTTTCGCCGTTGGCGAAATCCACTTCGTGCCAGCGATAGGGCATATCCAGCTCGCGCAGCAGGATTTCGGCGGCCCGGCTGGGCTGCGACAGACGGTGTGCGTAGAGATGAAGCGTCATGGCGAGTACCGAGTGTGATGAATGATGGTCTGGTCGCGACGCCTGTCCTGGTCCGAGCAGGCGGCGCGCCAGAAACCGGCACGCGATTTCATTGTGGGTTGCATACCGGTGACAGCGCGCGGGAACCGTTTAAAGTGCGCCTCGCAACACCTTGGAACCGTGAGTCGAAACATGCGACAGACCCGGCGATGGCCTGACCCCCGTGCCTCGATGCCGGCCCGTGCCTGGGCATGGGTGGCCGTACTGGCGACGGTGGGCCTGAGCGCCTGCGGGGCGTCTTATCACGGACCGAGCGAGGACGAGGTGCAGGCCGCCGTGAAAGCATCGCTACAGCGTTTCGACGAACCGGTGCAAAGCCGAATGGCGCCGCAGCTCGCGCGGATGACCCGAAGCGATTTTGCCGATCGCCTGCATCGGGTCCGCTTCATCGACGACGAACAATGTCGGCCGCGAAGCGAACCGGCGGAACCGGGTGATGCGCCGCCCCCGGGTGCGATCTACGATTGCCCGGTGTCGATCACCATGCGCATGAATCGCGACCCGCTCAGCGATGCCACGGGGCTGCCGGATACGCGCTTCAAAGGCCAGCTGCCTCTGGTGCGCCGCGAAGAGGGTTGGGCCTTGACCGACGATTCCATCGCTCGCGAGATGATCGTTTCTCACCTGTTCCACGAAAGCGGCATGGGCAAGCTGTTCCAGTAACGTAGGCGCCTATCGTTCAGGCTGGCACGCCCCGGTCGCCCGCGGGCCATGGCGCTCAGGAACGCTTGTCGCCCAGCGCTTCGACCACGGCGTTGGCGTTGTCGAAATGATCGCCTTCGAAGCTGCGCAGCTGCTTGAGCAGGTCGTCGGGCGCGCCGTTGCTGGCGGCCACGCCGGCCAGTTCGCCGCCGGTGGCCGGGAAATCGGCGCCCTCAAGATAGGTGGCCAGATTGATCGGATCGTTGCTCATACAAGCTCGCGTTAATGAAGTTGACGCTAGCGAAACAGACTTAGCCGCCCCGGTCAGTCCGTAGTTCTGCGCAGTGCGCTCTCCGGGCCAGCAACGACAGCCCGCACCATGACGCATCGTAAACAGTGTCCGGCCGAAACGGCGCGTCCGCGCGCATAATGGTGCGACTTGCGACAAGGGGCACGACGCGACCCATGATTTTCGACGGACGGCGTATGCCAGCGCCCGGCACACGGCTTTGCATGGCTGCGGTACTGGCCATGATTGTTACCCAGGCCCTCGTGCTGCTGGCCATGGGCCACCCGCTGATCTGTGCATGCGGGCATGTCGCACTGTGGCACGGGGCGGCGTCGGGGCCGCAGACATCGCAGCATCTGACCGACGTGTACAGCTTTACCCATGTCGAACACGGGCTGCTGTTCTATGCGTTGATCACGTGGCTGCTGGCCGGCGCGCCGTTTCGTACGGTGGTGCTGGTGGCCTTCGGTATCGAGGCGGTCTGGGAAGTGCTCGAAAACACGCCGTTGATCATGGACCGTTATCGCCAGACCGCGCTTGCGGCCGGGTACTTCGGCGACAGCGTCGTGAATTCGCTGGGCGATACGCTTTCCATGGCCCTCGGCCTGGCCATTGCGCGTTGGGCGCCGGTGCGGGTTTCCATCGCGCTAGCGCTGCTTATCGAGTGCGTTCTGTTAGTCGCGATCCGCGACAATCTCAGCCTCAATATCATTCAGTTGGTGGCCCCCATCGAGGCGATCAGCGCATGGCAGGCGGCCGGCTGACGCAACGCCGATGTCGCCCCGTGCTGCGCGAATCCGGCAGTTCCGGCCGGTTCGGTCGCCGGGCTCGTGACGTAAGCGCATGAAACGCCTTACGCTGGCACACCGCGCCGCCAACGACGGCGTGACGGGCTGGGCAGGCATGCGATGATAAACGTCCATTCGTTGCATCACCCGCTCGAGCCTACTGCCATGCCGGATTTCAAGCCGCGCTCCAGACTGTATTCAACCGCTGGCCGTGCCTGGCTCGTGCTGGCCTGCCTGGTGGGCCTGGCCGCCTGCGGTGCCGACGATGAAAGCGCGGCACAAGTCGACGCCGAAAGCAAAGCGCAATCCACGGTGGCGGCTGCCGAGCAGGCACGTTGCCCGGCCGGCGATGCGTTGATCGCCCGGGTGCGTGCCCTGCAGGCGGATGGTTCCGACGCCGAAATACGTCGCTGGCTGGACGATGTACGCGCCGGCGGCGACGCAAACGACACCCGCCCCGATCAAGAGCGTACCGGCTGTGCCAGCTTTGCGACGTTGGACGACGAACAGACCGAACGCTATGTGGCGTTGCTGTACAGTGGGCCCGCGCGCATGGCGCCGGCCCTGGCACTGCACCAGACCCCGGCCGCGCAGAAAGCCATTCTGCGCGCCTATCGCGACGACCCCGATGCGGTAAGCGACAACCCGGGGCTCGCGGCCGCGCTCGCCATGGCCCAGATCCAGCAGGGCGAAAGCTATGAAGCAGCCTACGAGGACCTGTCCTTTGCCGCCCTCAACGACGGTATCGACCCCGGCTACGTACGCGGCTATTTGAACCACTTCGGCTGTGGCTACGAAGACGCGGTCTGGGCGGCCAAGAGCAAGGACCGTATCGATTTCCTGGCCGGCGATGCGTTTCCGCCCAGCACCCCCC
>NZ_APNL01000006.1:0-227255 GCF_040361435.1 Salinisphaera sp. C84B14 | reverse complement strand
CGCTAATCTGCGATGAACCTTTTTTTTACCAGCGCGTGCGCCAGAGCGAAAACCGGCTGCGTGAGTACGCGGCCCGCGACGCACTCACCGGCCTGTTCAACCGCCGTTATCTGCTCGAACTCGCCGGGCGCGAACAACGTAGAGCGGAGCGCGAGAACACGGGCCTGTCGCTGGCGATTGCCGATATTGATCACTTCAAGCAAATCAACGACAGCCACGGACACGAAACCGGGGATCAGGTGCTCGTACATGTCGCCGGCATTCTCGAACGATGCTGTCGGGCCGGCGATACCGTGGCCCGCTGGGGCGGCGAAGAATTTCTGTTCCTGCTGCCCAATACCAACGCCGACGAAGCCGCCCTGTTCGCCACGCGCGTGTGCGAAACGGTGGCCGGGCAGCCGCTGCCACGCAACGGCCAGCCGCCGCTGGCATCCACTCTGTCGCTGGGCGTGGCCTGCCTGAGCACCGATGAAACGCTCACCGAAGCCCTGGCCCGCGCCGATGCCGCGCTCTATCAAAGCAAGGCGGCCGGTCGAAACCGGGTGACCGCCCACGGCCCCGCAAACGCGCAGCCAGCCCGACGGGTATAGTGGGTCGCCGTCGTCCCCGTACCTTGGCGGCGCAAGACTGCGGCTTGCAATAGCCTTCTCCCAGCCGGCCAGTACAACGCCGCGCCTGCACCCGCCCCGGCACACGCCCCGGCATGTCGCGGCGCGGCGCCGCTGCCGATCTTCAACCTAAGGCAAGCGCCCGTCCGACGCCCAGGCGCGTTGGCTGCCGCGCGATACCCGATGGTTTATATTCGCGGGCGCTCTCGCCGGCTGCTTACCGCCATGACCGTCTCATTGCCTGCCCTGACCCGCACCGTCGTCGCCGGATTTCTCGCGCCCGCGGCCTGTATCGTGCTTGGCATCATGGCCTGGCTGTACGCGGCGCCGGCGCCCGACGTCACCCCGGCTGTGGCCGCGAACGGTTTGCACTACGTCCAGGCCGTGGCGGCTGTCTCGATGACGCTATTTGCCGTTTTCTGGCTGGTATGCAGCCTGTATCTGCTGGTCGCCGGGCACCGGCGTGCCCTGCAGGCGATGCGTGATCCGGCCCGTCTGATCCCCGCTGCCCGCTGGCTGCGCCAACAGCTGCCCGCCATCCTGATCACCACCACCACAGCGCTGGCGGCCACGCTGGCGTCGGCCGCCGTCTGGCTGGCCATCGCGCTGGGTGTGGCTGGCCCGTTGCACGGCGATATGCCCATGTTGCATCACGCCGCGGTCATGGCCTGTGGCGGCCTGGCGCTGTTCGCCGGCGTCGACCTGTTCCGATTCGTCGCCGGCACCCGTGCGCTGCGCCGAACGCTGGCCGGGCAACCCGTCACCCAGCTGCCCGGACAGCTGCTCACGGCGTCGGCCGCGCCAGCACTATGGCAGTTGGTGCGTGATATCGCCAAGGCACAGGACGCACGTGTGCCGGACCAGATCGTCCTCGGTTTCGTAGAAGGCGCATTCGTTACCGCCGCCCCGGTACAGGTACAACCGGCGGGTACCGAACTACAGGGCTGCACGCTGCATCTGCCGCTGCTTACGCTGGCCCATCTAGACGAAGCCGAGTGCACAGCGCTGATAGCCCACGAGCTGTCCCATGTCGCCAACGCCGACATCGAACAGGCGCTGACGCTGGCCGCCGACCAACGCGCCATCGGCCGCGGCCATGCTGTGCTCGAGCACAGCAGCGCCCGCGCCCAGCTGGAGGGCCTGCTTACACGCCCGGTCGCCTGTATTGCCGAGAGCGTGATGGCCGCCCTGGATCGCGCCGTGGCCCGGGATCGACGCGCGGCGGAATACCGCGCCGACCGGGCCGCCGCCGATGCCAGTTCCGCACAGGTCGCCGCCGCGACCGTGCTGCGCGCGGCGGCCACCCAGAACGTGGCCCAGCAGGCGATTGCGGCGTTTCAGAATGGCGGGATCACGCACCCGCAGCGGCCGTTCACCGCCGCCGATGCCTGGTTGAGGGCGAATGCCATGCCGGCCGTGGCACAGGATGCCGCCGCGGCCGATCCGCATGCACGCCATCCCGGCTTCAACGAACGACTGGCCGCACTCGACGTCGCCAACGATCGCCGCGTATACGCCCGCGCTGAACGCATCATCACGCCGGGCCAGAACGCGCTGGCAGGTTATATCGGCCCGGATGCGCCGGTGATCGAACAGGTCGATCGCGACCTCGCCAATCTGCTCACCGACGACTACGCCCGCTGGCTGCACACGCTGGTACGAGACAAACAGAACACGCCCACCGACAACATCTACTACGCCGATATGCGGTCCGTGATCGCGGTCTGTGTCGTGGTCGGTATCGCCTGCCTGCTGGGCGGGCTGTTCCTGTTCGTCTCCGGTTATGCCACCCACGATCTGTTGCTGCCCGCCATCGTTGCCCCCTGCGTCGGTGTGTTCAGCCTGGGCCTCGCGGCATGGCGACTGCTAGGCAGGCCGCCGGCCGTGGTGCAGGTCACCGACAGCGCGATCCTCAGCCGGGCTCTGTGTGACCCCATTCCGATCGATGCCGTGGACAACGTCAGCTTCGACCGGCGCAATGGCCAGCTCAGCGTTTATCTGCAGCTGCACGAACAGGCGCCGCTGCCGCACTGTGCACGCATCACGCTCGGGGCCGCCCAGTGCCATGCGTCCTCGCAGCACGTGGTGCTGAGGTTCGGGCCGCTGCGTACGAGTGCCGAACGCCTCACACACGAGCGCTTCGTCGAACGGTTCACCGCCGCTCTGCAGGGCCGGGCCGCAGGCTCCGTGCTCGACGAGCTCGGGGCTGAGGGGCAACAACGGTAATTCGCGACCGGCGCGCGACGATAGTCCGGCGTGCATGGCTCCGTGCCGCGCCCCTGCGTCCAGTCCATGAGCGCAATATCGCGGATTCAGGTTTGCGTGGCGTCGCATACCGTTGGCAACGACGGCCGGCAGACATCGGATCAGTCGTTGTACAGGCGCGGTACCGGCAAGTGCCAGCCGCGCCGCATGGCCATGTAACGCACGAAAAAACACAGCGCGGCCGCGCCGATCACGGTGGGCGCGAACGGCCAGTTGAGGGTAACGCCGGTCACGGCGACGCCCGAGCCCAGCAGCGCGGCCGTGGCATACAGTTCGGTCGGCGCCAGCACCATGGGCAGCCGGTCGATGAGCACGTCGCGCATGATGCCGCCACCAATGCCCGTGATCATGCCCATCACTGCCGCCATCACCGGCGAGATGCCGAACTCCAGCGCCCGTATCGAGCCGCCGACGGCGAACAGCGACAGCCCCGCGGCGTCGAAGACGCCCACCGGCCGGCCGATACGATCCACCCACCGATAACCGAAGAACACCACGAGCGCGGCAAGCATCGTCATCAGCCCGTAGCGCACGTCTGCAATCGCCAGCGGGGGCGTGGCGCCGATAAGCAGGTCGCGGGTGATGCCGCCTACCGTACCGGTGGCGAACGCCAGTACCGCCAGCCCGAAGATATCGAGCCGCTTCTGTGCCGCCGCCATCGCGCCGCTCAGGGCGAAAACGAACGTGCCTGCCAGTTCCAGCACGGAAAGTAACAGGTGCATAGCAGTCCAGCCGATCGGTGCATGGCGGGTGTGCAATCCCCTATGGTAATCGGCCGGCCCCGCCGAACGCTACGCCGCGGCAATATCCGGCCCGCCCTGCCGCTGGCCGGGGTGTTCAAACAAACGCAGGGCCCACCAGCAATGGTCGTGCGCGCAGCTCAGGCTAGATACGTAACAGCAGCCCGAATAACAGCGCCGCCGTAAGGCTTGCCGCCGCGGTACGCACGATGTTCCAGCCGTTCCAACGCGACTCGAAGGCATGCCGCGCCGCACGCAGCCGCTCTGGCGTCATCGTCTCTAAATCACAGGCCTGGATACGATTGTTCAACGGGATATTGATCAGGCCCGTGGGTAGCTGCACGCCGACGAGATACAGCACGGCCGCAGCCGCCAACAAGGCCAGATCTGCGCCGCCTGGCACGGCGAATCCCAACGCCAGGGCTGCCAACAGCGCCACGACCGAACCGACCCACATCAGCATGAACAACAGCGCACGGGCCTGGATCACCCCGTCGATCGCACGAAACGTTTCGAGAAAACTGCGATCGGGTAAGCAGCGAATGCCCGGCATCACCACCACGGCAAACGCAAACAAAAACCCCGCGACGAGCGAACACAGCAAAGTTGAGAGCAATACCGCCGCCGTAAAAACCGCCGACCCCATCGTGACCTCCCGTGACGCCAAGCGCACCTGATTTATAGCACGCGCTCTTTTAAGGGCCAGAGGGTGAACGCCGCGCAAGAGCACTCGGCAGTCGGAAGATCACGATAACGGAGACGTTGCTATCCGCGGGCCCGCGCAGACCGGCATGGCGCCTGGCCTCGCCGCCGCGGTCGCCGAACGCCGCGGCGGCATCCAAGACGTCTGTTGCTGCGGCCCAGATCGCCGCCGTTGGCAGTACGTGACGGGGTTAAGAACGGTCGCCTGGTTCGGCGACACGCGCACGCTGCCCAGCCAGATGCCCGCGACTCAGCGGGCTAGAGCACGCGGGCTCAGGAGGCGTCTTCAGCGCTTTGTGCGCCGAGCGGGTTGCGCAGGATGCCAGTGGTGCCGCTGTTCATGGGCGACGCGAAGGCATGGCCTTCGCTGAAAGAGCCGACGCTGTAGAACTGCGGCTCCAAGACCATGCGCCCGTGGGTATCCATGAATCCCCAGCCGAGGCGTTCGAAGTCCTTGCCCTCGTTCAGGCCACGCGCCAGCTCGACGCCAAGCAAGCCTTCGTGGAATACGTGTTTCGCATCGATCATGAACCGTCCCTCGTCATCCAGAAACGGAATCCGTGCGATGCGTTCGCCGTCGCGATCCAGCACCTCGATATACCCATCGCTGTTATCGCTGCGTTCGCCGTCCACGGCAAACATCGTCACGCGGTCGCCGTAGCCGCGGGGTTTGTGTTCATAGCGCGCCGGCACCACCACCTCGCCGCTGTCGTCGATAATGCCCCAGCGGCCATCGCGATAGAATTTCGCCCGCCCGGCGATGAACGGGCCGACGCGTTCCATATCGTCGGGAAGTGCGAAACGGATATCGCCCTCGGTATCGATGACGGCCCACTGGTAGGTCTTGGGCGTGGGCCCCGGCAGGCTGTCGTAGAGACGACTGAGTTTGTTGTCGCCCTTGGGTTCGGATACGGGCGTGGCCTGGGTGGATACCACCGCGAGCCCGTCGGAGAACGGCCCGGCCGCCGGATAGGGCGTGTCGCGCAGTTTGTGCCCGTTGCGGTCGACGAAGTTGCTGCCGCCGCGTTCATCGACGATACGAAGCCAACCGTCGTGAAAATCCCCCAACGGGTGATGCAGGTTCGGATTGTCGGCATCCACGCCGTGCCAGCGCGGATCGACCTCAAGCACGGGCTGGCCGTCGGTATCGATGAATTGCCAGTCGCCGCCCGGGGTCTTGACCGCGGCCAGACCCTCGGAGAATTCGCGGGCCTCGGCATATTGCAGATCGATCACGCGCTTGCCGTGACGATCGACATAGCCCCAGCGCATGCCGACTTCGCTGCGGTTGAAGTCGCCGACCGGTGCAAGCCCGTCATGAAAATCGCCGGCCTTGTCGTACTGCGGCTCGACGACGTATTCGCCCTGCAGGTCGAGAAAGCCGTAGCCGCCCGTGCCCCGTACGCGCGCCAGCCCCTCGGAGAAGCCGTGCGTTTCGCTCAGGCCGGTACGTGGCGCCACCGCGTAGTCCGGCTCGGCCACCACAGGCGACGTGATCGCGGCGCAAACGAGTACGAACGTAAACAGGAATAAACGGCGGGTGGCTGGCATGCGATCTTCACAGGGCAATGGCACAGGCAACGCCCTCTTACCCGAACACAGGTCAGGCAGGGGCACGCAGACCGACATTATGCCCATTCATCCACGGCCTCGCCCCGGGTCACGGCGCCGCCCGCACGCTGGGCCGGCTCCGCAAGCCCGGCGGCGCGCCGGGCGAAACCCGATCACCGCCTTGTCGGTTAGTCGTCTGCCCTTGGCTGGGGCGCTCGGTCGCGGTCGGCGTGGGTGCGTGCCTCGGCTTTCCAACGCGGTTCGGTGGGCCGCTCAGGATCGACCGGCCAGCCTTCGCGCTGGGCGCTGCGATCCCCCTCGCCCGCTTCGGTCTGGTCGTGCCAGAGCGCAACACGGGTTTCGTAGGGCATATCGATATGGGCTGCATCGAGCGCCTGCTTGATTGCCCGCACCGCCTGGGCACGCACGCGCACCACGTCCGCCCGACGGCTGTCGGTCCACCAGCGGGCGCGAATGGTCACCCAGCTGGCGGCCAGATCCCAGGTGAACGCTTCGGGCGCCGGCTCGGCCTGAATCTCGTCGACTCCGGCCAGCGCCTCGCGAATGAGTTCGCAGGCCTTGTCCATGTCGTCGCCGTAACCGATGCCGATATCGTACTGGCTACGCCGCTTGGCATGGGCGGTCTTGACCAGCACCGCGTTGGTATAGATATCGCTGTTGGGCATCACCACGTTCTGGCCGTCGTAGGTGCGGATGATCGTGGCACGCGTTTCGATGCGTTCCACCGTGCCCTCGTAGCCGTTGATCTCGATCTGATCGTTGATGTTGAACGGCTGGCGCAAAAGGATGAGCAGGCCCGCCAACCAGTTCTGCAGAATGTCCTTGAAGGCGAAACCGATCGCGATCGAGCTCACGCCCAGGCCTGCAATGAGATCGCCCGGGTGCAACGTGGGCATGACAATGGTGGCCGACAACATGAAGCCGATCACCAACGTCGTCCACTTCAAGAAGCCACCCAACACCTCGCCCAGATTCTCGCGCGAGCGGCGTACGCCCTGTCGAACCACCAGGCGCCGTGCAACCGAGGCCAGCACCATGAAAAGCAGGAACACGATGACCGCGACCACGATATTCGGCAGCAACCGTATGGCCCCGTCGAGCCAGGTATCGAGCCGCTCCACGAGCATGCCCGGGTCGATATCCAGCGTCTGCGGCTGATCGTTCGAGGAAACTTCGGGCGTTGCCATAGGCGACTCGGTTGAAAAATAAGGAAAGGCGACAAGGACGGACGCGACCCAGTGCGTCCGCGCTCGCCGTATAGATAACAGAACAGGCCGGACAGCCCCATACGACGCTTGGACCCGCGTATACCCGCTGCATGGGATTGCGTCATCGACGCCCGCAGCCGAGCCTACCCGTGGATCGATCGCACGGCCATTAAGCCCGGCTGGCTAGCACAAACGGCTTGGGTTGCCGTTCGGATGCAGACAGCACCGGCGCTAGGGCACAACGCCCCGCATAGGCCGGTCATTACGCAGCGGCCACATTGCTCTCCCCGCAATTTGAAACGTCCGTCTCGTTTCCAACAGCGCGCTATAAATTCGCCCGAAACTCGGCAACTATCGCGTTTTGAAGATATGAGCGGCGTTCAAATTTCATGCTCGACGCGCAACCGGAAGCGGCCACCCGCTGTGTTCAACTACGCAGCAACAATATCCGCGTCCCCTACCCGGATCTGGCAGATATACGCAGACAGACTGGCCTTTGATTATCTGCTTTATTAACGTGCGTGGGGCGTCGCCGCCTGCCTTGCCGTTCGGGCGGAAATACCAGACCCGAGCCGGTTGTTTCCGGAATAGCGCCGACACCGCGTAAACGTGATCATCAGCGTATCCGCAGGCGTCCTACCCGGCCTGGCATCTAGCGCACGTTTTGACACGCCCACGCCGGGTCCATAGGCTCGGTCGGCTAACACCCGCGACTACCGCATCTTGAGCCCATGCCCGAAGGCGTGTGGATCGGTGCCGTCGCGGCCATCTGTTTTATTGGGGAAAGCATGGATAAGAGCGAACGGGTCGACGAGCTCGAAGAGCGCTATGATTTCGATTACGAGATAGGTGAAGACAATATCCACCCCTGGGGGCTGGAACTGCACAACCCGGTCTTCATCTGGAGTGCCTTGCTGATACTGGTCTTCGTGATCGGCTCGATGCTCTATCCCGATATCGCCAAGAGCGGGCTATCCGGGGCCAAAAACTGGGTCATCAACAGCTTCGACTGGCTCTTTCTCAGCGCCGGTAACGTCTTCGTTCTGTTCGCGCTGGTATTGATCGTTCTTCCGCACGGGCGCATCCGGCTGGGCGGCGAAGACGCCGTACCATCTTTTTCGCGTTTATCCTGGTTCGCGATGCTTTTCGCGGCCGGCATGGGCATCGGGCTGATGTTCTGGAGCGTGGCCGAACCGGTCGGCTACTTCACGGAATGGTCCGGCACGCCGCTTAATACACCCGGCGGCGATCAGGCCTCCAAGACGGCCGCCATGGGTGCTGTGATGTACCACTGGGCGCTACACCCCTGGGCGATCTACGGCGTGGTCGCACTTTCGCTGGCATTCTTCGCCTATAACAAGGATATGCCGCTGTCGATCCGCTCGACCTTCTATCCCCTGTTCGGCGAGCGCGTCTGGGGCACCCTGGGCGACGTCATCGACACGCTGGCCGTCGTGGCCACCATCTTCGGGCTGGCCACGTCGCTGGGCTTTGGTGCCCAACAGGCCGCCGGCGGCATCGAGTTCCTTTTCGATATTCCGGCCAACCTGCCGCTGGAGATCGGCATCGTCGCCGGCGTGACCGCAGTCGCGCTGGTGTCAGTCATCCGGGGTATCGACGGCGGCGTAAAGCTACTCAGCAATATCAACATGGGCCTGGCAGGCCTGCTGTTGCTGTTCGTTATCGTCGCCGGCTCGATCGTCGCGTTCGCCGGCAACCTGCTCACCACCTATACCGGCTACGGCGAATATCTGCTGCCGCTGAGCAACCCGTTCGGCCGCGACGACGAAACCTTCTACCACTCCTGGACCATCTTCTACTGGGCCTGGTGGATTTCCTGGTCGCCGTTCGTGGGCATGTTCATCGCCCGCGTCTCGCGTGGCCGTACCGTGCGCGAATTCCTCACCGCCGTACTGATCGTGCCCACCGTGGTTACCGGCATCTGGATGAGCGCATTCGGCGGCGTCGGCGTGGACCAGGCCCTGAACGGCGTCGGCTCGCTGGCCGGCGGTATTCAGGACTCCTCGCTCACCCTGTTCCGCATGCTGGAGAACCTGCCGCTCACCAGCATCACCTCGTTCCTGGCGATCGTGCTGGTTCTGGTGTTCTTCGTGACCTCGTCCGACTCCGGCTCGCTGGTCATCGACACGATCACCGCCGGCGGCAAGACCGAAGCCCCCACCTCCCAGCGCGTCTTCTGGTGTGCTGCCGAAGGCTTCATCGCCGCTGCCCTGCTGATGGTCGGCGGCGCCGACGCACTCAGCGCGCTCCAGTCCGCCGCCGTCACAACCGGCCTGCCCTTCACGCTCATCCTGCTGCTGATGTGCTATTCGGTATTCAAAGGCCTGAACCACGAGTACAAGCTGCTCAAGCTCAAGGATGCGGAAGCGGCGACCGGCTAAGCCTTGCGCGCTAGCGCGGCAAAAACATACGGGGCGGGTGCTGTCGCATTCGCCCCGTTTTTTTAACGTGCGACATGTTGCTACAACGCAAACCGATAGAACGAGTCCAACGCTTTTTAGCCGCGCGCGGCACACAGTCGAGTGGCAGGAATAAGACGGCGACTTGGCTAACTCGCCTGCATATTACGGCGGCAGGCGGGGTGTGTTACCGGTTGATTACCGCGACCAGGACATCGTGTCGCGTGCGACAGGCGTACTGGTTGGGCGGCGAAAACGACCAATCAATCGCACATAAACGCGACGACCCGGGCGGGCGCCGCCGAAGCATCCTCAAGCCGTAACGGGAACACCGTCACGTCGAATCCATGGGACGGAAACTGGTCCAACCCACGTCATTGCCCCATTTGCCAGTAGGGCTTCTCGCGACCCACCAAGCGGCCCTCTGCCGGAACAGCGACGTATCGTTATCTTTGCGCGCCTTGGCGATCTGCATGTGAAAAGGCGGCTCCCAGCCCCATTGGTCGACGCCGATGACCTGAACGCCCTGGCCGGGAATAGCTCGTTTTTCGGTCAAGTTTCTCGCCTATTGTGTGCGTCGATAAACCTCGAAGACGTCAACTCAACTGGTCTTGCCCACCCATGGGGTTTCGGCTAGATTTGATCCTAGAAGGGGGGCGAGATGGCAAAGAAACTGTTCGTTTCGATAGGGGTCTCGCAGCCGCAGGATTTGCGGCCGCTGCCTGGCGCCATCTCCGCGGCAAAGCGAATGGCTGACTGGGCACGCGCACAAGACTATCGGACGGTGATCATCACCGACGATGGGGGCGCGCCCGTGTCGATCGCTCGTCTGCGCGAAGATGTCACTGCGGCCATCGACGAAATTCTGGAAAATGACTCAATCAGCCGGATTGTCTGGTTCTTTGCAGGTCATGGCTGCCTGATCCCACCCGAACAGCGTTTCTGGTTGCTCAGCGAATGGCGCAGCGACCCTTCAGAGTCGATCAATGTAAACAGGCTCAAGCGGGTGCTCCGATATTATGGCATCGACCAGATATCGATGATCGCCGACGCTTGCGCTGAAATCCATAATAACTTCAAGGAAGTTACCGGACATCAGGTACTAAAGCAGCCCGACGAGGCCGACCGCGAGCCGGAGTACGACCAGTTTTTCGCCTCAGCCGCCGGTGAAAAGGCGTTCATGGTCAAAGGCGAGAACGGGACCGACAATTTCTGCATTTTCTCCGAAATCGTCCTCGCGGCACTGACTGGGCAGGATGTCGGCGCGTTCGACGACCCGAACGACAGGCCCCTGAAAGTCACCAGCCAGTCCTTGGCCGCCCATATCAAAGGCGCTTTGCCACTGGCTGCAAGTACCCATTCGGTGAAGATGGAGCCGAGCCTGCTACCCGCTTTTTACACCGACCGACTTTATGCTCAGTTCGATGGCCGCGGCTCGAGGCCACCCCCTGCCGTTGACGACATCTTTCCCGTAGGACCACCCGAACTCGATTTCAGCCAGCGGATGACGCGCATCGAAGCGCCGTCGGATTCCGACTTCATGAGCGAAGACGCCGAGGGTTTTGCGGTCGAGCCATCCATCTGGCGGTTAAGCGACGAGGTGGAGGCGCGAATCGACGAAGCCGAACGCGAGCGCAACGACATTATCGATCATTTCGTCGAAGATATCGGTGCCCGCGTCCGGACGATCGGGGCCGGCGATGCGCCGGAATCGAACGTTTTCATCCAGGGCAGCGAAATATCCGACATTATCCGCTCGACCAGCAAAGAGCGATTAGCCGGGGCGCGCGAATTGCAGCTGCCGGGCACGGAGACGGAGATTCTCGTCGTTAACGGACACGGGTGCGGCTATTACCTGCCGGTCTTCCCAAAGCTGAAAAGCGTCCTGCTGCTCTACGAGAACGGCAATTCGAGCGTTTACATGACGCCCAATGCGCGATTGGTGGATTTAAACGCCGTGGAAATTCTGGGGCGGCTAGAGGCCGGTCTGCTGAGCTCAGCCGATAGCGCGTCGATGGCGGCGGTGGTGCGCGAGGGCAAGCATAGCGATCCCGTGCGCGGCTGCATCGCGGCCTATCTCTATGATGCGATCGGCGATGTACGGAACATCCGCCGGGTGGCCTCCTACTACGCACACAATAGCCAACCGGTGCCGCTCGATGTCGCCCTGTTGTGCGATGAGCAGATCTACACGGGCGAGCACGGCGAGCTGCTAGTCGATATTCCAGAGATCGAAGCAAGCAAGCCGCGAACACGAGACGAGGCGAAGCGCGGCTTCACTCACAACGCCATGGCCGCCGCGCCGCGTGTTCCGGTCGCCGGCAATGTCCCGTGGATGGCAGCCGGCTGGAGCCGGCTTGCAGACGCCCCGCTGTCCGAAACGCTGGAATCTTGGCGCGAGCAGACCACGGCGGTACGCGGGCATCTGCGCGACAGCCCGTTCACGGCAGTTGATCCGTCGGGCGTAGCGCTGCTCACCGGGGTACTGCGTCGCCGGAGCGGGATGGTCAGAGCGTAACCGTCAACAACGAAGGGGATGGCCGATGAAACTCGTGCTCGTTCACGGAATCAATCAGCAGGGCAAATCGGAAAACGTGATCCGTAATCTGTGGATGGCGGCCCTACGCACCAGCGCTGGGCAAGACGCCGGCTGGATCGACGAAAAGGTAACCGAAGTGGCCGCCCCCTTCTACGGCGACCGGCTGTTCGCACTGTCCGAGGTGAAAAAAGACTGGAGCGCTGTCGCCATGGGCAGCGACGACACATCGGACGCCTTCGCCGAATTCGCCGCCGAAGCGATACGCGAAATGGCGCTCGCCGCTGGGGCGAACGACGCGGAGATTGAGGCGGAAGCCGGCGAAACGGCGGTCGCCGCCGGAGCCGGACCGCACAAGAGATGGCTGAAGGCGGCGGCGCGCGTGCTCGAGCGCCACGCCCCGTGGCTCGCGCCGCATGCGCTGAAATTACTCGGCCAAGCGCATGCGTATCTGAAACGCCCGCATATTAACCAGGAGATCAAGGATATCGTCCGCCCCGCGCTTGAGGCCGACGAGCCCATGGTGATCATCTCCCACAGCCTGGGCACGATCGTCACCTACGAGTTGCTGCGCGAGTTCGAGGATGCCGGACGCAGCCGCAGCTGCCCGCTCTATCTGACGCTCGGCTCACCGCTCGGCATCGACGAGGTCCGCAAATCCTTCCCGAGGCCGCGCAAGATACCGGGCGGGGTCGCGCGCTGGGTCAACGGTTCCGATCCGGAAGATTTCGTCGCCCTGCATAGCAGACTCGGCCCGCCCAAATATAATGGTGATATCGAGAATATCGCTGATATCGAAAACGGCTACGACGATCCGCACGATATCCTGCAATATCTGCTAGACCCGCGCATCGTTGCTGCGGTGAAGGCCGGCTTCGCCTAAGCAACCGCGCATCTGCCGCAGTGATTGACCCGACGGGTGCGCCTGCGACGGTACGGGCCACGCGCCCGCAGGGTCGTTGGATTGAGCTTGAGAGTTCTAGTCAGCTTCTGATACCCGAGCCGCCAAGCGCCAACAATGGAGGGCGCCAGTCCGGCTCAACCGGAATCTTTCCGTCGCGGCCGTAGATCGCGCCTGGATGGGTAATATCACGTTAATCGGCTTGCCAATCGCTGGCTCTATCTGGCCTAGCGACAGGTCACACCGAGCATGAGGCGCACAGGCGACTACTCGGGTGATGCGGCCGCCGAAAGCTCCTTCAGTATGCTGAAGAAAGAACTGCTCCGGGGCCGAAGGCTTGAATCGCTATCACAGGCTAAATCAACGATTTTCGACTCCATCAGTCGCCTGGGCGTAATCGGGGCGTAATCGGGGACAGACCAGAATGGCGCTAAGTTAAGGCTGTTTTGCACGATAGCGGCTTCGGTGCGGTATCTCTTCCATTTCGTGCCTTGGCCGGGTGAGCAGTGCAAACGGCTTGGGCCTTCGCTTGACGCATCGAGGCTCTCGTCGGCCGGGTCGAGGTATAACACAGGCGTCGGCGATTGCCTCGATCAACGAGTGATCGCCCATCTTCTGCGGCGCCCACTGCCGCAGCGCTTGTAGCGTCGCCTTGAAGCTCACCCGCGCGGGCGGTGCGTTTTTGCTTTGAGCCGCTTCCCACATCAGTAGTCGTAAGGCGTTATAAACGATCCAGTGCATGCGGATTTCATTGCGCACGCCGGCCGGCGTGCGGCACCGTAAGATGTCCATGCCCATCGTGGTCTTCAGGTCACGGAAGAACAGTTCAACCTGCCAACGGCGGTAATACAGATCGGCCAAATCGGCGGCACTGTAAATCGTGGGATCGGTCAGCGTCGTGATCAGCGTATAGCCCCGTGTCCGAAAGCCAGGCGTGGTGACGTCGACACGGATTTGGCGTAGCGTCAGCTGTGCCGGCATGGCCTGCCACTCGGCTCGGCTATAACTCAGGCGCGGGTTCCAAGGCGGTTTTGGCCATTCGATCAGCAGATCGTTGTCGCCGAGAACGGCTTGGGCGTTGCTCGCGCTGACCGGCGTTCGCCGGGCCAGCGTAAACACGCTATCCACGCCGCGCTGTGCGAGTTGCCAGACATCGTAGTAGCTACAAAAGCCTTTATCGCCTAACAGGATATCGTCGCGCTTGAACGTCGCCCACTGGGCTCGCAGCAATGGCAGCTCTTGCTGTTTTCGATGGCCTAACCGATGGCTGAGCACCGCGCCGGTCGCCAGACAGAAGCATGCGCAGATGCGTGCCTGCGGAAAGCCACAACCTGGCTTCTGACTGGCCGACTGAGGCCACTGCGCTTGATTGGCCGGCGTATCCGGCATGCTAATACCGGTCCCGTCGACCACAATCACACGTCGCTGTTTCCATCGCGCTGCACGTGCGAGGCAATCGAGCCGACTGCCGGTCTGTGTCGCGATGCCTGCCAGCATCGACTCATCGAGTTTGGCTCGCGCCTGACAGTATGCGGAGGTCGATGACGACGGCATCGGCCAACCCTTGGCTACGGCATGCGCCTGGATTTTTCGAACGACTTCTCGACAACCACCGTCGGCGTCTAGAATCTGAGAGAAAAAGGCCCAGAAGGTGTTTTCCTGACTGAAAAAACGCCGCCGGCTAAAGCGCCCGGACGACTGTTGAGACAGTTGCCGCGACGGGATCAAGCGCTCGAAGCGAGCGCCCAGTACGTGCAACGAATGAGCTTTGATCCGGGCTCTTTCGTCGGCCCACTTTTGACGGGCTGAGCGCGGCGTGCGGCGTAGTGTTTGCAGATGAAAGCCGGGCAGATAGAGCGTTGGAGTGGGCATGCGATATTGTCGCTGCCCCGCCCGAAGTGGGCTACCGTTTCACGATGCTGAATGGGCTTAACTTAGCGCCATTCGGGACAGACCACGTTTAGATCGACGCGGATTACTGGCCGCGCTTAATTGCGCAGCGGTCGCACATTTCAGCCGCGATATGCATATCCGCTGGCAGCAGGCCCGTGATTTCATCGGGGGCAACCGGCGGTGCTTCTTTATCCGGAAATCGCATACGCCGCAGATAGCGCTCAATGACTTCGCTCACGCTGAGGCCATTGGCTTTCGCATACCGTTTGACGAAATCCACGTCCTCGATGGGTAAACGAATCGTGAGCTTGGTTGTTTTTATCGCCATCGTCGTGCTGCCAGTGCGCGATACGTTTGCAGTCTCGCAACCCTTACGCCATTAACGCATCCAGTTTACGCGAACGCTCCGCCGACAGGCGACGCGCCTGAATCGCGGTGTTGAGTTCACGAGCGGCGGCACTGATTTCGAGAGTAGCAGCATCCACCACATAGCCACTCTCGGCGAGCCAGGACAACGCATCCGACAAATGCCAAAGCGATGGGTTGCCTTCGTGAATCGCGGCCGGAAATGTGGAGCCGTTTTTCGTAACGATTTTGCGTAGGTTCTGACGGGACATGCCGACGTGCTCGGCAATATCGGTCAGGCCGGCGTAGTCGGGCAGAACTTCGACTAGTTCGGCGTTATCGACCGCTTTGCGTACGTCGGCGATCGCGCTTTCGAGCGCGACCGTCGCGCTGTCGGCCTCGCGCGCGAATTCCAGTGCCAACCGTCCGGATTGTCCGATACCCGGCAGGGCATCGTCGCAACCGGCATCGAACAGCCGGTCGATTAGCGATTCTTTATCACCGTCGTGGTCGTGCAAACGGTATTTGAGCGTGAAGATGTATTCCATGGCCGCCTCCACTTAGCTAGTCCGGCTCGCCTGCCCCGCCCGTGCATTTATCGACGACTCGACGTATCTGGCGCGCATGTGCTTCGGGATTTCTCGGCGTACTCCAAACACTCGTGATACAGAACTCGCCGCAGCGACAATCGCTATCGTTATGCGGACAAAACAGCCGCCCCCAGGCATGGCCGCGGCTTTTCTCGATGCGCCATCCGTGCGCTTCTGCGTGCGCAACGGCCTGCTCTATGGCTTTGTCTGGATGCCTGAAATCGCGGGCCATCCCACGGCTCCAATATCTGACATAGGACAGTAGTTGTCAACTGACAACCATTACCCTACTCCCACTCAATCGTCCCCGGCGGCTTGCCGGTCACGTCGTAGACCACCCGCGATATCCCGCTCACCTCGTTCACGATCCGTGACGAGACATGTTCGAGCAGTTCGTACGGCAGATGCGCCCAGCGGGCGGTCATGAAGTCGATGGTTTCGACGGCGCGCAGGGCGATGACGTGTTCGTAGCGGCGGCCGTCGCCGGTCACGCCGACGCTGGAGACGGGCAGGTAGACGGCGAATGCCTGGCTGACCTTGTCGTACCAGCTGGATTCGCGCAGTTCGTGGATGAAGATGGCGTCCGCCTTGCGAAGCTTGTCGGCGTATTCCTTTTTCACTTCGCCGAGGATGCGCACGCCCAGGCCCGGGCCGGGGAACGGGTGGCGCATGAGCATGTCGCGCGGCAGGCCGAGGGCCAGACCCAGCTCGCGGACTTCATCCTTGAACAGTTCGCGTAGCGGCTCGACAAGACCGAGCTTCATGTCTTCCGGCAGGCCGCCGACGTTGTGGTGGCTCTTGATGACATGCGCCTTGCCGGTGGCGGAGCCGGCGGACTCGATGACGTCCGGGTAGATGGTGCCCTGGGCGAGCCAGTCGATATTGGTGAGTTCGGCAGCGTGGGCATCGAAGACTTCGATGAAGGTGTTGCCGATGATCTTGCGCTTGGCCTCCGGGTCCGCCTCGCCTTCGAGCTTGTCCAGGAACTGGTGTTCGGCATCGGCACGGATGACGTTCAGGCCCATGTGCTCGGCGAAGGTGGCCATGACTTCGTCGCCTTCGTTGAGGCGCAGCAGGCCGTTGTCGACGAACACGCAGATGAGGTTTTTGCCGATCGCTTCGTGGATGAGCGCGGCGGTGACGGAGCTATCCACCCCGCCGGACAGGCCGAGCAGCACGCGCTGGTCACCCACCTGTTCGCGAATGCGCTCGACGAGATCTTCGATGATGTGTTCGCTGGTCCAGAGTTCGCCGCAGCCGCAGATGTCGTGCACGAAGCGCGAGAGGATGCGCTTGCCCTGGGTGGTGTGGGTGACTTCCGGGTGGAACTGGATGCCGTAGTAGCCGCGCTCTTCGTCGGCCATGCCGGCCAGCGGCGCGCCGTCGGTGGTGGCGATCACCTTGAAGCCGTCGGGCAGCGCCTTCACGCGGTCGCCGTGGCTCATCCAGACGTCGAGCAGGCCGTGGCCTTCGTCGTTGACATGGTCCTGGATGTCCGTAAACAGCCTGGAGTGGCCGCGGGCGCGTACGCGCGCATAGCCGAATTCCTTCACCTCGGAGGTTTCCACCTCGCCGCCGAGCTGGGCGGCCATCGTCTGCATGCCGTAGCAGATGCCCAGCACCGGCACGCCCAGTTCCCATACCGCGGCCGGCGCGCGCGGGCCGTCTTCGGCCGTGGCGGACTCCGGCCCGCCGGACATAATCACGCCGTTGGGGTTGAAGTCGCGCACGTAATGATCGGCCACGTCCCAGGCATAGATTTCGCAGTAGACGTTGGCCTCGCGCACGCGGCGGGCGATGAGCTGGGTGTACTGACTGCCGAAGTCTAGGATGAGGATTTTCTCGGCGTGGATATCCTGGGTCATGCGCGGTATCGGGCTCGGCTGATGGGCGGGAGATGCGACCATTGTTTCAAGGTGCGCAGGATACCGAATCGCCGCCCGCTCGGCAGCGCTCGCGCGCCTGCATGGCCGCCGGCTAGAATGACAGCCTGATGACAGGCGGCTTGTGGGCGACGCCTTCGCTGCATGGCTCGACATTCGCGCACCATCGCGCAGCGAGCCGCGCGATCCGACCACAGCATCCGACCACGGCATCCGAGGGTAAACGCGCGCTGCAAGCGGCCCGCCTGCCCCGCCATTCAAAACAAGCCCACGAACTAATCCATGGCCGACTCCGATTCATCCATCGCCGGCGCCCGCGGGCGCAACGGCTTCGATTACCGTGCCTTCCTGCGCTTTGCCATTCCCTCGCTGCTGGGCGTACTGGCGTTCCTCACGCCGTTAGTCGACGACGGCGAGATCACCATCGGCCTGGCCATTCTGTCGAACGCGCTGGCGGCACTGCTGGACGGCTGGCTTGGTCCAATCGCGGGCGTGGTGCTGAGCGTATCGGCCGTGCTGACGCTGGCCACCAGCCTCACTCGCGCCGCGCCCGAAAAGCCGGGGCTGTTCGACCAGCTGTTCAACGTAGGCATCGGCTATGCCCTGCTCCGGCTGGTGGGCGCGGTATTTGCGCTGATGACCCTGTTCGGCATGGGCCCGGAATTCGTGATCAGCGAAGATACCGGCCAGGTGGTGCTCTTTGATGTGATCGCAGCCCTTGTGGCGTTCTTCTTCTTTGCCTCCTTCCTGCTGCCGCTGCTGACGGACTTCGGCGGCATGGAATTCGTGGGCACCCTGCTGCATCGCTTCTTTCGCAAGGTGTTCGACCTGCCAGGCCGGTCGGCCGTGGATGCGACGGCCTCCTGGCTGGGCGATGGCACGGTGGGCGTGATCATCACCTCGCGCCAGTACGAAAACGGCTACTACTCGGCACGGGAATCGGCCGTGATTGCGACGAACTTCTCGATCGTCTCCATCACCTTTGCGCTGCTGGTCGCCAACTTCACCGAAATCGGCCACCTATTCATTCCGTTCTATCTCACGGTGACGGCCGCCGGGCTTATCGCCGCGGTGATCGTGCCGCGCCTGCCGCCGCTGTCGCGCAAGCCGGACAGCTACTGGCCGGCCGAAGGCCGCCAGGCGCCGGTCGACAAACCGCGCGACCTGTCGCTGTTTCGCTGGGGGCTGAACAGCGCCATGCAGCGGGCCGCCCATGCCCCGGGGCCGACCCGGCTTCTGCGCGACGGGGCCACCACCTATGCAGAAATCCTGTTCGGCCTGCTGCCGCTGATCATGGCGATCGGTACCACCGGTATCGCCATCGCCGAATACACGCCCATCTTCAACTGGCTGACGGCCCCGCTCGTGCCCGTGCTGGAAGCCATGCAGGTGCCGGAAGCCGCCAAGGCCGCGCCCGCCCTGCTGGCCGGCTTTGCCGACATGTTCCTGCCCTCGATTCTGGCCAGCTCTATCGAAAGCGAGTTCACCCGTTTCGTGATCGCCGCGCTCTCGGTCACGCAGCTGATTTATATGTCCGAAGTGGGCGCGGTGATCCTCAAATCGAAAGTGCCGCTCAACATCTTCGAACTGGGCGCGATCTTTCTGATCCGCACCGTGGTGACGTTCCCGATTATCGTGGCCATCGCGCACTTGCTGGTGTTCTAGGCGCGGTCGGCGAAGCCTGCGCCAAGCCGGCCTCGGTTGTAGTTTGACCCCACGCCGTGACGGGCCGTCGATCCAAGCTGAGCGGCGGTCGGCCGCTCGCCCGGCTCAGTACGGGGCCCGCCCATGTTTTGACAAAACCCGTACGCTTCGGCCTTATGATGCCGAGGGCCTCTTTTGCAAAGGTTGCCATGCGGTTTCGACGCGCTTTTCCTGCCGCGGTGGCCCACGGCTGGGGCAGGCCATGAACACCAACGCCCGATGCGATGAACAGCCACCCCGCTGGCTCACCGGGCCGGCGCGGCGGCACACCCGCTTTGGCGAAACGCCGGCCTTTCGTGAAGGCCTGTATGCGCTCGGCCGCCACTGCCATGCGTGGATGGTGCCGAACGGTTCCTGGGGCGAAACCAACAGCGGGCTGGTGGTCTGCGGCAACCAGACCGTGCTTATCGATACCTGCTGGGACGTACGCACCACTCAAGCCGTGCTCGACGGTGCAGCCGATCTGCTCGGCAACGCGCCCATCGAGCACGTGATCAACAGCCATGCCGACGGCGATCACTGGTGGGGGAATCAGCTGCTGGCGGGTCGCCATATCATCGCCAGCGATGCCTGTATCGCCCAGATGGACGAACTCAAGCCAAACAGCCTGCGTGCCCTGTCCACGGCCAGCCGCGGCCTTGAATTCGTGCCGGGCCTGGGGCCGTTTTCCCGCTACATGCGCGGCATGTTCGCGCCCTACAATTTTGCCGACGTGCGTCTGACCTACCCCAACGACTCGTTCAGCGGCACGCATACCCTGGACGTGAACGGGGTCACCCTCGAACTGATCGAACTCGGCCCAGCCCATACCGAAGGCGACTGTGCGGTGTTCGTTCCCGACGAGCGCGTGGTGTATGCGGCCGACGTGCTGTTCGTGGGCGCCACGCCGCTGGCCTGGGCGGGGCCGATCGCCAACGTGGTGAGCGCACTCGAACGCCTGCTGGCACTCGAGGCCGATGTGTTCGTGCCGGGCCACGGGGCCATCGCCGGCCGCGCCGACGTACAGCAGACCCTCGATTACTGGGATTTCATCCAGACCGCGCTACACGCGGAAAAAACACGGGGCCGCCCGCCGACACAGGCAGCGCACGCCGTGGCACAAAGCGCGGCCTTCAAGCGCCAGCCGTTCGCGGCCTGGGACTCGCCCGAGCGTATCGTGACCAACGCCTTCACGCTGTATCGGGATTGGGGCGTGTCGCTACGCGACCTGCCCGAGCCGCTGGGGCGGCTGAATATCCTGCGCCGCCAGGCCGATCTCGCCCGCGCCATGCCGGGCGCCTGCCCGGCCTGCATGCACGGCGCCATGAAGGCGGCGACACGAAAGCCGTGACACCGCCCCCAGGATTTTAGTCCACGCGGTAGTTGGGCGCTTCCTTGACGATATGCACGTCGTGGACGTGCGATTCCTTGACGCCGGCCGCAGTGATTTGCACGAAGTTCGGCTGGGTGCGCATTTCGCTGATGTTGTGGCAGCCGGTATAGCCCATGGCGGCACGCAGGCCGCCGATGAGCTGGTGGACGATGCCGCCCACCGGGCCCTTGTAGGGCACCCGGCCTTCGATGCCTTCCGGCACGAGCTTCTGGATTTCTTCGGAGGGGTCCTGGAAGTAGCGGTCGGCCGAGCCGGAATCGCCGCTCATGGCGCCCAGCGAGCCCATGCCGCGATAGGCCTTGTAGGAGCGTCCCTGATAAAGCTCGATATCGCCCGGCGCTTCTTCGGTGCCGGCAAACATGCCGCCGATCATCACCGCATAGGCGCCCGCGGCAATGGCCTTGGCCACATCGCCGGAGTAGCGAATACCGCCATCGGCGATCAGCGGCACGTCGGTGCCTTGCAGCGCCGCGGCCACGTTGGCCACCGCCGAAATCTGCGGCACGCCGATACCGGCCACGATACGGGTGGTGCAGATCGAGCCCGGGCCGATGCCCACCTTCACGGCGTCCACGCCGGCTTCGACCAGCGCCTTGGCGCCTTCTGCCGTGCCGACGTTGCCGCCGATAATCTGCAGATCGCCAAAGCGCTGCTTGAGCTGGCGCACGGTATCCAGCACGCCGGAGGAATGGCCGTGGGCGGTATCCACCACCACCACGTCCACGCCCGCTTCGGCCAGGGCCTGAACACGGGCGAAGGTTTCCGGGCCGGGGCCGACGGCTGCGCCCACGCGCAGACTGCCGTGGGCATCCTTGCAGGCGTTGGGGAAGTCGGAGGACTTCTGGATGTCCTTGACCGTGATCATGCCGCGCAGCTCGAAGTCGTCGTTGACGACCAGAACCTTCTCGATGCGGTGCTGGTGAAACAGCCCCAGGATTTCGTCGCGGTCGGCGCCTTCGCGCACGGTGACGAGTTTTTCCTTGGGCGTCATCACGCTGGTGACCGGGGCGTCGAAACGGGTTTCGAAGCGCAGATCACGGCTGGTGACGATGCCTACCGGCACGCCCTTGTCGACGACCGGCACGCCAGAGATGCGGCTGCGGCGGGTGAGCTCGAGAACCTCACGGATGGTGGCATCGGGGCCGGTCGTGATGGGGTCGGAGATCACCCCGGATTCATATTTCTTGACCGTGCGTACGTGCTGCGCCTGCATTTCCGGCGGCATCGATTTGTGGATGATGCCGATACCGCCTTCCTGCGCCAGCGCGATTGCCAGCCCGGCCTCGGTGACCGTATCCATCGCCGCCGAAATCAGGGGCAGATTCAGCGTGATGTTGCGGGTCAGGCGCGTGGACAGGTCGACGTGGCGCGGCAGTACGTCGGAGTAGGCGGGCTGGAGCAGGACGTCGTCGAACGTCAGGGCTTGCTCGCTGATTCTCAGGGTCATAGGCTCGCCGGCAGTGGGCGGCTTTACGTGACCCGTATCGCCGCCGCAAAGACCGCGGATTATAAAGCAACATCTGCGCCTTTCATATAAGCCGACGTCGATGCGATCGTGGCCGGATCGTGCCGACGCCCGCCGTGCCGGGGTTGGCCACAGGTACAGCCATCGTTGTACCGTCACGTTGAATTGCCCACGAGGAACCCGCGCCGCGCGGCGCGGTCCATGCCCCAACCCGGACCACCTATATTTCATGAGCCGTACCGCCTCCGATTCGCGCATTGTGTTCAGCGTCAGCGAGCTGAATGCCTCGGTACGCCAGCTTCTCGAACACAGCTACGGGCTGCTCTGGGTCGAGGGCGAGATATCCAACCTCGCCCGTCCACGCTCGGGGCATATGTATTTCAGCCTCAAGGACGGCGATGCCCAGGTGCGCGCGGCGCTGTTTCGCGGCAAGGCACGCCTGATGCGTACGCCGCTAGCGGACGGCGATCAGGTACGCGTACGTGCCCGGGTGAGCCTGTATGCCGCGCGCGGCGATTATCAGCTCATCGTCGAGCACGTCGAGCCCGCCGGCGACGGCGCACTACGGCGGGCCTTCGAGCAGCTCAAGGCCAAACTCGACGCCGAGGGCCTGTTCGCCGCGGAGCGCAAGCGTGCCCTGCCCGCGGCCCCGGCACGCATCGGCGTGATCACCTCGGCCACGGGCGCGGCCATTCGCGACGTGCTCAGCGTGGTTTCGCGGCGTTTTCCGCTGGGCGCGGTACGCGTCTATCCGGTGCCGGTCCAGGGCGATGCCGCGCCGCCAGCCATCGTGAAAGCGCTCGCTCGCGCCAGCGAACGCGCCGACTGCGACGTGCTGCTGCTGGTGCGTGGCGGCGGCTCGCTCGAGGATTTATGGGCGTTCAACGACGAAAACGTCGCCCGTGCCATCGTTGCCAGCCGCATCCCCGTGGTGTCGGGCGTCGGCCACGAAGTCGACGTGACCATCGCCGATTTTGCCGCCGACGTACGTGCTGCCACGCCCTCGGCCGCGGCCGAACTGGTCTGTCCGGATCTGGGCGCGCGCGCCCAGGCGCTGCCGCGGCTGGCCGAGCAGCTCAATCGACGCATGGCCCAGCGCCTGCACCACGCCCGACAGCAGCTGGCCGGACTCGACGCACGCCTGGCGCGCCAGCACCCACGGCGCCGCCTGGAAGTGCCCATGCAGCGTCTCGACGTGGCCGAACAGCGCCTGCACCGCGCGCTGCGCCAGCACATCGAGCAGGCCCGGCTACGCCTTGCAACGCTCACGCGGCGCCTGCATCTTGCCTCGCCGCAGCGCCAGCTCACAGCACAGCAGAGTGCGCACGATGCGCGTGAAAGACGCCTGGGCCAAGCCATGCGCAGGCGCCTGGAGCAGGCCGATAGACGGCTCGCCAATGCCGGGCGTGGCCTGCATGCCGTGAGCCCGTTGCAGACGCTCGAACGCGGGTATGCTATCGCACGCGATGACCATAACCATGTCGTTCGTTCGGCCGATACAGTCAATGCGGGCGATTCGATCCAGGTGGTTCTGGCCCGTGGTCGGCTGGATTGCGAGGTCCGCGAAATTCATACCGACTTGGGCGCGGGGATTACCTGAGTCATGCCGCAGTGTGCCGGCGGCGCGTGACGCGAGGGGTACGTGTAGGCCGGCCTTTCATAACGACCCAATACTAAATCAAGGGGTTTTCGATCTATGCTGTTACCTCCGCACGCCGCGATCCGCGGCCGCTCCTTCGCTTTCGCCGTGTGCGTTACGGCGCTGTTACTGCTCGGTGGCTGTGCCGCCGGGCCGCGTATTGTCACCCCGGAACCACCGCCCATACCGGAAGGCGGCGACGCCGTCCCCGAAAGCAACGAGATCGTGTTGGCTGACGGCACGCAGATCGTGGCCGACGCGCCCTGGGGCCGTATCAAGATCGAGGCCGGCCCGGGCCTGCGCCGCGTCTATACCTGGCGTGGCAATCGTCGCGGTGTGATTCTGGAGCCGCGCAAGGAACGCTTCGCCGGCAGCATGGGTATTCAGTACGAAGGCCAGCCGCCAGTCTGGGAAGCCGCCGACGGGATCACGAAGGTGGACGTCGAGGAAGGCCAGCGCCGCTTCGAAACCGTGGACGACGCCATGATCTGGATGCAGATCCGGCGGCTGCGCTATGCCTACACCAACGACGGACTCGTGGTCGGCTGGAAGACCAAGGACGACACGCTCACGGTTGAGGTCTGGCAGTTCTATATCGATGGTCAGAAGCCCACCACCCTGCCCGGTGCCGACAACACCCGCGTGGCCGTAGGCCCGCTCGAGGTCGTACCCCAGCAGATGAAGCCGTATCTGGTATTCGCGGACGGTCATACCGAGCCCTACAACACCGAAACGGCGGCACAGCATTCGGGTGCCCGTGCCGAGAGCAAGGCCAGCACTTCCGTCATCTCCTGTAACTGGTTCCAGCGCACCTTTACGGATTGCAGTGAGCGCGCTGAAGCCGCGGCGAAAGCAAAGGCCCAGGCTGAAGCCGAGGCAAAAGCACAAGCCGAAGCTGCGGCGGCCGCCCAAGCCGAACGCGCTGCCGCCGCCGAGGCGAAGACCCCGGCGGAGCCCGAGTATCCGTCGGCGACTATCAGCGGTAGCACGGTCAATATCCGTGACGGATCGAGCACGAATTCCAAGGTCCTGTTCCAGGCCAAGGAAGGCGACGCGGTCGATATCCTGAAAGAGGATAAAGGCTGGCGTTACGTGAAGTTCGAAGACGACCGTAAAGGCTGGGTGGCTGACTTTTTGCTCAAGAAGTAGCGAGGCAGTCATTGCACCGCCAGCAGGGCGTCAGCCTGGCTGGCAGAAAAACCCGCGTCGCGTGACGCGGGTTTTTTATTGCGGAATGCTCTGCGGGTCGAATCGCGGGAGCATTGACGATTCGAACGCATGCGATGCGCCGCCGTCGCGCTTGCGCGCTGAACAGCCGTGCCCGTGACGCCAAAGCAGAAAAACGCATCGCGGCTATCCTTCGACCGGCGCTTGTCGTCGGTCCGCCAGCGCACGGCATCGCCACGCGCCCACACCGTTCAAACAACGGCTGCGCAGAGTGACAAGGCCGCCCAAGCCGCCCTTGCGAGCACCGTGCCCCGTGCCGATCGCACAAGAAGTTTTTATCCCGGGCTGTGCGCACGCAGAAATGCGCCGATGAGGCTGGACATGGACCGTTCGATCAACCGTGGCGCAGCCGGCTGGCCGCGGGACATCATCCACTCGCGCCGATAATATCGGTCAGGAGCGTTTGCGCTTGCTGCCGCGTTGCACGTAGGGATTATCGCTGTTCTTGAACACCAGATGGATCGGTGTGCCGAACAGGTCGAACTTCTCCCGGAAACGGCGCATGAGATAGCGCTTGTACTCGTCGGATAGCCGCTGGGTCTGGTTACCGTGGATGACGATCGTCGGCGGGTTGCGCCCGCCCTGATGGGCATAGCGCAGCTTGATCCGGCGACCGTGGATCGCCGGCGGCGAGTGGGCTTCCACCGCGTCTTCGAGCGTGCGCGAGAGCGCGTTCGTGCTCAGTTCGGCAAAGGCGGCCCGATGCGAGGCCTGGATGGCGTCCATGAGGTCGCGCAGGCCGGACCCGTGCAGCGCGGAAATGAATAACAGCGGCAGATAGTCGAAGGCGCCGATGCGTTTGACCAGTTCGGCGTGCAGCTTCTCGCGCTGCTTGTCTTCGAGGCCGTCCCATTTGTTCACCGCGATCACCGCCGCACGGCCGCGTTCGACGGCCATGTTCAACAGGCGGATGTCCTGGGTCGACAGGCCGCTGGCCGCGTCGAGCATGACAATGACAACCTGGGCGGCTTCCATGGCCTGCATGGCCTTGACCACGCTCACCTTTTCCACGTCGTCGTCGATACGCGCCCGGCGCCGGATACCGGCGGTATCGACAATCACATAGGGCTTGTCGTCAAAGCTGAATTCGCTGGCCACGGCATCGCGCGTGGTGCCCGGCGCATTCTGGGTGAGCATGCGGGTTTCGCCGAGCAGGCGGTTGACCAGCGTGGACTTGCCCGCATTGGGCCGCCCCAGCAGGGCCAGGCGAATGGCGCCGCGATGATGCGGCAACACCTGCGCACGCGGCGCCGGCAGATGCTCGAAAACGTGGGCGAGCAACAGCGAGATACGATCGCCGTGCGTGGCCGAGACCGCCCAGGGGTCGCCAAAGGCCAGCGCATGGAATTCCGCGACCGCGCTGGCGCCGACCTGCCCTTCGCTCTTGTTCACGACCACATGAACCGGGCGATCGATACGGCGCAGCTGCTCGGCGATGGTCTCGTCGCCGGCCATCAGACCCTGGCGCGAGTCGACCACGAACAGCACCACGTCGGCTTCTTCCAGCGCGGCCCGGGTCTGGGCCAGCGCCTGGGCGTCGATATCCTCGTCGTCCTGGCCGATACCGCCGGTATCCACCACGATGTAACGCTGGCCGTCATAGGTCGCGAAACCGTAGTGGCGATCGCGGGTCACGCCCGGCTGGTCGGCCACCAGCGCATCGCGGGTCCGCGTGAGCCGGTTGAACAGCGTGGACTTGCCGACGTTGGGCCGGCCCACCAGCGCGAGCACCGGCAGCACCGTGGGCGCCGGTGTATCGCTGACGTCTTCGAAATCGGGTTCGTCGGTAGTAATGGCTAGCGCTCGTCGCGGGCGGTGAAGCGTAGTGCAGCGACTTCACCATTGGCGCCGACCACGATCACGCGATCCCCCACCACCAGCGGCTGCGAGCGGATCGGTTCCTTGAACGGACGCCCGCGTGCGATCACGCGGCCGTCGTCGGCCGACAGCCAGTGTACGTAACCGTCGTAGTCGCCAACTACCAGGTCACCGGCCAGAAGCGCGGGGCCGGAGAGCTTGCGATATTCGAGGCCGTCCTGCTGCCAGCGTTCGTTGCCGGTCAGGCGATTGACCGCCCAGACCACGCTGTCACGATCGACGGCGTAGATGTTGCCTTCGTCCAGCGCCAGCGCCTTTTCCGAGGCCAGCTCGTGACGCCAGCGTACGCGCCCCGACGTGGTGGCCAGCGAAGCCAGCTGCCCGCCCGCGCTCACGGCATAGAGTTCGTTGTTGACCACCAGCGGGTCGGCGTCGATATCGACGATACGCTCCAGCTCCGAGCGGCCGCTCGGAAAGGCAATGGTCTGCGACCAGCGTTCTTCGCCGGTGGCCACGTCCAGCGCCAGTACGTTGCCGTTGTCCAGGCCGGCATAGACCGTGTCGCCGACGATGACCGGCGACGACGTGCCGCGCAGGGTCAGCGTCGGCACGTTGCGCTCGATGCTCCAGCGGCGCTTGCCGTCGGCCATGTCGAGTGCCACGAGCCGACCGTCGAGCGTACGCGCTACCGCGGTGTCATCGGTGGCCGCCGGCGCGGAAATGATTTCGCTCGACAGCGCCGCGGTCCATTCGCGCTCTCCGGTCTCGGCCGACAGGGCCACGACCTGACCGTCGCGTGTGCCGAGCAACAGCCGGCCGCCGGCCAGCGACGGCCCGGAGATCAGCCGATCGCCGGTGCGTGAACGCCAGATCTTGCGGCCCGTGGCCAGATCGAGCGCCATGACGTAGCCGTCCTTGTTACCGACATAGAGGCGTTCGCCTTTGACTACCGGCTCGAAGCCGCTGACGTAGTCGCCGGCGCCCTCGCCCGCGTCGGTCTTCCAGACCGTCTGCATGCGATAGGCCGGCGACTCGAGCGTGGCCAGCGGCGTCGGCTCGGCCACGTTCGAACCGCCGCCACAGGCGGTCAGCACTGCGCTGCTCACGGCCAATACGACGGCCGCACCGGTGGTCTTGAGGAACGTATTGTTTCGATGATTCATGATGAAGCGCTGTTCGAGTCGGTCGGCGCGTCGGCGGCATCGGCCGGCGCGTTGTCGGCAATCTTGGTTTCGAGCGCCCGGGTGGCGATATCCGGCGGCAGGCTTTCCAGGGCGATCTGATACGCCTTGTAGGCGCCTTCACGATCGCCCTGGGCGGCCAGAATATCGCCGCGCGTTTCGGCATAGAGCGCATCGAAGGCCGCCGGGTGCTCGCTATCGAGCAGGCTCAATGCCTCGTCCGGCTTGTCCTGGGTCCACAACAGACGGGCCGCGCGAACGCGGGCGATATGCGCCACGCCCTCGTTGGCGGCGTTTTCGCTCACCCAGACCAGCTGCTCGCGGGCCTTGTCGTAGTCCTGCTGTTGTACGTACTGGCTGGCCAGCCGCATGGCGGCATCTGCGGCATACGGCGTGTCCGCATAGTCGTTTTTCAGGCGCTCGACGGTTTCCAGGGCCTTGTCGTCGACGCTGTCACCGGCCAGGGCCGGTTCGATCTGCTGATAGATATCGGCGGCCTTTACGGCCTGGCGATCCTGATACCACTGCCAGCCCTGCCAGCCGATGATCACCACCAGCCCGAGCACGACCCCGATTACCAGCGCCGAACCGTTGCCTGCCCAGAATCTTTTCAGGCGGCTCATCTCGTCGTTATCGAATTCGGCCATGCGTTGCGCTTTGCTTTGTTATTGATTGGAAAACACGAAGATACAGACTGCGAATCGGCGGCGTCGTTCCCGACTAGCCGGCCAGTAGCGTGGCGATACGTTCGGCTGCGGCATCGATGGCCACGCGTTCCTGTTCGCGCGCATCGGTCAGCGGCTTGATCTGGATCTCGTCGGCAGCGGCCTCGTCGTCGCCGAATATCAGCGCCAGCTGCGCGCCGCTCTTGTCGGCCCGCTTGAACTGCGACTTCATGCTGCCGCCGCCGGCGTGCACCCGCAGGCGCAGCTCGGGCAGCGCGTCACGCAGCGCCTCGGCCAGCGCCGGCACGCGTGCAGACGTGCTATCGCCGGTATGGATGAGATAGACCTGCGGCTTGAGGTCGTCCAGGGGCACGTTCTGATCGAGCATGAGCGCAATCAGGCGCTCCACACCGAGGGCGAAGCCCATCGCCGGCGTCGCGCTGCCGCCCAGCTGTTCGACCAGACCGTCGAAGCGCCCACCGGAGCAGACCGCGTCCTGGGCCCCGAGATCGGCGGTGATCCACTCGAACACCGTACGCGTGTAATAGTCCAGGCCGCGTACGAGGCGGGGGTTGATCGTGTAGTCGATACCCAGCGCTTCCAGCCCCTGGCACAGCCCCTCGAAGTGGGCACTCGACTCGGCGCCGAGATATTCGCGCAGCGTGGGTGCTTCGGCCACCAGATCGGCCATGGCCGGGTTCTTGGTATCGAGAATACGCAGCGGATTACGATCCAGGCGGCGCTTGCTGTCTTCATCGAGCCGCTCGTGATGCGCGCTGAAGTAGGCATGCAGCGCGTCGCGATAATCGGCGCGTTCTTCGGGGGTGCCTAGGGTGTTGATCTGCAGGCGCATGCCGGTGACGCCGAGCGCGGCGAACAGGCGTGCGGCCATGGCGATCTGTTCGATATCCACATCCGGCCCGATCTGGCCGAAAGCCTCGACGCCGAACTGATGGAACTGGCGATAGCGGCCCTTCTGTGGTCGCTCGTAGCGAAACATCGGGCCGGTATACCAAAGACGCTGGGTGGCGTTGTGCAACAGGCCGTGCTCGATACCGGCACGCACCGCGCCGGCCGTACCCTCGGGGCGCAGCGACAACGATTCGCCACCGCGATCCTCGAAGGTGTACATCTCTTTTTCGACGATGTCGGTCACTTCGCCCACCGCCCGCTTGAACAGGCCCGTGCGCTCCATGATCGGCAGCCGGATCTGTTCGTAGCCGTAGCCGGCGAACACGCGTGCCGCCACGCGTTCGAGGGTGGCCCAGGCGGCGTTGTCGGCCGGGAGGATGTCGTTCATCCCGCGGATGGACTGAATACGCTGGCTCATGGATCGAACGAACTTCTTTAGCTGTCGCGGGCTTCGACGGTCAGTCGGGCGGTGCTGTTGCTGGTGGTCTGCGACTTGACGTCGACGTCTTCGCCGCCGATCGTCATGGAAACCCCCGGCGCATAGCCGAGCGTGATCCGATACGGCGCTTCGCCATCGAACTCGCGGCTGTCGCCGGCATCGTAAATGCCGGTGAGCAGACGCGACCCGCTGGCATCGCGAATATCCACCCAGGAGCGGTCGGTAAAGGTCACCACCAGATGATTGGCAGCCACCTGCGGCTGCGGCGGCGGCGCCTGCTCGCGCTCACGGCGCTCGGCTTCGCGGTCAATGCCGAGCGTGTCGTTGACGTTGCGCCCGCCCATGCGCTGACCGGTGCTGGCGCCCGCAGACCCGGCGGGCGCATCGCTGCCGGAGCGCATGCCGTTGCCGGAGGCGCCGGTACCCGGCGATACGCGCAGGCTGGTGCCGGAATCACGCGAGCTGCGGGGCATGCCGCCGCCGGTCGCACTGCTGTTGCCGCTGCCCACCGTCGGGCGTTGCGTGCTTTCGGAAATACCGGCGGTGCCGGTGCCGCTGGCGGCGCCGTTTTCGTCGGGCAGATCGGCGTCGGGCATGAAGATAAACACCGCGCCGACCACGGCGAGCAGCACCACCACGCCGATCGCGCCGAAGGCGCGCCAGTTCGGCGGCGTGACGTCCTGCGGCACCACTTCCACCGCGGCCGGCTGTGCCGTGGCCGACGAGGTTTTCTTGCCGCCCCAGGCGGCATAGGCCGCCATCATGCGCTCAGTGTCGATATCCAGCACCTTGGCGCACTGACGATAGTAGCCGCCGGCGAAGATGGGCTGCGAGAGCTCATCGAACTGGTTGTTTTCCAGCGCATGGACGGCTTTCTCGGACAGCTTGGTTTCCGCGCAGAGGTCCTCTACGGACCAGTCGTGGGCAAGCCGTCCTTCGCGCAGAATCTCGCCCGGCGATTGCATGTCCGAACGGCTACGGCCGGCGCGCTCGCCTGCCTGTTCTTCGGAAGACTGTGTCGGTTCGTTCATCAGCGCGATTGCTCCAGTTGGCGCAGCGACAACGTCGCACTTGGTTCGCGGGCATTATGGCGCTCGATATAGGCTGCGGCCGCATCGCGATCGCCGAGCGCGAGTTCTATGCGCGCGGCCAGCAGCAGCTGATCGGCGTCGAGCTGGGCGACGCCGTCGGCGCGTTCGTTGAAGGCCCGGGCACGCAGGAAATCGCCCTGCTCGAACTGCAGCCGGGCCATACCCGTAAGTGCCGTGAGCTGCTCTGAATCCATGGCGAGCGCCTGGCGATAATGCTGCTCGGCGCTCTTCGCCTGCCCCGCTCGGTGCAGGCACAGCCCGGCGTTGGCCATGGCATCCGCACGCCCCGGATAGCGCTCGTCGTTTGCCGAGCGTTCGAAATAGCGAACGGCGCGATCAACGTCGCCCTGCTTGCACAGGAACGCCGCATAGCTGTTGTAGATCGCCGCATTCGGCTGCAGGCCGAGCGTTTTTTCGTAGTAGCGTTTCGCGTCCTCGTCCTCGCCAACGCGCTCGCTGACGATGGCCATGCCCCAGTTCGCGGTCGTATTGCTGCTGTCGTAATCCAGGGCGCGCTTGAAACGCGACAGGGCATTCTCGTTGTCCTGCTTGCGCAGGAAATCGGCGCCCAGGCTGGCATTGGCTTCTGCCGCACGCTGGTTGTCGACGGCGTTTTTGCCACCGGCACAACCGGCCAACGCTACGAGCACGGACAGCAGCGCGATAACCGCCCCCGAACGCAGCCTGCTCATACCGGTGTGGCCCGTTTGCTCTCGACCCGTATCGGCACGTCGCGAAAATGGCGCTTCTGCTTGCTGCGTACGCGCCCGACCAGCTGGCCGCAGGCCGCGTCGATATCGTCGCCGCGGGTGCGCCGCACCGTCGTACGCAGTCCCTTGTTGTGAAGGATGTCCTGAAACTGGCGAATACGGGCTTCGTCGGGCCGGCTGTAGCCGCTGCCTTCAAACGCGTTGAACGGGATGAGGTTGATCTTGGCCGGTCGATCGGCCAGCAGTTTGACCAGCCCGCGCGCCTGCTCGGGGTTGTCGTTCACGCCGTTGAGCAGCACGTATTCGTAGACGACGTGGGCACGACGCTGCTTGCCTTCGACATAGCGATCGCAGGCGCCCATCAGCTCGGCCAGCGGATACTTGCGATTGATCGGCACGAGCTCGTCGCGCAGCGCGTCGGTGGGCGCATGCAGCGACACGGCCAGGGCAACATCGACTTCTTCTCGCAGGCGATCCATAAACGGCACCATACCCGAAGTCGACACCGTAACCCGCCGTTTCGACAGGCCAAAGCCGTAGTCGTCGAGCAGGATGCGAATCGCCGGCACCACCGCTCGGTAGTTGGCCAGCGGCTCGCCCATGCCCATGAACACGATGTTCGAGAGTGCCCGCTCGCCGTGCACCATGCCCTGGGCACGCAGGTCATGCTCGGCCATCCACACCTGACCGACGATTTCGGCGGTGGTCAGGTTGCGGTTGAGCCCCTGCTTGCCCGTGGCACAGAACGAACAATCCAGCGCGCAGCCAATCTGCGACGAAATACACAGCGTCGCGCGATCGGCTTCGGGGATATAGACCGCCTCGATGGCATTGTCCGGGTCCAGATCCTCGGTCACCGCGAGCAGCCATTTGCGGGTGCCATCGCTGGCTTTCTGCTCGCGGATCTTGGCCGGCGGCCGAATCTCGGCGATGTCGGGCAGACGCTCACGCAGCGCCTTGGACAGATCCGTCATCGCCGAAAAGTCGGTCACGCCGCGGGCATAGATCCACTGCATGACCTGCTTGGCCCGAAACGCGGATTCGCCATGTTCACGAAAAAAGGCCGACATGGCCTCGCGATCCAGACCGAACAGGTTCACGCGCGCGGTTTTGGCCGGCGTTGTGGCAGTGTCGGTGGTGTCGCTGACGATCGTACTCATGAGCGAATAGCGCGGTTGCGAACTAGCGCGGGCAGAGGCCGTCCTGCCCGAAGAAGAAAGCGATTTCCTGTTCCGCGGTTTCCGGCGCGTCCGAGCCGTGTACGGCGTTGGCGTCGATGGATTCGGCGAAATCGCCGCGGATGGTGCCGGCTTCGGCTTCCTTGGGGTTGGTCGCGCCCATCAGGTCGCGGTTCTTGGCGATGGCGTTCTCGCCTTCAAGCGCCTGCACCATGACCGGACCGGAGATCATGAACGACACCAGGTCGTTGAAGAAGCCACGCTCGGAGTGCACGGCATAGAATTTTTCTGCGTCCTCTCGGGACAGCTGCACCATACGCGCGCCGATGATGCGCAGGTCGGCCTTCTCGAACCGGCTGAGAATCTCGCCGATTACGTTCTTGGCGACGGCATCGGGCTTGATGATGGACAGGGTGCGCTCAACGGCCATGGGTTCTCCCTAATGGAACTACAAAATCGATTAAAAACGTCGCGCCAGCAGCGCGCTGGTGCGAAAGCTAACCTCCCATTGTAGCGTTTGGAAGCGCGGCTTGTCAGGCGGACCGCGTTCGAGGCGCTATACGGTGAACGACTCGCCGCAACCGCAGGCGTTCTTGGCGTGGGGGTTTTCGAACCGAAACATGCGGTTAAGCCCTTCCGACCGAAAATCCAGCGTGGTGCCCTTGAGGACCGGCAGATGCTTGCGATTGACCACCACTTTGGCACCGTAGCCTTCGAAGACGTCGTCCTCGGCGCCGATTTCGTCGGCGTAGTCCATGGTGTACATATAACCGCTGCAACCGGACTTGCGCACACCCACGCGCAGCCCGATACCGCTGCCGCGCTTGGACAGCTGGTTTTTGATGCGCTCGGCCGCGGCCGGCGTCAGCGTGATCTCTTCGGGTTCGACTAGCGTTTCACTCATGAGCTCATCATCCCAGATAAACCAAGCATTGTTCTAGGGGCCCCAGTCCGCCAGCGCTGCGTTGAGTGCGTCGAGCACCAACAGCGCGGCATAGCGTTCGGCGGGCGCCAGGCACAGGGCCTTGTCAAAATCCTTGCTATTAAGACTTCGTGCCGTCTCGATCGTTCGGCCCTGCAACCATTCGCAGGCCCAGTCCGCGCAGGCAATCGCCACCGGCGGGCCGAACACCGCGAACGCTGCCTGCGCGATATATTCCGAGCCGGCCTCGCCCTGCGCTGCCAGAAAGAGCCGGCAATGCGCGTCCGCTGCCGGCGTATCGGCACGCCCGGAACCTTGCCATTGCATGATGACACAATCCGCCAACGCGTGCTGCGGCCTTAAAAATCGCGCCTGCCAGACCGGCACTGCCGGCTGCCTCATGCCGCGTCCGCGATACGCCGCAGACGCATCACCTCGTCGATGAATCGATTCGCGGCGGCCTCGACCTGTGCCAGCGTGGTCGATACGCCCAGCGTAAAACGAATACTTGCCCCGGCCTGACGCGGCGTACGCCCCATGGCGCGCAGCACGTACGACGACTGACCCTTGGCCGCGCTGCAGGCAGCCCCGGACGATACCGCCAGCGCGGGCGTACCGGCAGTCAGCCCCATGAGCAGCGCATCGCCGTGCACGCCGGCAACGCTGACGTTGAGAAACGCCGCAGCCGTATGGGCCGGCGCGCCGTTTCTTACAACGCCATCAATGCCGGCAAGCGCGTCGGCCAGATGTTCGCGCAGTACCGCGAGGCGCTTTTGTTCGCTATCGCGGATCGCTGCGACATGAGCCGCCGCCGCACCGAACCCGGCGATCTGATGCGTCGCCAGCGTGCCGGAACGCAGCCCGCGCTGCTGGCCGCCGCCGTGCAGCTGGGCCGCCAGGCCGGTGCGGGGGCGCACGTACAGCGCCCCGATGCCCTTGGGCCCGCCGATCTTGTGCGCAGAAAGCGACAGCAGGGCGATATTCATGGCCTTCACGTCGATGACCAGCCGCCCAAGGCTCTGGGCCGCATCCACATGCAGGGCCACGCCGTGTGCGTTGCAGCGCTCGCCCACGGCGGCAATATCCTGAATCACTCCGGTTTCGTTGTTCACGTGCATGATGGAAACCAGCGTCGCGCCGTCTGCGAGCGCTGCCTCGAGCGCGTCGAGATCGATACGCCCATCCGCCTGAACCGCCAGCCGCGTCACCCGCGTGCCGTGTTTCTCCAGCCACGCGAGCGTATCGAGAGTGGCGCTGTGCTCGGTGACCACGCTCACAATATGGGTGTCGGCACCGCCAAACGCGGCCGTGCCCTTGAGCGCGAGGTTGATCGACTCCGTGGCGCCCGAGGTCCAGACCAGATCCTTTACCTGCGCATTGATCAGCCGGGCCAGGTCTTCGGCCGCGGCATCGATCAGCCGCGCGGCGTCGCGACCGGGCCCGTGCGGTGATGCCGGGTTCGCATCCGTGGCCACCAGCGCCTGCTGCATGATTTCGATCACGCCCGGCGACAACGGCGCGGTGGCGGCATGATCGAGATAGATCGTCGAATCCGTCGTAGTCATCCCATCACGGAGGCGCTGATACGCCCCGGCATGGCACCGCCGCCGTCTGCCAGGCGACCCAGAGCGAGCAGAAACTGCTGGATTTCCGCCAGCGTGTTCTGCGGACCGAGGCTGACCCGAATGGCGCCCTGAGCCACATCCGGGGCGATGCCCATGGCCAGCAGTACCGGGCTGGGCTCGCCCGTGCCCGCCGCGCAGGCCGAGCCCGAGGACACCGCGATATCCTCGCGGTCGAGCAGCATGAGCAGCCCCTCGCCGTCGTAGCCGGCCACCGCGAACTGGCAGGTATTCGCCAGCCGTTCGGCTTGCGCCGAAAACCGGGTGATACCGGGCATGGCGTCGAGCCCGATTTCCAGCTGCTCGCGCAGATCGCGCATATGCGCGATTTCCGATGTGCGCTGGTTCATCAGGCGCGCGGCCGCCGCGCCGAAGCCGACGATGCCCGCCACGTTGTAGCTGCCCGAACGCAGGCCCTGCTCGTGGCCGCCGCCATGCACCAGCGGCGCCATGTCCATATGCTTGTCCACGATCAATGCGCCCACGCCTTTGGGGCCCTGGATCTTGTGCGACGACAGGCTCGCGCAGTGCGCGCCGCTGGCGGCAAAATCGAAATCCAGCTTGCCCATCGCCTGTACCGCATCGGTATGCAGCCAGGCACCGGCCGCGCGTACGAGGCGCGCGATCGCAGGCATGTCCTGGAGCACGCCGGTTTCGTTATTGGCGACCATGATCGACACCAGCGCGACGTCGCCGTCGTCGAGCTGATGTTTCAGGTCGGCGAGGTCGACCCGGCCCTGGCCATCGACCGCGACCCGATCGATACGCCAGCCGTCGCGCTCCAGCGCCCCCGCGGCGTCGGTGATGGCCGGATGTTCGATCGGCGAAATCAGCATCCGCCCCGGCGCACGCATGGCGGCAACGCCCTTGAGCGCCATGTTGTCGGCCTCGGTGCCGCCGGCCGTGAAGATGACCTGAGACGGATGCGCGTTGACGCAGTCGGCGACCTGGCCCCGCGCGGCATCGACGGCGGCCCGGGCTTCACGCCCGGCGCGGTGCAGCGACGAGGCATTGCCGTGGCGTTCGGTCAACCACGGGCGCATCGCCTCGAAGACCTCCGGATGTAGCGGTGTGGTCGCGTTGTGATCGAAATAAATCGTCATGACGGCTCGCGGCCTCTGCCGCGCTTTGGTCGGAAAACGCCCGTCGCGCTCAGACCTTGTCGGTCTGGCGCTCGGCCAGCTGCTCGGACAGACGTTTGGTCAGCGATTCCAGTTCGTCCTGGCGGCGCTCGAGCGAATCGATATGGTCGAGCATCGCATCGATGCCGGTGGCGACCGGGTCTGGCATGTCCTGAGATACGCCATAGGTGGAAAAACCGATTCGATCGGCGGTTTCACGGCGCCGGTCGGCCGGCGTGGCGTTCTTGCACTTGACCAGCTTGGCCGGCACGCCGACCGCGGTGCAGCCGGGCGGCACTTCCTTGACCACCACTGCGTTGGAGCCGATGCGAGCGCCGGTGCCCACCGTGAACGGGCCCAGCACTTTCGCGCCGGCGCCGACCACGACATCGTTTTCCAGCGTGGGGTGGCGCTTGCCGGGGTTCCAGCTCGTGCCACCCAGGGTCACGCCCTGATAGAGGGTGACATCGTCGCCGATGATGGTGGTTTCGCCGATGACCACACCAAAGCCGTGGTCGATGAAAAAACGCCGGCCAATGGTCACGCCCGGATGAATCTCGATCCCGGTCAGCCAGCGCGAGATATGCGATACGAAACGGCCCAGCCAGGTCAGCCGATGCGTCCAGCACCAGTGCGCCAGCCGGTGCCACCACAGCGCATGCAGGCCCGGATAAGAAAAGATCACCTCCCACACGCTACGCGCGGCCGGGTCGCGCTCGAAGATGGTGTGGATGTCCTCACGCATGCGCGAGATCATGAGATGCTCCGCGCCTGGAGGCGCCCGTCGTTATTTCGATGTGGATGCATGCCGATATCCTCGTGCCGGTCGAGCATTATTCCTGCGATATGCACTATTTCGGGTTTATACGCTAGGGATCAAGTGCCGAGTCGTCGCGCGTGTCATCGTCATTGCCAATCGCACCGCGCAGCGGGCGTCGGCGCGGATCCAGCGAGCGCAGCGCGCCACGCAGGATATTCACCTCGATACGATCCGGCGCCGCTCGATTGAACAGTCGGCGCAGTCGCCGCATGAGATGGCCGGGATTGGCCGTATCCAGAAAGCCGCTGGCGCCGAGCACGTCCTGCCAGTGGCCGAAAAGCCCTTCCATATCGGCGGTGGTCACCGGCTCGTGCGCCGGCTCGGCTTCGGGCGCGTCACCGGCGGCCATGCGCAGTTCGTACGCCACGACCTGCACCGCCGCAGCGAGATTGAGCGAGCGATACTCGGGGTTGGTCGGCACCTGCAGATGCAGCTGGCACAGATCCAGCTCCGCGTTTTCCAGCCCGCTGCGCTCGCGTCCGAACACCAGCGCCACATTTTGATCCTGGGCAAGCTCTATCGCGCGCACCGCGGCAGTGCGGGCATCCACCAGCGGCCAATGCATATGCCGCCGACGCGCGCTCGCGCCAATGGCCAGCGTGCAGTCACCAATCGCCTCTTCCAGCGTGTCGTACACCTTCGCGGCTTCGAGCACGTCATCCGCGCCCGAGGCGCGTGCCAACGCTTCCGGGTCCGGATAACGCTCGGGCGCGACCAGCGCAAGGTCGTGCAGCCCCATGACTTTCATCGCCCGCGCCGCGGCCCCGATATTGCCCGGATGCTGGGCGCCGACCAGCACGATACGCAGACGGGCCAGACGGGATTCGTCGAAAACGGGGGATTGTTGATCAGCCACCGGCACGCTCATGGTCGGCTCTCGTATCAATACGGCGTGCAGATGGTACGCTACCCGGCTTTTCATGGCTCGCCCGGCCCGATCGCGCCGGGTTCGACAAGGACTGTCCGATGCAACCGTTGACCAATGTCGCCGTTACCGCCGCCCGCCGGGCCGGCGGCGTGATTCTGGAATACTACCGGCGCGGCGATACCGGCGAAGTCACGGCCAAGAGCGGTCGCAACGACTTCGTCACCGAGGCCGACCAGCGCGCCGAGAATACGATTATCGATACCATCAGCCGGGCATATCCCGACCATGCCTTCATGGCCGAGGAATCCGGCGAAACCGGCGGCGAGTCCGATACCGTCTGGATCATCGACCCGATCGACGGCACCGCCAACTTCATGGCCGGCATCCCGCACTTCTGTGTCTCGATCGCCTGCCAGATCAACGGCGTAACCGAACACGCGGTGATCTACGACCCGGTCAAGGACGAGCTGTTCACCGCCGATCGCGGCGCCGGTGCCAGCCTGGACGGCAAGCGGATTCGTGTGACCCGTACCACGCGCCTGCGTCAGGCCCTGCTCGCCACCGGCTTTGCCTATCGCAAGAAGCAGGACATCGCCACCCATATGCCGGTATTCAACCGCCTGCTGTCGTCCAGCGCGGATATCCGTCGTGCCGGTTCGGCGGCGCTCGATCTGGCCTATGTCGCAGCCGGGCGTCTGGACGGCTTCTGGGAAATGGGGCTGTCGCCCTGGGATATGGCCGCCGGCCTGTTGCTGGTACGCGGCGCGGGCGGTATCGCCGGCGATATCAAGGATCAGGACCCGCTGAAAACGGGTAACGTGATCGCCGCCAACCCCAAGCTCTATCCGCAGCTCATCGAAAAGATCGAACGCACCCCGCAGGGCGGCAGCTAGGGCCTGTTAAAACAAGCGACAACGCAGGAGTTGATGTCCGCGTTGCCCCGCCCTGGCTCGAAAGCCGCGACAGGCGCATGATCGAACGCCGTTAAGAACACAGGCGCTAGCCCATGCGTTTCGGCTTTCTCATCTTCGACGGCATAGAAGAACTCGACCTGCTCGGCCCGTGGGAACTCGTCGGCGTGTGCAGTGAGTACTTCGACGGGCCGGACGAGCGGATGCTTGTGTGGCCGCGCAACGCGGCCCGGTGCGTTGCGCCACGGGCCTGGCCCTCGCAGCCGTATTGAGCCGCCGCGCGCTACCTACGCGCTAGAATCCCGAGCCAGGCTCCATGCGTTCTCGGCACGCGCCGTCGTTCCAAGACCATTCTTCCGACGTGATCGCATAGCGTTCGTGGTCGCGCCACTCGCCGCTGATCTTCAGGTAGCGCGGCGAATAGCCTTCCAATCGAAAACCCAGCGACTTGACCAGGCCGATAGAGCGTTCGTTGGCGGGTTGGATATTGGCCTCCAGTCGATGCAGCGCGTGAACGCCAAAGCTGCGCGACACCACGGCGGCCAAGGCGTTCTTCATGAGCCCCTTGCCTTCGTTCGGGCTGAATGCGTAGTACCCGAGGTACGCGGATTGCAAGGCACCGCGCACGATTTCGTTCAGGTTGATACAGCCCACCAGCATGCCGTTGCTGGCCATGGCCAGATAACTGCGATGCGTATCGCCTGCGTAGCGCGCCAGGTACTTCGCATATTTCTCTGGCGTGTCCGGCGGCGACACCCAGCGTTTCAGCTCGGGTTGGCTGCGCCGGACAGCGGCCAGAAACGCCGACTGGTGTTCTTCGCCGGGTGGAAAGACTTCGATATCCATTATCTTCACGATCAGCTACACGCGCATTTGTGGCGTGTTTCGATGGGGCTGGCCGCGGTTTAGGCCAACTCGTGGCGCAATGTACATCGGGCGTAGGGCTCGAAATCTAACGGTTCGGCCCACGAGCCGCGCGGCACTCACGAGTTCATCGAAGCTTTGGGTCCGCGCTGCTGTGCGACCCACTTTCGTTTGCTTGTCCAAACGAACGTAGGCAAAGGGAAAGACACCCGGGTTGCGCGTCGGCGCAATGCGCCGGACACCCTTCGGCCCTGCGCTTCTCGTTCGCTCCACACGGGATTGAATACAGCACGTGACCGTAGGGCCGAGTCGAGGCGGCTACCAACCGAAATCAGGGCACGTGGCTGCGTTCTTGTCGGCTTACGCTCCGCTAAGCCAACCTACAAAAAACCGTGACCTTGAGCGAGCGCCAGCGACGCTTGTCTGTATTCGGCCCCTTGGGCGTAGCGCCGAGCAGCGGAGGCGGCAAGCGGATCAAGCCAGCCGGATGTTTGAGCGTCAGCGAGTTTCCGGCTGGCCCGCTTGGCGCCGGAGCCGCGCAGGGAACCGATGCGCAGCATCGGCGCAAGACAGGGTGTCTTTTCGCTTGGGTACTTCTCTTTGGACAAGCAAAGAGAAGTACCTCGCGCAACAGCGCGAAACCCCAAGCTCAAATTCGCCTGCGAGTTGATTAAGACGACGACGAACGGTTCGGCCAGCGCGTGTTTACCGCACTAGCCGAACGACTAACGCGTAACCCGCGACGCCTTCTCGGCATCCTCTTCCTTGGGCGGGAACAGATCCTGACTGGTGATCTTGAGCCGCAGTGCCAGCGCGCTGGCGACGAAAATCGACGAATAGGTACCGATGAAGATACCGATCAGCAGCGCGGTGGCGAAGCCGTGGATGACCTCGCCGCCGAGGAAGAACAGCGCGAGCAGGGTCAGAATGGTCGTGCCCGAGGTCATCAAGGTGCGCGACAGGGTCTGGTTGATGGAGGCGTTGACCACCTCGGTGGGCGTGGCCTTGCGCATGCGCCGGAAATTCTCGCGAATACGGTCGAACACCACGATGGTGTCGTTGAGCGAATAGCCGATCACGGCCAGCAGTGCGGCCAGCACGGTCAGATCGAAATCCAGATGGAACAGCGAGAACACGCCCAGCGTGATGAGCACGTCATGCACCAGGGCGGCGACTGCGCCGGCAGCGAGCTTCCAGTGGAAACGCACGATGACGTAGATGAGAATCGCGATCACGGTATAGAGCAGCGCCAGCCCGCCCTTGTTGATCAGCTCGTCACCGACCTGGGGACCGACGAATTCCACGCGGCGCAGTTCCGCTGCGCTGTTGTCGGCATGCAGCGAATCCATGACGTGGGTGCTCACTTCCGAGCTGTCGGCGCCCTCTTCGCTGGCCAGCCGGATCATTACCGCGTCCGACGCGCCAAAGTGCTGCACCGTGGCACCGGGGTAGCCGCCTTCATCAAGCGCGCCCCGCACCTCGTCAAGGGCGACCGCGTCCGGATAGCCGACTTCGATGACCACGCCGCCGGTGAAATCGACGCCGAACGACAGCTTTTCCATCGAGAACGATACGAACGACACCAGAATCAGCAACGCCGAAAAGATGATGGCGTACTTGCCGTAGCTGATGAAGTCGATCGATGTGTTGGATTTGATCAGGCGCATTCGAGACTCGACATGGGGCAAAAACGCGGACGGAAAGTCCGCATGCTAGATCGACAATTTCTGTAGACGGCGTTTGCGACCGTAGACGAGATTGGCGATCGCACGGGTACCGACGATGGCCGTGAACATCGACGTGATGATGCCCAGCGACAGGGTTACGGCAAAGCCCTTGATCGGCCCGGTGCCGAAACCGAACAGCACGACCGCCGCGATCAGCGTGGTGACGTTGGCGTCGGCAATCGACGAAAACGCCTTGTCGTAGCCGGATTTGATCGCCGACTGGGGCGTGTTGCCGGCATCGAGCTCTTCACGTATTCGCTCGAAGATCAGCACGTTGGCGTCGACCGCCATACCCACGGTGAGCACGATGCCGGCAATGCCCGGCAGCGTGAGGGTGGCCTGCAGCAGCGACAGCAGCGCCACGATGAGCACGAGATTCATCATCAGCGCGGCGTTGGCGAACAGACCGAAGCCGCGGTAGTAGACGGTCATGAACACGATCACGAGCAGAAAGCCCACGATCACGGCCAGACGCCCCTGGGCGATGTTGTCCGCACCCAGGCTCGGACCGATGGTGCGTTCTTCGACGATGTTCACGGGCGCGGCGAGCGCGCCGGCGCGTAGCAGCAGGGCCAGGTCGTGGGCTTCGCCGCGTTCCAGGCCGGTGGTCTGGAAACGCTTGCCGAAAGCGCTGCGAATATTCGCGACGCTGATGACTTCCTCGACCTTCTTGCGTTCGCGGATCTCCTCGCCGTTCTCGTAGCGCGTGTCGATCCGGTTTTCGATGAACAGCACCGCCATCGGGTCGCCAACATGGGCAGAGGTGGTATCGAACATCTTGCTGGCGGCCTGACCGTCGAGGGTGACGAACACGGCCGGGCTCCCCGACTGCTGATCGAATCCCGAGGAGGCATCCACGAGCTGATCCCCGGAGGCGATCACGTCCTGCTCGAGCAGAATCGGGCGACCGTCGCGGGTGTGATAAAGCTCGGTGCCGGCGGGTATGTTGCCGGTGCGTTCTGCCGCCTGGGCGTCCTGGCCCTGGGCGACGAGACGGTATTCCAGGGTCGCGGTCTTGCCGAGCAGGCGCTTGGCTTCGGCGGTGTCCTGGACGCCCGGCAGTTCGACGACGATACGCGACTCGCCCTGGCGCTGGACCAGCGGTTCGGCCACGCCCAGCTCGTTGACGCGATTACGCAGGGTGGTGAGGTTCTGCTGCAGCGCGAAGTCGGCGATGCGCTTCTGTTCGGTTTCGGTCAGGGTGGCGACGAGCGTGTTGTCGGCGTCCGGGGCCTCGTTGAAGCGCAGCACGTCGAACTCGCTGGCGAGCGCATCGGAGGCCTCGTCCATGACCTGGGCATTGGGGAACTGCAGCCGTACCGAGTCGCCCTCGCGCGATGCGCGGCTGTAGCGAATGGATTCGTCGCGCAGAAAACGCGGAATGTCGCGCGCATAGCGGTCGTAGGTCTCGTTGAAGACCGTTTCCATATCCACTTCAAGCAGGAAATGCACGCCACCGCGCAGGTCCAGGCCCAGGGCCATCGGCTCGGCGCCGACGGCACGCAGCCAGTCGGGCGTGCTCGGCGCCAGGTTCAAGGCCACCGTGTAATCGTTGCCCAGCTGACGCTTGAGCACGCCGGCGGCTCGCAGCTGCGCTTCCGTGCTTTGGTAGAGCGCGAGCAGGCGCCCGTCTTCGAGGGTAATGTCCTCGGGGGCCACGTCGGCATCGGTAAGCGTGCTGCGCACCCGCTGTACCAGGGCCGGGGTCGCGGCCTCACCCTCGGCGTTGGACACCTGAACCGCCGGCTGCTCGCCGTAGAGGTTGGGCAACGCATACAGCACGCCTGCCGCGAGCACGAGCAGCAGCAGGAGATATTTCCATAATGGGTAGCGATTCATAGGGCCCCGATCAACGGTCTACAGCGGGCGACGGCCGCACTGGGCGGGCAGGCGTGCCGATACCGCCGCGAAAATACGCTTACAGCGAGTCCAGCGTGCCTTTGGGTACCACACTGGCCACGGCGTTTTTCTGGATGCGAATCTCCACGCCTTCCGACACTTCCACCACGATGAAGTTTTCACCCACCTGACGGATCTTGCCGGCCACGCCACCCGAGGTGACGACCTCGACGCCCTTGTCCAGGCTTTCGAGCAGCTTCTTGTGTTCTTTCTGGCGCTTCATCTGCGGGCGGATGATCATGAAATACATGAACACGAAGAACAGCCCGACCATGATCAGGGTGGGCATGATGCCGCCCGCCTGGCCGCCCGCCTGCGCATAGGCCGGCGAAATCAGAAAATCCATAATTTACCTCGATTGAAAACGGAGGTTGGCGCGTGCGCGCTCGACCGAGCGGCGTAGTATGCCACAGCAGTCGGGGCCTTCAGGACACGAGTTATACAAAGCCACGCCGGCCAGGGCGTGTCGTCATGAGATATGACGACACACCCTAGACCCCGTAACCGAAATAGGCCGCCTGCGCGGTCCCCGACCCCTCGGGCCCGGTAAAGAACTCGCGCATGAACGCTTCGTAGCGATCCGATTCGATCGCCGTGCGAATACGCTGCATAAGCGTCTGATAGTAATACAGGTTATGCCAGGTATTCAGGCGCGCGGCGAGAATTTCGCCACAGCGATACAGATGATGCAGATAGGCGCGGCTGTAGTTCTGGCAGGTGGGGCAACCGCAGTTGGCGTCGAGCGGCCCCGTATCGTGCTTGTGTACGGCGTTCTTGATCTTGACCACGCCTTGCGAGGTAAACAGGTAGCCGTTGCGGGCGTTGCGGGTGGGCATCACGCAATCGAACATATCGATACCGAACGACACCGCCGCCACCAGATCCGAAGGCGTGCCCACGCCCATGAGATAGCGCGGATAATCGCTAGGCGTGACCGGCAGCACGCCTTCCAGCACGGCGGCCTTGTCGGCCCAGGCCTCGCCTACCGAGACACCGCCGATGGCATAGCCGTCGAAACCGATATCCACCAGCGCGGCCATCGACTCGGCGCGCAGATCCGCGAACACGCTGCCTTGATTGATGCCGAAAAGCAGGTTGGCGCTGTCGCCGTGGGCGGCCCGACAGCGCGCGGCCCAGCGCATGGACAGCTGCATCGAAGCCGCGGCATCCTGCTTGGGCACCGGGTAGTCCGTACACTCGTCCAGGCACATGACGATATCCGAGTTCAGCGCGTGCTGAACTTCGATCGAACGTTCAGGCGACAGATACTGGCGCGAGCCGTCCAGCGGCGAACGAAACGCGACGCCGTCCTCGGTGAGTTTGCGCATTTCCGCCAGGCTCCACACCTGAAACCCACCCGAGTCGGTGAGGATCGGCTTGTCCCAGTGCATGAAGCCGTGCAGGCCATCATGCTGCTCGATAATCTCGGTACCCGGGCGCAGCATTAAATGGTAGGTGTTGCCGAGCACGATTTGCGCGCCGAGGCTTTCGAGTTCCTCTGGCGTCATACCCTTGACCGTCCCGTAGGTGCCCACCGGCATGAAGGTGGGGGTGTCCACCACCCCGTGCGGCAGGGTGAGGCGCGCGCGGCGCGCGGCGCCGGATTGGTTAAGCAGGTTTAGCATGGCCGCGCAGTTTAGACACGCCAACGCATGCCGTCGACGGCTGGGCCTACGGTAATCGTCAAATTGAGTCCGTACCCGCGCTGGCTCTACACTGGCGCCTTTCGTCGCGCGCTCAGGGATAAGATGTTCATCGTTCGTAACTCGGGCCGAAGCCGGTCGTCGTCCGGCCGGGTGGTCGCGACAGCGCTCATGGCCTGCCTGCTCTTCATCGCCCTGCCGGCCAGTGCGGCATCCTATCTCGATTCGTTGCGGTCGCTGTCCAGCCAGGCCCAGGTCAGCGCCATGGTGATCCGCCTCGACGACATGGCGGTCATCGACGAGATCAACGCCGACCAGCGGCTCACGCCGGCGTCGGTCAGCAAGCTCTTCGCCGCGGCCGCGGGGCTCGAGCAGTTCGGCCCGGCCCATCGCTTCACGAGCCGCTTCAAGAGCAGCGGCAGCGTCTCCGGCAATACCCTCAACGGCAACCTGGTGTTCGTGGGCGGCGGCGATCCGGCGCTCGACAATGCCCGCCTGTGGCGGCTGATCAATGGCCTGCGGGAACGCGGGATTACCCGGGTCAACGGCGACCTGGTGGTCGACGACGGTCTGTTCGGCACCGTCCCGTGCCTGACCAAGGATCGCTGCGATGCCCAGCGCGTGGCCTCGCATGCCTACAGCGCGCCGCTGTCGTCGGCAGGGGTGAACTTTGCCACCGTGCAGACCAACGTCTATGCCGGCGAACGCGCCGGCGACCCGGCCCGGGTCGCGTTGTTGCCACGTGGTCTGACCGGCTACCGCATCGCCAATGATGTCAGCACCACTCTGCCCGGTACGCGTCCGAGCCTGAGTGTCTGGCGCAGCTACGACAACGGCATGTCCACCCTGCATCTGCGCGGCTCGGTGCCGATGGGCACCGGCCCGTACAAGATCCATCGCGCAGTCACCGGCCCCGCCGAGGATACCGCGCGAGTGCTCTCGGCCATGCTCGCCGACATGGGCATCACGGTGACCGGCAGCACGCGCGTACAGGGCAATGCCGGCAACGGCGAAACACTCGCACAGGTAGAAAGCGAAACGCTGGCCGAGCAGCTGATTCCGCTCATGGCCTATTCCAACAACTACATGGCGGATGTGCTCACGCTCGATCTCGCTGCCGACAGCGGCTACAACCGGCCGCTCACCCTGCCGCTGGCCTCCCAGTCGCTGGAAGCGCTCGCCGATCGCGCGCTGCGCGAAAGCTTCCCCATGCAGGCCAATGCCGGCAACGGTGCCCTTCTCGACAGCGGCAGCGGTCTGGCGGTGAGTAACAAGCTCTCGGCACGGGACCTGGTGGCCCTGCTGTCGTATATGTACCGGCAGCCGTCGTTGTTCCCGGCGTTCTACGGCAGTATCCCGGTGCCGCTTTCGGCGCCGTCGCGCACGCTCAAGCAGGGCAACTTCGACTGGCTCACGCGTATCAACGCCAAGACCGGCACGCTCAGCGAACCGGTCACCGTGCGCGCGCTGGCCGGCTATTTCCGTCTGCAGAACGGCGGCTACGGCGCCTTCGCCTTCGTCATCAACGGCACCTCGTCGCGGCCGTCGCTGAGCTATCGCCAGACGGTAACCGCGTATCAAACCGATATGGAATCGATTCTCGCCGATTATTGAGCGCGTTCAGCACGGCCATGCATTGGTCACATGCGGCGACAGCGGTATACTGCGCGCCCATCACCTGCCCGGGTGGCGGAACTGGTAGACGCGCCGGACTCAAAATCCGGTTCTGGCAACAGAGTGCGAGTTCGATTCTCGCCCCGGGCACCATCACTCCCGCGCGCACGCCTTCATGTGCGCCGCCCTGATCGGTCGATTTTGCGCGGCGAGCTCCGCGCTGACCTCTAAGCCGCATCACGACTGTCTGCGCCCATGCATTCCGTTTTTCAGCGGACCGGGCACACACCGCATATCCGGCGACACGCACCATGGACATACCGACCGCGATCGCAAGCTTTGCTTTAGCTGCCGGGTTGATGACCCTCACGCCCGGCATCGACACCGCGCTGGTGCTACGCACGGCCGCCGTCGACAATGCCCGCGATGCGCTATGCGCGGCGATCGGCATCGTGGCCGGGGTTTTCGTTTGGGGACTGGTCGCGGCCTGCGGTCTGGGCGCGCTGCTCGCGGTGTCCGATAGCGCGTATCGCCTCGTCAAGTTCGCGGGGGCGGCCTATCTCGTCTGGCTTGGCGTCGGCATGCTGCGTTCGGCCGTGACCGGCCACGAGCGCAGCCGGGGCGATGTCCCTCATGAGCGCCGCCACTCGGCGCGCGGCTGGCTGCTGCGCGGCCTGGGCACGAACCTGCTCAACCCAAGGTGGGCGTGTTCTACGTGAGCTTTCTGCCGCAGTTCATGCCGGCAGGCGTCGACGTCGTGGCTTTCAGCACGCTATTGGCCGCGATCCATGCGGGATTGACCCTGGCTTGTTTCGTACTGCTGATCGCGGCCACGCGCCCCTTTGCCCGTGCGCTGGCAAAGCCGTCGGTCACGCGCTCGCTCGATGGCATCACCGGCACGGTGATTATCGGCTTTGGGCTGCGGCTGGCGCTTTCGCCCTCGGCACGCTGAAGCCCGTTCAGACCGCCAGGTCGGCGCCGCCGCGCGCCGGGGAATCCTTTTCCTCGGCTCTCGGGAACAGGGCCACGCCGACGGTAATCGGCCCCAGGCGGCCGATGAACATCATGGCGATCACGACCCATTTGCCGGCGACGCTGAGTTCGGCCGTGGCGCCCAGGCTTAGACCGACGGTACCGATCGCCGAGGCCGATTCGAACATGAGCATCAGAAAGTCCTGATCCTCGACCAGCATGAGCGCGGCCATGCCGACAACGAGCGCGCCGATATAGAAGCCCGCCGCTGCCACCGCCATATGAATGCGCCGACGGCTGATCGTCTCGCCCAGCAGCCGGATCGAGTCGCGCCCGGCCAGCGCGCCGCGTACCGCGCCGTAGAAGATCGCCACCGTGGTCGACTTGATACCGCCGCCCGTGCCGGACGGTGAGGCGCCCATGACCATGGCGACCAGAAGCAGCAGGATCGATGCCGAGCCCAGGTTCGCGATCGGCACCGTATCGAAGCCGACCGTGGTCATCGCCGTCATCACCTGGAAGAACGCCGCCAGCACCCGCTCATCCCACGGCATTTCGGCCAGATGGGCGTCGGTGATTGCGATCGACACGGTACCGATCAGCGCCAGCCAGAACGTCACGCGCAGGATGATGCCCGAGGTCAGCGACGGACCACGCCGCCGCGTGATCCAGCGCCACCAGTCGCTCATGACGATGAAGCCGATTGCACCCAGATAACTCAGGCTGGCGACCACAATGACGATGCCAGCGTTCGCGCGATAGTCTTCAAGGCTGGTATCGAACAGGCTGAAGCCCGCAGTACAAAACGCCGACACCGCGTGAAAGACCCCGTTCCAGACCGGATCGGGCGTACCTGCCTGCGCGAACAGCGCGGTCAACAGCACCGCACCGATGCATTCGATCGCCAGCGTGAACAGCACCACCGCCCGGATGAAGGCGCCTACGTTCATATCGCGCGGCAATACGAACGCGCTGCGAGCCACGCCTTGATGCATGGCGTCCAGGCGTTGGCGCAATGCCAGGATCACGAACGAGCCCAGCGTCATGTAGCCGATACCGCCGAGCTGGATCAGCCCGAGAATGGTCAGCTCGCCGAAAAAGCTGTAGCTGCCCGACGGACTGATGGACACCAGCCCGGTCGTGGATACGGCCGAGGTCGCCGTGAACAGATGGTCGAGCCAGGACAGGCCGGTACGTTCGTGCGCGAACGGCATGCATAACAGGGCAAAGCCGCAGGCCACGTAGAAGGCGTAACCCCAGAGCACCAGCGTGACCGGGCGGCGACGGCGCACGAACGCGGGAAGACGTAACGACCAGATCTTCAAGTAAGAGACAGGAGACCGATTTGGCGAACGCTAATAATTAAGCACAAACCGCAACGGCGCGCTACCGCGCTAGCGAAGATAAAGCATGTAGTAGGCGCCAAAGCCCGCGGCAACCAGCGCCAGCACGATCCAGAAATACCGGTTCGAAATGAAGGCGAAAATAAACATCACCACCACGACCGCAAAGCCGGCCATCAACAGGCCTGACCAGCCCCCACCCTGAATCACGTCGATCCAGCCCCTGATTGCGTCCATCGTTCCCCCGATTGAAATCTACCGGCCGCCCCTGGCCGGCCGTACCCTGTCGATCTTATACAATGAAGCGCGCGGCGCGGATAGCGCCGATCGTTTTGTACCCAGAGCCCGACCGAATGCACATCGACGAACAACTGCTGACCGACTGCCATGTACTGGGCAGCCTTGAGCGGGCGAGCGTTCTACTCCACCGCAACGCCGCCGTCGGCTGGCTGATACTGGTCGTGGATACCGCCGCCATCGACTGGCACCAGCTCGATGACGACGAACACGCGCGCGTCAGCGCCCAGGTGCGCGCCCTGTCACGCTTCGTGGCCGGCGAATTCGAGGCCGACAAGCTCAACGTGGCGACCCTGGGCAATCAGGTTGCCCAGATGCATATCCACATCATTGCCCGCCACCAGAACGACCCCTGCTGGCCGCGCCCGGTATGGGGGAATCTCGATGAATCCAGCGACTACAGCCCGACCATGATCGCCACGCTGCGCGATCGCCTGGCGGGCGACCTGGGCCTCGATCCCGCGGGGCTGGCATGAGCGCATCGAGCATCGAAACGCTGGAAATGCGTATCGCCTATCAGGACGCCACCATCGAACAGCTCAGCGATCTGGTCTATGCCCAGAGCCGCGAAATCGATCGTCTTAACGCGCGATACGAACAGCTCGAATCGCGTATGGGCGCGCTGGCAGAGTCCGAAGGCGGCGACGTCCCGAACCTGGACGAAACGCCGCCGCACTACTAGGCGTTCGCGATCGCGACTAGAACTGGATACGACCGCCGCCGCCCTGCTGGCCGCCACCAAAGCCGCCCTGGCCACCGCCGTAGCCGCCCTGGCCCGGCACCTGGATCTGCTGGCTTTGCTGGCGCTGCATTTCCTTGAGTTCCTCGATCGCGCGTTCGGCCGCGGCGTTGACCGCATCCGGGAACTGATCGATCGCGCCCGCCAGCGTGTCGGCTTCGAGTTCGAACGACAGCGGCAGGCTGCCGGCCGGCGTCATCAGGCTGGCCGAGCCTTCGTAGCGGGTTTCGCGCGAGCTGTCGTCGTCGCCTTCCTTGGTCACGGGCACCAGGCGGCGGATGCTGCCGACTTTAAGATCTGTGAAAGACTCTTCGCGATAGAGACTGTCGGCATCGACCTGGATCTCGGGCATTTCGTTTTCGGCCATGACGGTTTCCTTGGAACGTCAAAAAACAATAACGCCAAGGATAACAGCGCGCAGCGACAAGGCTAAGCGCCGGCCTCGAACGCGCCGCTACTTGAGCGCCTCTGCGTTCTGAAAGGCAGAGGCGATTCGTGTCTGCAACTCCTGCTTGAACGCCTCGCGCAGCTTTTCGCGGGCACGCGTCACGTCCGGCCCCTGGACCAGCGTCTGTTGCAAGCCGTTGTAGATGGAAAACGTCTGCGGGCCGCCGTCGCCTTCGTTGGCCGTACGCAGCAGCTCGGTCGATGCGGCCACGGCCGCGGTCACGCCGGTGTCGTCTTCCTGCTGATGCACGATATACATGATGCGCAGCACGCGCACGCCGGCAGGCAGGTCCTCGCCGGCCATGCGAATCGTGGCCTGGCGTGCATCGGACAGAGCCTCGCGGGCCAGCGAGGTGACCAGCTCTTCGGGCAGCATGGAGTAGCGCGCATCGGCCACCGGCACGATATCCAGATAGACCGGGCGCTGGGGCGGCGTATCGTCGGCGCTCGCCTGGTCACCGGCGTTCGGGTTTTGGTTCTGGGCAAAGGCGTGCGACGCAAACAGGCACAGGCACACAGCCAGATACGAGACAAGCCGCAAGGCAGGAAAAAATCGGCCGTTCATGGTTTGATTCTCACTATCGATCACGCGAAAAAGCATCAGCCAGTATTGCGCATACCGGCCGCGATCGCGTTGATCGAACGCAACACGGGGTCGAGCCATACGCGATCGCCGCCTTCACGATAACGCGTGAGCGCGGTGATCTGAATATGGTTGAGCGGGTCGAGATAGGGCCGGCGCCGGTCCAGCGAACGTTTGAGCACCGTATCGTCGTCCAGCAGCTCGGCCTCGCCGGTGATTGCGAGTATACGCTCGACGGCACGATCGTATTCGCTGCGGATGGCCTCGAATATCGCGGCCTGCTCGGGCACAAGCTCGGCATAGGTGGCCGCGATGGGCATGTCGGCCTTGGCCAGCGACATCTGCACGCTGTCGATGATGGTGCGGAAATACGCCCAGTCGCGATAGAGCGCCACCAGCTCGTCGTTGTCGATACCGGCCTCGGCCAGGGCCGTGCCCACGCCAAGCCAGCCCGGCAGGGTATGGCGTGACTGTGCCCAGGCAAACACCCAGGAAATGGCGCGAATCGAGGATTTGCCGCGGACCGCCTTGCGATGACCGGGGCGCGAGCCGATGTTCAACGCGCCGATTTCTGCGGTAGGCGTGGCGGCATAGAAATAATCGAAGAAGCCGTCGGTATCCTCGGTCAGGCGCCGATAGAACGCTTCGCCGGTATCCGACAGCGACGCGGCGATACGCGAGTGATCGGTATCGTCGGTAGCAAACCCGCTGGCCTTGAGCGTGCCGGTGATACCAAGGGTGAGCTCGTGGACCGCGGTTTCCGGGTTGCTGTACTTGGCGAAGATCATTTCGCCCTGCTCGGTGAACTTGATACGCGAGCGCACCGTGCCCGGCGGCTGCGACACGATGGCCTGATGGGTGGGCCCGCCGCCACGGCCGACGGTGCCGCCACGACCGTGAAACAGCAGGCTGTCGACGTCGTGCTTGTCGCACACGGCCACCGCCAGCTGCTGGGCTTTGTAGAGCTGCCAGCGCGACGCCATGATGCCGCCATCCTTGCAGGAGTCGGAATAGCCCAGCATGACTTCCTGACGGCGCGTGCCGTCGTGGGCCTGGGCCTCCAGGAAGGCGCGGTAGGCCGGCTGGCCCAGCAGGCCGTCCAGCACCGGCTCGATATGTTCCAGATCGGCCACCGTTTCAAACAGCGGCGCGATCGCCAGCGGCGGCGTGCCGGCGCCCGGCTCATAAACCCCCGTGGCACGCATGAGCCAGAGCAGCGCCAGCATGTCCGAGACATTGTGCGTCATCGAGATCACGTAGCTGCCGAAGGCATCGACGCCCAGCGTGCGGGTGAATTCACGCACCACCGCCAGGCTTTCGAGCGTATGGCCGACGTCCGCCGAGACATCGACCCGGGCCACTTCGGCCACCTCGTCGACGGCGAGCTGGGCGGCGAGCAGCTCGGTACGCGCGCCGTCGTCGAGCGATTCGTAGTCCGCGCAGATATCCAGCGCGGCAAACAGCTCGTGAATACACTGGGTATGCCGGGTGGATTCCTCACGCAGATCGAGCCGGGCCAGATGAAAGCCGAAGGTCTGCACCAGCCGCTGCAGGTCTTTTATCTCGTCGTCTGCGATGGCCTGGTCGCCGTGACCGGCCAGCGATTCGCGCATGATGCGCAGCTCGTCGACCAGCGCCGCTGCGCTGTCGTAGGCCAGCGGACTGCGCTCGCTGCGTTCGGCGCGCAGGCGCAGCTCGGTCTGCAGCTGATCGACCATGGCCGAAATACGCTGGCGCATCAGATAGAGCTTGCGCCGATAGGGTTCGGCCGCGAAACGTTCCGCGCGTACGCCGGTATGTGCGGCAATGCGTTGTTCGTCGTCGGCCAGGCTTTGCCAGAACGTATCGCTGGGCGCGCACCAGCGCGCCGAAAACGACAGCCGGCTGGCCAGATGATCGATCCGGCGCAGGTATTCGGAGAGCACCTCGCGGGCCTGCATGCGCAGCGCGTAGCGGGTTTCGCGCGCGGTGACATAGGGATTGCCGTCGCGATCGCCGCCGATCCAGGAGCCGAAATCCAGCACTGTCGGCGGCTCGACGCGTTCGCCGTAGGCGTTGAACAGCGCGCGTTCCAGGTTGCGATAGATCACCGGCACGCTGGAGAACAGCGACGCCCGGAAATAATAGAGGCCGTTGCGAATCTCGTCGGCCACGGTCGGGCGCGAGCCGCGCAGCTCCTCGGTCTTCCAGAGCACCTGAATGTTCTGGCGGATATGCTCTTCGATTTCGGCATGACGACGCGCGTCGGGGGTATCGAAGGCCAGCTCGCGAAACCATTCGAACAGCCGGCGCAGGGCATCCAGCACGGCGCGCGGCTTGGCTTCGGTGGGATGGGCAGTGAACACCGGCATGAACGACAGCCGCTCGAGGCGCGCGAGCGCCTGTTCCAGGCTCACCCCCTCCGCGGCCAGGTCGGTGAAGCTGCGGTTGAACGAACCGATCCACTGCGGGTTGCCCTCGGCCGCCAGCGCGCGCCGGGTACGGTGCGCATGCAGTTCTTCGAGCAGATTGGCCAGGTTGAAATAGATCGCGAAGGCGCGGGTGACCTCGGTCATGGTTTCGGCCGGCAGCCCGGCCACCAGCGCCTGCAGCTCGGCGCGCTTTTGCGCGTCGTCGTGCTCGCGCAGCGCGATATAGCCGCGCCGCAGCGTTTCCACGGTATCGAACACGCCCTCGCGTGCCTGCGATCGCAGCACGTCGCCCAGCAGCGTGCCGGCGGCGCGTACCTGTGCCCGTAGCGCTTCGTCGTGGGCAGCGACGTCGGTCGCACTCATGGCCGGGTGTTTTTCGTTGATCGACGGATTCATGTTCTCAGCCGTTGCATGGTTCGTGCCGAATCGCAGAATAGCAGCGCACGGATTACCCCTCGTTGTCTGCTAATCTTGCCCGATGCCCAAGCCCATGACGTACTGCCCCAACTGCGGCGCGCCGACCGAATTCAAGATTCCGCCAGGCGACGACCGCAAGCGCAATATCTGCACCGCGACCGGCGAGATCTTCTACGACAACCCGCGCAACGTGGTCGGCTGTATCGTCGAGCACGAAGACAAGATCCTCATGTGCCGCCGCGCGATCGAGCCGCGCCTGGGCTTCTGGACGCTGCCGGCCGGTTTTCTGGAGCTCGGCGAGACCATTTACGAGGGCGCGGCCCGCGAAACCCGCGAAGAAGCCCAGGCCGAGGTGCGCGACGCCGAGCTGTTCGCCATGATCGACGTCACCCATATCGGTCAGGTGCATATCTTCTATCGGGCGCAGCTGTCCGGCAGCCACTACGCGCCTGGCCAGGAAAGCCAGATCGTGACCCTGCAGCGCGAGGACGAAATCGAGTGGTCGCAGCTGGCGTTTCCGACCATTCATCGCGCCCTGTCGCATTATTTCGCCGATCGCGCCCGTGGGCGCTTCGAGCTGCACACCGACAGCCTCGGCGCCGACGACTGGCGCGAAATGAACCTCGATCGCGTGGCGCGCGTACAAGACGGCTCTGCCTGAGGCTGCGCGCGGGTGACCCAGATCAAGGCGCCACGTGGCGTGATCGGCTGCAATATCCGGACGCGATCTCCCGCGTTGGTCAGCGGGCGCTCGCACAGCACGGACAGCTGATAAACTGTCGGGTATCTGAGGTTTTTGTTACGAGGCTCGATCCACGATGACGTTCGTTGTCACCGAGAACTGCATCAAGTGCAAGTACACCGACTGCGTGGAAGTCTGCCCGGTCGACTGTTTCCACGAAGGCCCGAACTTCCTGGCCATCGACCCGGAAGAGTGCATCGATTGCACGCTTTGCGAGCCCGAGTGCCCGGTCGAGGCGATTCTGTCGGAAGACGATCTGCCCGCCGATCAGGCGCATTTCCTTGAGCTCAACGCCGAGCTGGCCGCCAAGTGGCCGGTGATCACCGAGATCAAGGACGCCCCGGCCGACGCCGACGAATGGGCCGACAAGCCGGACAAGCTCAAGCTGCTGGAGCGCTAGTTATCCGCCGGTGGCGCGCTCGCCGGCCTCGATGAGGTCGATATAGGCGCAGTCGACCAGCGCGTTCGGCTCGATTTTAAGCTGCTGCATGAGCTCGCGGGCTTCGGCCTCGCCGATCTCGCTCGCCTCTTCCGGCGCGAGCACTACCTCCAGCTCCATGTAGTCGCCCAGCCCGGCGACATGGTCGAGATGAATGCGCGTGCGCCCGACCCGATAAAGCGTGCGGGTCTTGATGACTTCGCCGCGCAGGCCGTTCGCCCGTTCCAGCACGCGCCGCAGGCTGTTCGGGTCGGCCACCGGACTGCGCTCGTATTCGCTTGCTTTCGGCCCCGCCGTATCCACACGGCGATAGAAGATCAGCTCCCCCTCGCCGTTGTCGAAGCAGCGCAGCTTGAGCCGGCCGTGTGCACAGTTAAAAAAGATATCGTGCTGCTCGATCAGCCAGGGCCCGTCATCGGCGAGCGCGGCGACGCGCTGTCGTAGCGACGTTGGGTCCGTCACCGCAGCCTTGATTTCGATATTGCGTGCCATCAATCAGCCTCGCGGATGGTGTTCGGCGTGCAGCGCCTGCAATCGAGCGCGTGCCACATGGGTATAGATCTGGGTGGTGGACAGATCGGCATGGCCCAGCAGCATCTGCACGGCCCTCAGATCCGCCCCGTGGTTGAGCAGATGCGTGGCAAAGGCATGGCGTAGCGCATGCGGCGATATGTCGCGGCGTACCCCGGCCTGCTCGGCATAGCCGCGAATCCGGTGCCAGACGTTCTGGCGCGTCATGCCACCGCCCCGCCCGGTCACGAACAGCGCATCGCTTTGTTTCGCGCCCAGCAGAATGCCGCGGGCTTCGCGCATGTACTGCTCCAGCCATTCGACCGCCGCCAGGCCCAGCGGCACCAGCCGCTCGCGCCCGCCCTTGCCGGTCACGCGGATCACGCCCTGACGCGTGTTCACCTGGGCGCGGGTGGCGCCTACGAGCTCCGAAACCCGCAGGCCTGCGGCATACATGAGCTCCAGCATGGCGCGGTCGCGCAGGCCGATATCGCTATCGATATCCGGCGCTCGGAGCAACGCCTCCACATCGGCTTCGGTGAGTGTTTTGGGCAGGCGTCGGCCCTGGGTGGGCATATCGATGAGCGCGGTGGGGTCTTCGTCGATCGCGTTCGCGCGCAGCTGGTAACGATAGAACTGGCGCAGACTCGACAACAGCCGTGCTGCGCTGCGGGGGCTTGAGCCCGGCGTGTTGCGCGCGGCCAGATAACTTTGTAGATCGCCGCGCTGCGCCTTCACCAGCGGTGTGCGTCGATCCAGCCACTTGGCGAAATGGGCCAGGTCGTTGCGGTAGGCGCCCAGGGTGGCATCGGAGAGCCCGCGTTCGGCCCAGAGCCCGTCGATAAAGGATTCGATGACCCGGGCGGTGTCGTCGTCGAGCGCGTCGATAGCAGCCATGGCGAGAAGCGTATAATAAACCGGTTTTAAAGCACGAGATGTTGCATGGCTGATACTGGTTTTACGGCCGACCGCGCCGCCGGCCCGCGCGCGCGCTACGACGCCGATCTCGAGCGCGAGGATTTCATCCGCGATCCCGAACAGGAAAAGGCGGTCGACGCGCTGCAATCGATCCACGAGGCGCTGCTCGACAACCCCACCAGCAAACGCCTGTTCGGCAAGGACAAGCGGGAACCGGTCAAGGGCCTCTACCTATGGGGCGGCGTCGGTCGCGGCAAGACCTATCTGATGGACTGCTTCTTCGAGAACCTGCCCTTCGAGGAAAAATCGCGGCTGCATTTTCATCGCTTCATGCAGAAGGTGCACGAGGCGCGAAAGAACTACGCGAACAAGTCCGACCCGCTCAAGCTCATCGCCAAGGAATGGGCGAGCGACCGCGTGCTGTGCTTCGACGAGTTTTTCGTCTCGGACGTGGCCGATGCCATGATCCTCGCCCGCCTGACCGAAGAGCTGTTCGAGCGCGGCGTGACGCTGGTCACCACGTCCAACGTGGACCCGGACGATCTGTACAAGGACGGGCTGCAGCGCGAGCGCTTCAAGCCGGCGATCGAGCGCATCAAAAAGTACTGCACGGTCATGCATCTCGAAGACGGCACCGATTATCGGCTGGATCGTATCGACGAAGCCGCGACCTACCAGACGCCCAGCGGCGACGAAGCCGACGCGGTGCTGGCCAGCCATTTCGAACGCCTGGCCACCGGCCGCGATGTCGAAGGCGGCAACGTGAAGATCCTGGGCCGCAAGATTCCGGTATTGCGTCGCGCCGACAGCGCGGTCTGGTTCGATTTCGAGGATCTGTGCCGCGGCAATCGCTCGGCCAACGACTATATCGAGATGGCACGCGAATACTCGACCATCATGGTTTCGAACGTGCCCGTATTCGACGACAACGAAAACAACGCCGCACGACGCTTCATCAATGCCGTGGACGAGTTCTACGACCGCCGTGTGAACCTGTTCTGTACCGCCGCGGCCGAGCCGGACGACCTGTATCAGGGCACGCGGCTGGAATTCGAGTTCGAACGCACGGCGAGCCGCCTGCACGAAATGAGTTCGAGCGAGTATCTCGGCGAGCCGCACCGCACCTGAGGCACGGCGCGGCCCGCCGGCTGATACGAATCAGCCGGGTTCGCGTCGCGCCAGCATCGAGGTCGACAAGAAGCTCATCACCACCACATCGTCCTGATTACGGGTTTCGACTTCGAACTGCACCAGCCCCATTTCGGGCCGTGATTCGGACAGGCGCTTGCTGGCCACCGTGACCTGCGCGGTGAGCTGGTCGTCCGGGTAGACCGGCTTGCGCCAGCGCAGGTTTTCGAAGCCGGGCGAGCCGAGGCTGGCCAGCGGCTCGTTGCGGCCGGTCATCATCAGCCGCATGGTCAGTGCCGCGGTATGCCAGCCGGAAGCCGCCAGGCGCCCGAAATAGGTCTTCGCCGCGCCCTCGTCGCTCAAATGAAACGGCTGCGGGTCATAGCGTTTGGCAAACGCGATCATCTCATCCGCGCTGGCGCTGGTCGGGCCCAGTTCCACCGTATCGCCTACATCCAGATCTTCGTAATGAATCATGCCGACGCGTCCTCGGCTTCGCGCCGTGCGAACAAACCGTTCGAGGCGATATCGCAGACCACCTCGTCATGCTGGTTGAGCACTTCGAAGCGGTTTTTCACCAGCCCCATCTCCGGGCGGCTTTCCAGCACGCGCTTGGATAGCGCTTGCTGGCGTACCGACAGCGTATCGCCGGCATAGACCGGTTTGAGCCAGCGCACCTGGTCCACGCCGGGCGAGCCCAGCGAGGCCGCGTCCAGCAACAGGTGATCCACCAGCAGGCGCATGAAGATCGAACAGGTCAGAAGTCCGGGCGCGGTCAGCGCGCCGTAGGGGCTGTCCTTGGCCGCTTCGGGGTCGGTATGAAACGGCAGCGGATCGTAGGCCTTGGCGAATTCGATGATCTCGGCTTCGGTCACCTCATAGGCGCCGTAGCGTTCGGTCTCGCCGACCTCGAAGTCCTCCCAGTAACGCATACGCAATCTCTTGCTGGATTATTGCGCAGCACTATACCGCGACGTGTTTGCCGCGCGCGGCTAGCGCACGGCTTTCACCAGCGCGCTGCTCGATATATGCGCGCCGAACACGCCGCCTTCGCGCTCGATACCCGCGAGTGTGGCTTCGTGCAACGCGGGCGTGGCCGCACGACAGGCGTCCGAGATCAGCAGCACGTCATAGCCGCGATCGTTGGCCTCGCGCATGGTCGAAGAGACACAGACATCGGTGGTCACGCCGAGCAACCAGAGGTTGCGGATACCGTTGGCGCGCAGGATCTGGTCGAGGTCGGTGGCATGAAAGGCGCCGTTGCCGCATTTATCGACCACGATCTCGTCGGCGACCGGCGCCATTTCGGCAACCGAGTCCCAGCCCGGCTCGCCGCGTACCAGCAGCCGCCCTAACGGGCCCGCGCTGCCGATCGGCGCGCCCATGGCCTGGGCCCGGGCACGCTTGGTTTCGTTGAGATCGGCCAGGTCGGGGCGATGCCCTTCCCGGGTATGGATCACGCGCATGCCCAGCTCACGGGCCAGCATCAATATCTGCGCGGCGGGCGCCACCGCATCGCGCAGCTCACCTGCGTTCTCGCCCAGCGCGGCGAAATAGCCGTCCGGGTCGAGAAAATCACGCTGCATGTCGATGACCAGCAGCGCGGTATCCGCGGCGCGCCAGTCGCCGCCCACCGGCCAGGCATAGGGGCAGGCGCCGGCCAGCCTCGGCAACGGCCGACTCACGGCGCGCTCTGTTTGGCCGCCTCGTCGAGCCATTCACTGGGAAAACGCAGGCGCACGTTGTCGGCATTGCCGATGATATCGCCGTGCCCGTTTTCGATGCCGATGAAATCGGCGCTCGGCAGCCCGTCGCCGAGCAGACCGTGCTTGAACGCGAACTCGGCGATACGCCGCTGCGTGGCGTCGAAATCCTCGCTTTGGATCAGCTCGATGGCCTCGTCCGGGCTGAAGAAATCGATGGTGGCGAGCTGGCTCTGGACGCTTTCGATATCGGTACTCAGCGTATCCGCGGCGACCGCCAGCAAGCGCTCGTGTTCGGGGTGTGCCGAATCCAGCGCGGCCGTGGCTTCAAACCAGGCGCCGGCCAGCGCGCGCGCAAAATCGGGGTGTTCGGCCAGCTTGTCGGTCGGCGCGATCACCACGTCGACGATCTCGCCGTAGATATCCGACGAGTCGTACACCAGATGGGTATCGTCGTACTGATCGAGAATGGTGGTGAGCTGGGGTTTCCATGTCACCACGGCCTGGGCCGAGGCATCTTCCATGACTGCGCCGATATCGGCGTCCGAGGTGTTGATGACGGTCACGTCCGGCTCGGCGAGGCCGACCGAGTCCAGCGCGCGTGCCAGCAGATAGTGCGAACCGGACAAGGCCACGAGATTGATCTGCTGGCCTTTAAGATCGGTCAGCTGCGGATCGTCGCCGCGCATGATCAGCCCGTCGCTGCCGGCCGAGGTGCTCAACGGCGCGATCACCGTCGTATCCATACCGGAGGCCGCCGGGATGGTAAGCGCATCCAGCGACATGCAGATCACGGCATCGAACTGGCCCAGCGAAAACTGGGTGACCGCTTCGATGTAGTCGTTGATCTGGACGGTTTCGATATGGATGTCGTAGCGATCCGCCCAGCGATCGAGCAGACCGGTCTGCTCGGCATAAACCAGCGGCACGGAACCGGCATAGATCGTCCATGCCACGCGGTAGGTGGGCTCGGCGCGAGCCACGCTCGGCTGACAGAAGATGGCGAGAAGCACGCCCAGCACGATGAAACGGCGCATGGATTCAGTCCGGTTTTCGAGGGTGCGTTTCACGTTAGCGCGCACGCCCAGCGGCTTACATGACGCATTCCGCAGGTTCACGTGTATCGGCCCCGCGTTCGCATAGAAGGGCCAGAAATTCGGTGACGACGGCACGCGAAGTGCTGTCGCGATGGATCGCGGCCTTGAGGGTCGAGCGGCGCGCATAACGGGCCGGATCGATGCGGCACAATGCGCCGCTTTCGACCCACGGCTGGGCATAGTGGGTCGGCATGAAGCCGACGTACTGGCCGGACAGGATCAGCGCCAGCAGCGCTTCCAGGTTGCTCGCGTGGCTGACTCGGGTACGGATATCGAGGCCGAGCAATGCGCGCTCGGCATCGTCCAGAAAACTGCGTGAGGCAAAGCGCGCGGTCGCCAGCACCTCGGCGCGCGCAGGTGCATCGTCGCCGACTGCGCAGGCGGGGTGCCGCGCCGCCGCATAGAGATAATCGGTTTCGCTGTAGAGCGGCGTGTATTCGAGCAGGTCATGCGGTGACTCGAATACGCCCAGCGCCAGATCGATGCGCTTGTCGAGAAGCTGCTTCTCCATAGCCTGGGGCGTGAGTACGTGCAGGCTGTAGTCGATATCGCGACCGGCCTGCGGCTGCATGAAATCGCGTAGCGTGGCCACTAGCGGGCACTGGTTATCGGCGACTATGTTGTCGATGATCGCCAGGCGCAGCGTGCCACCGCCAATGCCGCGCACGCTTTCGACGGTCTGTTCGAAGCCGCGGAGCGACATGAACAGTTCCCGCGCCCGGGTATGTACTGCCCGGCCCTCGGGCGTAAGCGCAAAACCTTGCCGCCCTCGTTCACACAGGCGCAGCTGCAGACGTTCTTCGAGCTGGGTGAGCGCTCGACTGATGGTCGATGCATCCTTGTTGAGCACGCCCTGCGCGTTGGCAATGCCGTTGGCCTGAACGATGGCGAAGAAAACGCGCAGCCGTTCCAGATCGCCGCTGTTGAGATTCATCGATTGCGTGGTTCGACATGGGGTTTGCCGCTACATGCCAAGGCCGTGCCAGTTGTTCAGCCGGTCGACGAAACATCACTCTCTGGCACGTTCAAGCCGCGCGTACCGCTGCGTTCGGCGCCGGCGAAATCCGTGCCCTGTATCAGCGCGCCGGTGAAATCGGCATCGGCCATCGTCGCGTCGGCGAACGTTGCGTCGCTCAGATCGGCCTGAGTGAAATCCGCCGCCGCTAGCCGCGCGCCACTCAGCTGCGTCTGCCTGAGCGTCGCTCCCGACACATTGGCATTGGAAAGATCCGCACCGGCCAACCAGGCATGGTCGAGGTTGGTACCGATCAGGCTGGCGCCTTCGAGGCACGTATTTTCCAGCCGAGCCTCGCTTAGATTCGCACCCGCCAGGTTGGCGCCCGACAGATCCATGCCGGACAGATCGAGGTAGCGCAAATCATGACCGGAAAAATCGGCCGGCTGTTCCGGCGTGGCGGCATCCAGCTCGGCCTGCACCTCATCGACGGTCAGATCGCCGGCCATTACGCCGCCGGCATGGCCGATCGCGAGCGCGGCGGAAACCAATACGGACAACAGACGTTTATTCATTGCCATACCCTTTCTTCATTCCGAATCGAGCGTTACGCATTGCGCAGACAATCGACATGCTCCGAGCGTACGCTTGAGAACGTATGGCAGCTGAACGGGTCGCCGTGTTCCGCCGACGGCCGATCAAAACCCCGTTTCACGCGGGCTCGCACGCCGCCCTGCCACCGCGGGCATTTCCAGACTGGCGTTTCGGAATATCGGTATAGGCCAACGAAGATGGACGCTGCGACCGCGCCAATGCGATGCTCGTAGAGGCAAGTAGAACAACGCCGTATACCGGCGCCAACCTTTGTTAGAGGAGATCCCATGCAATCCACGATGATGGACCGTCCGCTGCTGCTCGACGATATTCTCGAGCGCGCGGGCACGCAGTTCGGCGATGTCGAAATCGTCACCCACCAGCCGGACAAGAGCCTGCACCGCTACACCTATGCCGACATGGTCAAGCGCGCCAAGCAGCTCGCCCAGGCGCTGATCGAGTCCGGCATCAAGAACGGCGATCGCGTGGCGACCTTTTCGTGGAACACCTACGCGCATCTGGAAGCCTATTTCGGTATCCCGATCACCGGCGCGGTACTGCATACGCTCAATCTGCGCCTGCCGCCGGACGACGTGGCCTGGATCGTCAACCACGCCGAAGACCGCATCCTGATCATCGACGACGTGCTGCTGCCGCTCTACGAGAAGTTCGCCGACCAGGTGAATTTCGAAAAGATCATCGTCGTACCGCTGGCCGGCAAGCCGGTACCGGACGGCATGATCGGCTACGACGACTTCCTGGCCTCGGCCCAGGGCGAATTCGAGTATCCGGAAAAGAGCGAATACGACGCCTGCGGCATGTGCTACACCTCGGGCACCACCGGCAAGCCCAAGGGCGTGGTCTATTCGCATCGATCGAGCGTGTTGCACGCCATGGCATCGGCCACCCCGGACACGCTGAACCTGTCGTACAACGACGTGATTCTGCCGGTGGTGCCGATGTTCCACGTCAACGCCTGGGGCCTGCCCTATGTATCGACGCTGACCGGCGCCAAGCAGGTCTTCCCGGGCCCGCATATGGACGCAGAAAGCCTGCTCAATGTGTATGAATCCGAACAGGTGAACGTGACCGCCGGCGTGCCGACCATCTGGATGGGCATTATCAACGCCCTGGATGCCGAACCGAACCGCTGGAAGCTGCATCCGGAAATGCGCATGACGGTCGGCGGCTCGGCGGTGCCGGAAGCCATGATCCGGCGCTTCGACAAGTACGGGCTGACCGTGATCCAGGCCTGGGGCATGACCGAAACCTCGCCCCTGGCCTCTGCGGCACGCCTGAAACCCAAGGTGCAGAAGCGCTCGGAAGACGAGCAGTACGCGATCCGTGCCACCGCGGGTGCGCCGGTACCGTTCGTGGATACCCGCATCGTGGGCGATGAAGGCCAACCGCTGCCCTGGAACGGCAAGGAAATGGGCGAGATTCAGGTGCGCGGCCCCTGGATCACGGGCAGCTACTATCGACTGGAAAACAGCGAAGACAAGTTCACCCCCGATGGCTGGCTGCGTACCGGCGATATCGCCACCATCGACGAAGACGGCTATATCAACATCACCGACCGCACCAAGGACGTGATCAAGTCCGGCGGCGAGTGGATATCCTCGGTGCAGCTGGAAAACGCCATCATGGGGCATGAAGACGTGGCCGAGGCCGCGGTCGTTGCCCAGCCCGACGAGAAATGGGGCGAACGCCCGCTGGCGGCGGTCGTGCTGCGCGAAGGCCGCGAGCTGTCGTCCGAGGATCTGGCCAACTTCCTGCGCGAACGCATGGAAAAGTGGATGGTCCCGGAAAACTATGTTTTCGTGGACGAGATTCCGCGCACCTCGACCGGCAAGTTCAGCAAGCTGGACCTGCGTCGGCAGCTGCTCCAGAACAGCTGATCGACGACGCTTGCCGTATTGAGCCCGGCCTGCATCGCAGGTCGGGCTTTTTCGTTTGCTGCGGCGCTACGCCGGCCCCCGCGCTCGCTCACTGGATACGCGGCGGTTGACCTGCAACCGGTAACAGCCGAACGTGTCCCAGGATTTTCCACCGTGGCTTTCGGAGCTTTCGCTGCATGCGCGTATTCACCAACCCGGTCGGTTCCGGTTCACTCTGGTTCGACAACCTCACCACCGCCGAAGGCACCCCGGTCGCCTACGACCCGCAGGCACGGGCCTTCGTGCCGATGCCGCCCTTCTGTATCAACCGCGAGGTGATCGGCTGCAACTGGATCGCCCCGGAACAGGGGGCCTTCTGTCGCTCCTGTGCCATGACCGCGCTCGCGCCGGATCCGGCCATCGACGGCGCAATGGCGAACTGGGCCGAAACCGAAGCCGCCAAACGCTGGGCGCTGGATAATCTCGGGCGCTGGCACTGGTTCCGCCCGGAAGACCCCGGCACACGCCCGGTATTCCATATGCTTGCCGAAGACACGGCGCCGGTGCCCATGGGCCATGCCCAGGGTGTGGTCACCATCAGCGTGACCGAGGCCGATCCGGTGGTACGGGCCACCCGCAGTCAGGCGCTCCAGGAGCGCTATCGCACCATGATCGGCCATATGCGCCACGAGATCGCGCATATGCTGTGGTGGCGGCTGAGCCTGCGCAATGACTTCCTAGACGCATTTCGCGACATGTTCGGCGACGAACGCGCCGATTACCCCACCGCGCTGCAACGCCATTACGAAAACGGGCCGCCACCGGACTGGTCGCTGCGTTTTCTGACCACTTATGCCTCGGCACATCCGCACGAGGACTGGGCCGAAACCGTGGCCCATCTGCTGCATCTGACCGATATCACCGACAGCTTCGTGGCTGCGGGACTCTCGTCGCCGGATCTGCCCGACCGCAGCTGGGATCCGTACGCAGAGCCGGATTCCGAGCGGCTGATTCATATCGCGGCCTCGCTTGCCATTGGCGTAAACCACATCAACCGCTCCATGGGGCTAGCGGATCTGTATCCGTTCGCCCTGTCGGAGGCGGCACGGCGCAAGCTCACCTTCGTGCACGACTGGCTGCGACGAGGTGCGCAAGGGCTCTGATGTTCGAAAAGCTGCCGTGAAGGTTTGCGCGGCGGTCCGGTTGCCGCCGCCGGCCAGGCGCGCTATGAGAAAGGCCGTCGCCCTGCCGATGCAGCGAATGACGAGGCCCCGCAGGTGTCACGAGCGCAAAGCGAGCGCGCTACGGCACGTTCGATAGCCCGATGGCCGTTGACGTATTCGAATTACCGTATATTCTATATTTCGAATATACGCGAGAGCGAATACGATGGGCACGGAAAATCGACGATATAACGTGTTGTTCCTCTGCACGCATAATAGCGCCCGCAGTATCTTTGCCGAGGCGCTTGTCAACGCCATGCCCGACTGCGGCCTGGATGCGTACAGCGCCGGTAGCGAGCCGGCGGCCGACGTTCATCCGCAAGCCCTGGCGCTGCTGGAATCACTGTCCATCCCGACAGCCGGCCTGCATTCCAAGCATTGGGATACGTTCGCGACCCCGGAGGCGCCGGCCATGGATTTTGTATTCACCGTCTGCGACAAGGCGGCTCAACAGACCTGCCCGGCCTGGCCCGGCAAGCCGGTCACGGCCCATTGGGGTGTGCCCGATCCGTCTATCGTGACCGAGGACGCCGAGGCCTCGCGTAAGGCTTTTCGTCAGGCGTTTCACATGCTTCGCCACCGCATTCAGCTGTTCGCGAGTCTGCCTATCGAAGCCCGCGATCGCCTCACCCTGCAGCGCGAAGTCGATGCGATCGGTCGACAGGTGTCCAGCATCGACGACCGGCACGATCGCCCATGAACGCCGACGCCCTGGCGCCCACCGCTTCTTCTTTGTTCGTCGCCGAAGATTTCTTCCAGGCGCTTGCGGACAACACCCGCCTGCGCTGCCTGATGCTCATAGCGACGCACGGCGAGCTGTGCGTGTGTGAGCTGGTGCATGCGCTCGAGTTGTCCCAGCCCAAGATCTCGCGCCACCTGAAACTGCTGCGCGATGCCGGCGTGCTCGCCGATCGCCGCGAGCGCATCTGGGTGTATTACCGCATCCGTGAACAGCTACCGGCCTGGATCGGCGATGTGATCAACAGCACATGGCAGGCCAACGCCCAGCGCGAACCCTTCATCAGCGATACACAACGCCTGGCCACCATGGCCGATCGCCCCGGCGATCGCTGCCCCAGCTGATCGGAAATCATTACGCATGAATATTCTTTACGTATGCACCGGCAATAGCTGTCGCTCGCAGATGGCCGAAGGCTGGACCCGACACCTGGGCGGCGAACGCGTGGCCGTGCGCTCGGCCGGCCTCGAAGCCCACGGGCTGAATCCGAACGCCGTGGCGGCCATGCAGGCGGCCGGCGTCGATATTTCGGCCCAGCCCTCCTCGATTCTGGCGGATGCGGATATCGACTGGGCAGATATCGTGGTCACCGTCTGCGGCCATGCCGACGAGCACTGCCCGCTCATGCCAGCGGGTACGCGCAAGCTGCACTGGGCGTTTGACGACCCGGCCCGTGCCGAGGGCAGCCCCGAACAGATCGCACATGTCTTCGCCGCGACACGCGACGCGATTCGCGAACGCGTCGCGGCCTTGCTGGCCGAACTGCCAACCGACTGACTTGCCGCCCAAACCCGCCTGCAAAATGCTCATGGCCTCCGGCATGAGCGAAGTGCCTGCCAAACCGCCGTTTCTTGCATGACAATTCTCGCCATTCTCATCTTTGTCGCCACCCTCACACTGGTGATCTGGCAACCGCGCGGGCTAGGCATCGGCTGGAGTGCATCGGCCGGCGCGTTGGTTGCGCTGGCCACCGGCGTGGTGGATATCGGCGATATCGCCACGGTCTGGGGCATCGTCTGGAATGCGACGTTCACCTTCGTCGCCATCATCCTGATCAGCCTGGTGCTCGACGAAGCCGGTTTCTTTGAATGGGCCGCGCTGCATGTGGCGCGCCGCGGCGGCGGGCGCGGGCCGCGGCTGCTGGTTCTGGTGATGCTGCTGGGCGCGCTTGTTTCGGCGGTGTTCGCCAACGACGGGGCCGCGCTCATCCTCACCCCGATCGTGTTCGAAATGCTTTTGGCACTGGGGTTTTCTGCCGGGGCGACGCTGGCTTTCGTGATGGCCGCGGGCTTTATTGCCGATACCGCCAGCCTGCCGCTGGTCATTTCCAACCTGGTCAATATCGTCTCGGCGGATTTCTTCGGCCTGGGCTTTGGCAGCTATGCCGCGGTCATGGCGCCGGTATATATCGTGTCCGTGGTGGTTTCCATTGCGATCGTGTACGCCTATTTCCGGCGCGAAATTCCGGCGCGCTTCGACCCCGGCCAGCTGCGCGAGCCGCGCGACGCCATCAAGGACCTGGCCGTTTTCAAGGCCGGTTGGTGGGTGCTCGGCCTGCTGCTGGCAGGCCTGTTCGTTGCCGAACTGGTTGGCATACCGGTCTGCGTGGTCGCGGGTATCGGCGCGGCCGTACTGCTCGCTATCGCCCAGCGCGGGCCGGTGGTGGACAACATGAAAGTCGTTCGCGGTGCGCCCTGGGATATCGTCGTGTTCTCGCTGGGCATGTATCTGGTGGTCTATGGCCTGCAGAACGTCGGGCTGACCGCCTATCTGGCGGGTTTGCTCAACACCCTCGGCGAGCAATCGCTTTGGGTCGCCACCGTGGGCACCGGCTTTCTGGCCGCCTTCCTGTCGTCGGTGATGAACAATATGCCCACCGTGCTGGTGGTCGCGCTATCGATCGACGCCAGCCATGTCTCCGGGCTAGCCCAGGAGGCGATGATCTATGCAAACGTCGTAGGCAGCGACCTGGGGCCCAAAATCACCCCGATCGGCAGCCTGGCGACGCTACTCTGGCTGCACGTGCTATCCCGCAAAGGGCTGACCATCGGCTGGGGCCAGTATTTCCGGATCGGCATCGTGCTTACCCTGCCGGTTTTGCTGGTAACCCTCACCGCCCTGGCCGGCTGGCTGGCGCTAATCGGCCGCTGATTTCGCCTTGGAAGCTATGCAATGAATGACGATGCCCTGAACGATCTGCCGAATGTCGCCCGCGAACATCTCACCCTGCGCCCGCCCCTGCCGGCCCCGGCGCCGCGCATCCTGCTGCTGTACGGCTCGCTGCGCGAACGCTCCTACAGCCGTTTTCTGACCGAGGAAGCCGCGCGCCTGCTGCAGGCGTTCGGCGCCGAGACGCGGATATTCGACCCGCGCGGCCTGCCCCTGCCCGACGAGACCGATGCCGAGCACCCGAAGGTGGCCGAGCTGCGCGAGCTGTCGTTCTGGTCGCAAGGCCAGGTGTGGTGCAGCCCGGAACGCCACGGCAATATCACCGGCGTGTTCAAAAGCCAGATCGACTGGCTGCCGCTATCGATCGGCGGCCAGCGCCCGACCCAGGGCCGTACCCTTGCGGTGATGCAGGTCTGCGGCGGCTCGCAGTCGTTCAACGTGGTCAACAACCTGCGCATACTCGGGCGCTGGATGCGCATGGTCACCATTCCCAACCAGTCATCGGTGCCCAAGGCCTTCAACGAATTCGACGAGGCCGGACGCATGAAGGCATCGCCCTTCTACGACCGCGTGGTCGACGTCATGGAAGAGCTGATCAAGTTCACCCTGCTGCTGCGCGATCACAACGACTACCTCACCGACCGCTATTCCGAACGGGTGGAAAGCCCCGAAGCGCTTTCGAAGCGGGTCAACCAGCCTTCGCTCTGAACGCGCGCACTGCCAACGCGCCGGTCAGGCTTCGTGGGCAGATCGATGCCGATCAGAACGCGTTGAGCGGAATCTTCAGATAGGCGGTACCGTTGTCTTCCGGCTCGGGCAGCCGGCCGCCCCGGATATTGATCTGCAACGCGGCAAGCATGAGCGCTGGCAAAGGCAGCTCGGCATCGCGACGCTTGCGCAGTTCCACATAGGCGCGCTCGTCCATGTTCTGCAAATGCGGGTTGTTCGCGCGCTGTTCGGCCACGGTGGACTGCCAGCGCGGCTCGCGTCCATCCGGCATGTAGTCGTGGCCGGTAAACAGGCGCGTATCGTCGGGCAGCGCGAGTATCTGCTCGATCGAGCGATAGAGCGTGGCCGCGTCGCCGCCGGGGAAATCGGCACGGGCGGTGCCGAAATCGGGCATGAACAGGGTGTCGTGCACGAAGGCCGCGTCGCCCACTACATAGGTGATCGAGGTCAGCGTATGCCCGGGCGAGAACATCACCCGTGCGTCCAGGCTGCCGATCTTGAAACGATCACCGTCGTCGAAGAGGCGATCCCACTGGCGACCGTCGGCGTAGAAATCGTCGCCGAAGTTGTAGATGTCTTTCCAGAGCTTCTGTACCTCGACCACCTGTCGGCCGATAGCACGGGGCGCATCGAAGCGTTGCTGTAGATAGATCGCAGCCGATAGATGGTCGGCATGGGGATGGGTGTCCAGAATCCAGTCGACCGTCAGCCCGCGGCGTCCGATGAACTCAATGATTTCATCAGCCGAGTCGGTTCGCGTACGTCCGGCGTTTTCGTCGTAGTCGAGCACCGGATCGATGATCGCACAGCGATCGGTGGCAGGATCGATACAAACATATTGCACGCTAAAGGTTTTGTGATCGAAGAAACCGACTACCTCGGGTTGATCCATATCCATTGACAAGCTCGCTTCGCTGATAACATTCCGGCGCTTTAGAGCCGTTTTTAATAACTTAAAGTATTTAACTCATAACCAAACTGCAGGAATTGTAGCCCTGCATCACCCGCTCAGCAGAAGACTTCGCCATGATCGACGCCACGAATGCCCCTGCCGCCCATCACCGCGTTCTCATAGCCGGCGGGGGCACCGCCGGTCTGTCGGTGGCCTCGGCGCTGCTACGTCGCTACCCCGAACTCGACGTCAGCGTGATCGAACCGAATACCGACCACTACTACCAGCCCGGCTGGACGCTGGTCGGCGGCGGCGACATGCCGCAACGACACACGCGCCGGGCCCAGGCGGACGTAATGCCCGAAGGCGCCCGCTGGATACAGGACACGATCACCGGCTTCGAGCCCGAGGCGAGCCGCGTCACGCTGGCCAGCGGTGCCCAGCACGGCTACGACGTCCTGGTGGTCGCGCTGGGCCTGCAGTTGAACTGGGATGCCATCGACGGGCTTGTCGAAACCCTGGGGCGCAACGGCGTCACCTCGAATTACCATTACGACTACGCCCCCTACACCCACGAGCTGGCCAGCACGCTCGCCGGCGGGCGTGCGCTGTTCACCCAGCCGGCCATGCCCATCAAATGCGCCGGCGCACCGCAGAAGGCGCTTTATCTCACCGCGGATACGCTGCGCCGGCGCGGGGTGAATGCCAGCGTCGAGTTCTACAATCAGGGCGCGAGCATGTTCGGGGTTCCGGTCTATGCCCGCGAACTGGACAAAGTGATCGCCGGCTACGGGGCGACGCCCTATTTCGGCCACGACCTGATCGCGGTGGACGGCGAGCGCCAGCACGCGACGTTCAAAACCGCCGAGGGCGAGGTCACACGTGATTTCGACATGCTCCACGTGGTGCCGCCACAGTCCGCGCCCGCAGTGATTCGCGACAGTTCACTCGCAGGCGCCGCCGGCTGGGTCAGCGTGGATCGCCACCGGCTGAACCACACCGTCTACCCCAACGTCTTCGCCCTGGGCGACTGCACCGATACGCCCAACGCCAAGACGATGGCCGCCGTACGCCGACAGGTACCCACGGTGGTCGACGGCGTGTTGAACGCGCTCGAACTCGGCGGCGAAGCGCCGTTGTACGACGGCTATGGCGCCTGTCCGCTCACGGTCGAACACGGGCGCGTGCTGCTGGCGGAATTTCGCTACGACCAGGAAGTGGTATCCAGCTTTCCGCTCGACCCGCGCCAGCCGCGGCGCCTGCACTGGCTATTCAAGCGCCACGTCTTCCCGATGATGTACTGGCAGATGATGCTGTGCGGCCACGACTGGCGCCGGCCGCATCCGCGGTCACTGCCCGAACTCAGCCAGTAGCGCCTGAATCGATACAGGGCGCCGCGTGCCGGCCGATGCCTCGTGCCGGCACGCGCCCGCCCGGTCTAGAGATGGCGCTGGGCGTCGACGCTGTCGATGGCGTCCGGGCCGCCCTCGACCATGGCCGCATAGCCGCGCGCCTTGGGCAGAATCTGGCGTACGTAAAAACGGGCACAGGCCTGACGGGCTTCGTAGAAGTCGGGCTCGTCAGTGCCGTTATCCAGCGCCTTCTTCGCCACGTCCGAGATACGCGCGGCATACCAGCCGCCGAACACCGTGCCGCAGAGCATGAGGTAGTTGAAGGCATTGGCCATGGCCGCATCGCGCCCGGCTTCGAGCAGAGTGTTGGTCGCGGTTTCAAGCAGGTCCAGAGCATCGGACAAGGCCGGATGCTCGTTCGCGCCCTCGGCGCTGCCGTCAGCGGTGGCGCGTATATCGGCGATGAGCGCGCGCATGCCGCGGCCTTCGTCGCGAATAAGCTTGCGCCCGACCAGGTCGATGGCCTGAATACCGTTGGTGCCCTCGTAGATGGGCGCGATACGCGCATCGCGCAGGTACTGGGCGGCGCCGGTTTCTTCCACGAAGCCCATGCCGCCGTGCACCTGGATACCGGTATTGGCGATATCCACGCCCAGTTCCGTGCCCCAGGCCTTGACCACGGGAATCATCACGTCGGCCCGGGCCTGGGCTGCGGCGCGCTCGTCGTCGTTGTCGCTGCGCTCCGCGATATCCAGGGCGCTGGCCGAATCCAGGCACATCGCACGGAGCACGTCGGTCTGGGCACGCATGGACAGCAGCATGCGCTTGACGTCGCCGTGTTCGGCGATGGCACGCCCGCCCTGCTGGCGATCCCGGGCATAGGCCAGCGCGCGCTGGTAGGCGCGATCGGCGATGCCCAGGCCCTGTACGCCCATGGCATGACGCGCGGCGTTCATCATCGTGAACATATGCGCCAGACCCTTGTTCTCTTCGCCGACGAGATAGCCGAGCGCGCCTTTGCCCTCTTCGCCGAAGCTCATGGTGCAGGTCGGGCAGGCATGGATGCCGAGCTTGTGCTCGACCGAGGCACAGCGCATGTCGTTGCGCTCGCCGGGGTTGCCGTTCTCGTCGAGAATGTATTTCGGCACCAGAAACAGCGAGATGCCTTTCACCCCGGCGGGCGCGTCGGGCAGCCGCGCGAGCACGAAATGGATGATGTTGTCGGCCATGTCGTGCTCGCCCCAGGTGATATAGATCTTCTGGCCGAACAGCCGATAGGCGTCACCGTCGGCTTGCGCCTTGCTGCGCACCTGGGCCAGATCGGAACCGGCCTGGGGCTCGGTCAGATCCATGCAGCCGGTCCATTCGCCGGTGACGAGCTTGTCGAGATAGGTCTGCTTGAGCTCGTCGTTGCCGTGGTTTTCCAGCGCTTCGACCGCGCTTGCGGTGAGCAGCGGGCACAGGGCGAACGACATGTTGGCGGCGTTCCACATTTCCATGGCCGCGGCACCCAGCACGCGCGGCATGCCCATGCCGCCGTGATCGGCCGAGCCGGCCAGCCCGTTCCAGCCGCCTTCGACATACTGGCTGTAAGCCGCAGCAAAGCCCTCGGCCGCAGCGATGCCGTCTTCGCTCCAGTGGACACCTTCCCTGTCACCCGGCCAGTTGAGCGGCGAGAGTACGTCGGAGGCGAAGCGCGCGGCCTCGTCGAGCACGGCCGAGACGGTTTCCGGCTCGTAGTCGTCGTAACCGGGCAGGTTGCGGATGCGCTGGTCGTCCAGTACTTCGTTGAGCACGAAGAGCATGTCGCGGGTGGGTGCACGGTATTCGGCCATAGTGAGTCTCGCGGTTGAAACGAAGAAGACGACCCGCCGGCCGTCGACCAGAGCCGGCATTTTAGGGGAAAGCGCCGTTACGGGCAGCCTGTCGCAGGCGATATGACGGCGCCGCCCGCCATACGACTTGATGCGAGCCGGTCGGTTTGCGCTAAGCTATACGTATTCGAACCTGGGTTCGAGGCACGATCGGGGATCAAGACAAAGCGCGCGTCGAGCGCGTGTTCGGCTGTGCGGCTATCCATATCGCTCAGCGTGTCGCTACCAGTATCCTTGCCCGCCGGTTATCGGCGGCTTCGCCATGAGGCCGTGCCTTGCCCCGTAAACGAACCATCGCGCTGTCGCTTGCCCTTGCGCTGCTGCTGTATTTCACCCTGATCGCCGGTATCGATGCCGAGCGCACCTTCGCGGCCATGCACAAGCTGGCGGCGCACTGGTGGCTGGCGATTCTCGCCTTGTCGCTGTTCAACTATGCCCTGCGCTTCGCGCGCTGGCACGGCTATCTGTACTGGCTGGGCGACCGCGTAGGGCTTTGGCGCGACGCCTTCATCTATATCGCCGGCTTCGCGCTGACCACCACGCCCGGCAAGGCCGGCGAAGGCATGCGCTCGGTCTATCTGGTGCGTCACGGCGTGTCCTACGCCCACAGCCTGGCGGCCTTCTTTGCCGAGCGTTTCATCGATCTGCTGGCGATTGCGCTGCTTTCAACGCTGGTGCTGATCGCCTTTTCCAACTACATCTGGTGGGTCGTCGTGCCCCTGGCCGGACTGGCTGCGCTGCTGATAGCGATTCGACAGCGCCGGCTGCTCGTCTACATGCAACGGCGCACCGCCGACCCGCAGGGCAAGCTGCAGAACCTGCTGCACGGCGCGGTGTCGGCCTGGGATCAGGCCTTTGCCCTGCTCGGGCATAAACCACTGTATGTCGGGCTTTTGATAGGCCTGGTGGCCTGGGCCGCGGAAGGCGTGTCGCTGTACGTCATCGCCCATGGGCTGGATATCGAGCTGGCGTTCTTTACCGCCATCGGCATCTATGCCGTGAGCATGCTGGTGGGCGCGCTGTCGTTCATCCCCGGCGGGCTGGGCAGCACCGAGGCGGTGATGGTGCTGCTGCTCAAACTCTCCGGCGTCGATGCGACCACCGCACTGGCGATTACGCTGATCGCGCGGGTGGCCACGCTCTGGTTTGCGGTCCTGCTCGGGCTGATCAGCCTGGCCGCGATCGAACTCGACCGCCGTCGTGCGGTCTTGCCTAGCTAACCGACGCACAAAGCGCTCCATTTTTAACAGGGTCTTTCGAATGAGTTCGCAGGCTTTTTCCGAATCAGCGGCCGAAACACAGATTGCCGATATCCCGTTGGTAGTCGATATCGACGGTACGCTGGTGCATTCCGACTTGCTGGTGGAATCGGCGTTCGTGCTGGCCAAAAGCTCGCCGCAGAGCCTGGTCAGGCTGCCCGGATGGCTGCGCGCCGGCCGTGCCACCCTCAAGGCAGAAATCGCCGATCGCGCCGATCTCGGCATCGAGCATCTGCCCTACAACGAAACCCTGATCGCCTATCTGAAAGAAGAGAAAGCCAAAGGCCGGCAACTGATCCTCGCCACCGCGGCGAACGAGAAATATGCCCATCAGGTGGCCGACCATCTGCAGCTGTTCGACGTGGTGCTCGCCAGCGATGCCCGCACCAATCTGTCCGGCAAGGACAAGCTGGCGGCCATTCAGGCCGAAGTCGGCAACAAGCCGTTCGACTATGCCGGCGATCACGAAGTCGATAACGCCATCTGGGCCCATGCCCGCCAGGCAGTGCTGGTCAACGCCAGCGACAAGCTCGAGCGCAGCGCGAATGCCGCCTACGACGTCGGCGCGAGCTTTCCACCGGAAAAGACCAGTTGGCGGACGTGGACCAAGGCCCTGCGCGTGCACCAGTGGGCCAAGAACGTGCTGATCTTCGTACCGCTACTGGCGGCACATCAGTATGCAGACGTGACCATGGTCGGCATGGCGGTGCTGGCTTTCATTGCCTACAGCCTGCTCGCGTCGAGCGTGTATATCCTCAACGATCTGGTCGATCTCGGTGACGATCGCCAGCACCCGCGCAAGCGCGAGCGCCCGTTTGCCTCGGGGCGTATTCCCATCGCACAGGGGGTGATGGCGATTCCCGTATTGCTTGGCGCTGCGGTGGTGATCGCTGCGTTTCTGCCGCCGTTCTTCTGGCTGGTGCTCGGCTGCTACTACCTGGTCACCCTGGCCTATTCGCTGGGCCTGAAACAGCTGGCGCTGATCGACGTGCTGACCCTGGCCGCCCTGTATACGCTGCGCATCATCGCCGGCGGCGCGGCCACCGGCATTCCCCTGTCGTTCTGGCTGCTCGCGCTATCGATGTCCATATTCCTGAGCCTGGCCATGGCCAAACGCTGCACCGAGCTGCTGGTGATGGAAAAACACAGCGGCGATGCGCCGCTCGGGCGTGGCTATATCGCCGACGATCTGCCGCCGCTACGCAGCCTGGGCACGGCCGCCGGCTATACCGCGGTGGTCATCCTGGCGCTGTATATCAACAGCCCCGATATCACCAACCATTACGAACATCCGGCCCGTATCTGGCTGCTGTGCCCGGTGGTGCTGTACTGGATCAGCCGGATCTGGCTCAAGACCCTGCGCGGGCAGATGCACGACGACCCGATCGTATTCGCGGCCAAGGACAACGGCAGCCGTGTGTGCGTACTGCTGGGCGCGCTGATCATGTTCTCGGCGATCTGATGAACTTATAGGCTAGCGACATGACCGCATCGAGCCATCCATCCTGGGGTCGCTACCCGGCCAGCCGCCCGGCACAGGTTCAGCGGCCGGGCGCGCGCCCGTCTGTGCTGCCGGCCACGGATACGCCGTTGCTGGCCTACGGCAACGGTCGCAGCTACGGCGACAGCTGTCTGAACAACGACGGCACGCTGCTGGATATGGGCAGCCTCGACCGTTTCATCGCCTTCGATCCGGCCACGGGCGTCATCGAATGCGAGGCGGGCGTGCTGCTCGCCGATATTCTCGAACTGGTGGTCCCGCAGGGCTGGTTTCTACCGGTTACGCCGGGCACCCAGTTCGTCTCGGTGGGCGGCGCGATCGCCAACGACGTGCATGGCAAGAATCATCACGTGGCCGGTACCTTCGGCTGCCATGTGCGCGAACTGGAACTGTTGCGCTCGGATGGCAGCACGCTTGTCTGCTCGCCGGATGACAACCCCGAATGGTTCGCGGCCACCGTGGGCGGGCTGGGCCTGACCGGTCTGCTCACGCGGGCCACGATCGCGCTCAAGCGGATCGAAGGCCCGTACATGGACGTGGACACGCTGCGCTTTTCGAACCTGGACGAATTCTTCGCGCTATCCGCGGCCTCGGATCGCGACTACGAATACACCGTGGCCTGGGTGGATTGCAGCGCGCGCGGCGCCAATCTCGGCCGTGGCTGGTTCATGCGCGCCAACCACAAGCCGGCGCTCGGCCAGCAGCCGGACCCGCGCAAACGCGGCGGACCGACGTTTCCCTTCGTCACGCCGGTGTCGATGATCAATCCGCTGACCCTGCGTCCGCTCAATACGCTGTATTTCCGGCGCAAGTTCAAGGCGCGCAGCCGCGATACGCAGCACTACCAGCCGTATTTCTATCCGCTGGACGGCATCAAGCACTGGAACCGTGCCTACGGCCCGAACGGTTTTCTGCAGTACCAGTGCGTGGTTCCGCATGCGGATGCCCGCACCGCCGTGGCCGAACTGCTGGAACGTATCGCCGCCGCCGGTGCCGGGTCGTTCCTGTCGGTGCTCAAGGTGTTCGGCGATGTGCAGTCGCCGGGGCTGATGTCGTTTCCGCGCCCCGGCGTGACCCTGGCCCTGGATTTCCCCAACCGCGGACGCGAGACGTTCGAACTGCTGGAGGCACTCGACGATGTCGTGCGCGCGGCCGGCGGGGCGGTGTATCCGGCCAAGGACGCGCGCATGAGCGCGGCCGCGTTCAGCGAGTATTTCCCCAATCTGGAACGCTTCCGGGGATTCGTCGACCCGGCGTTTTCATCGAATTTCTGGCGACGCGTGACGTCGACAACAACGAGCCCTTCATGAGAAAGATCCTGATCGTCGGCGCGACCTCGACCATCGCCGAACAGACCGCCCGTCGTTTTGCCGCCAGCGGCGATGCGCTGTTTCTGACCGGGCGCAACGAAGCCCGGCTGACCGCTATCGCCGACGACCTGAAAGTACGCGGCGCATCGACCGTGGCCACGCAGGTGATGGACGCCGACGACCTGGCCGTCCATGCACCGATGATCGATGCCGCCGAGGCCGCGCTTGGCGGCCTGGATACGGTGCTGGTCGCCTATGGCACCCTGCCCGACCAGCAGGCCTGCGCGGCTGAGCCCGCCGCGGCTGTTGCCGCCTGGCATACCAATGCGGTGAGCGTTGTTGCCCTGCTCACCGATATCGCCAATCGTTTCGAGCGCCAGGGCCACGGCACGATCGCCGCGATCTCCTCGGTGGCCGGCGATCGCGGCCGCGCCAGCAACTATGTCTATGGCAGCGCCAAGGCCGGCCTGAACGCCTTCATGGACGGCCTGCGCCATCGGCTGTTCAAGGCCGGTGTGCAGGTGGTGACCATTCGCCCGGGCATGGTCGACACACCCATGACGGCCGATTTCGACAAGGGCCCGTTGTTCGCCAGCCCGGAAAAGGTCGGCGGCGATATTCACCGGGCCATCGAGAAGGGCACGGCGGTGTGCTACACGCCGGGCTTCTGGCGTTTGATCATGACCATCATCACGGCGCTCCCCCGCGCGATCTTTCATCGAACCGGGCTATGAGTGGGCCCATGAAGAAAGACGCGTTTCATTACCCGTCGACCAAGCCGGCACTCTGGCTGGTCGGCCTGTATGCGCTGTCGCGGCTTTGCTTCTACGCGGCCGGCGTGCGCTTCGACCTGGAGCCGATCGCGACCTCCTGGCAGATCCTCGATCCGGTACTGCTACGCGAGAATCTGGCCGAAAGCCTGTTCTACATGCCGGGTCAGCCGCCGCTGTACAACCTCGTCATCGGACTCGTGCTCAAGCTCGGCGACGATCCGCTCACGCTCACCATCGCGTTTCGTACGCTCTATAGCGCCCTGGCCATCGCGAGCGTGCTGCTGCTGTATTCGCTGGTACGCAAGCTCACCGACAACGCAAAGCTGGCGTTCGGCGTGGCCGCATTGTTCATGCTCACCCCGGCGCTCGTACTTTACGAAGCGATCCCCTATTACACGCTGATGATTCTGGCGCTGCTGGGCACCATCGCCTGGCTGTTTCATCTGTGCATGGAGCGCTTCACGTTCGTCCGGGCGCTGGCCATGTTCTTTGCCATGGCGGCGCTGATCTACACGCGCTCGATGTTTCAATGGCAGTGGTTCGTGGTGCTCGCCCTGTTCTGTGGCCTGGTACTGCCGGGCTATCGCAAGGCGGTGTTCGCGGCGGCGATCGTGCCGCTGGCGCTGGTGTTCGCGCTTTACGGCAAGAACGTCATGGTGACCGGTCATTTCGCCACGTCGGACTGGATGGGCATGAGCCTGTCCAAGCTCACCACGCTCGCCATCGACAAACCCGAACGCCAGCGTCTGGTCGAGGCCGGCGAACTCTCCGACATGGCGCTGATGGACTTTCCCTTCAACACCCCGGAGGCCTATGCCGACATCTTCGACGATGTGGCGCCCACCGGCATTACCGTGCTCGATCAAAGGCGCAAGTCCACCGGCCACGTGAACTACAACCACCTCGCCTATGCGGATGTATCCGAACAGGCGCTGGAAGACGCGATTGCCTCGGTACGCATCCACCCCGAGGTGTATCTGCGATCCATGGGCACGGCCTGGCTGATGTTCATGCGCCCCTCCAGCGACTACCCGTTCCTGAAGAACAACCGCGCCGCGATCGAGCCCTACAGCCGTGCGTTTTCGCTGCTGCTGGCCGGCCAGCCCGAGTACCCGGCCGAGCCGGAATTCGATCTCGAAACCGGCCAGATCGGTATCTTGATTGCCATCGGCTATACGCTGGCGGTGCTTTACGGGCTGTTCATCCTGCTGCGCTGCCTGCTGCGACGCAGGGTCAGCGCCGTGGATGCCACGCTGATCTTTCTGTGGCTGAACATCATGTACGTGAGCGTGATCGGCAACGCCTTCGAAGTGGACGAGAATCAGCGTTTTCGTTTTTCCGTGAACCCGTTCATCGCCGCCACGCTCGCGGTGATGGCCGCGCGGGCGCTGCACTGGCTGCGCGGCCGCGGGCGGCGGGAACAACCGGAACGGCTGTAGACGCTACAACGCGTCCCGGATACCAATGAAGACCGGCTTCAAGCGGTTATAGAGACCGGTGAATACGTCGCGGTAGAGGCGTTCATAGAGGGCGACCGCGCCCGGCTCGGGCTCGAAGCGCTCGCCCTCGTGCACCATCGCTCGCGCCGCGCTGGCATGATCGGCGTACCAGCCCAGGCCCACCGCGGCGTTGATCGCGGCCCCCAGGCCGCTGGTTTCATGCGTATGCGTGCGCTCGGCCGGTAATGCGAAGACGTTGGCCAGTATCTGCATGGCCTGATCGGACTGGGAACCGCCGCCGGAAACCCGCAGCCGCGTGATCGGCGTGCGGCTGCGCTTTTCGATACGTTCGCGGCCTTCGCGCAGGGCAAACGCCAGGCCTTCGAGGATTGCCCGGTAGACATGGGCACGGCTGTGGGCATCGGTAAAGCCGATGATCGCACCGCGTGCCTCGGGCCCGGGTATGCGCACACCCGGCGACCAGGTCGGCAGCACGATGAGTCCGTCGCTGCCCGGCGCGATGGGCGCGATACGCTCGTCGAGCAGCGCCTCGGCGGCGCGCTGTTCGCGGGCGGCCGCATCGACGGTATCCGGCGCGAATTCCTGCTTGAACCACGACACCAGCCAGAAGCCGCGATAAATCTGGATTTCATCGGTGAAATGGCCGGGCATGGCCGCCGGATAGGCCGGCACGAAGCGCGTGACCTCGCGATAGACGTCGCGACAGGTATTGATGGTCGCGGTGGTACCCAGCGATACGCAGGCCGTTTCAGGCGTAATGGCGCCGCAGCCAAGCACTTCGCAGGCCTTGTCGGCGCCCGCGCTGAACAGGGGCAGCCCGCGTGCAAGCCCCAGGGCCTCGGCCGCCGACGCGCTGAGCTCGCCGAGGGGTTCGCCCGGCTCGACCAGCTCGGGCAGCTGTTCTCGTTCGACGGCCACGGCCTGCCATTTCCAGTCGCGCGCGGCGGCCCAGCGTCGCCGCTTGTAGTCGAACGGCAGATAGCCCACCTGCGCGCTTACGCTATCGCGCCATTCGCCGATCAGCCGGTGGACCAGATAACCCGACAACAAGACCGCCCGGCGCGTGCGCCGATGCGCTTCCGGTGCATGCGCCGCACGCCAGTTCGCCGGGGCGGCGCGCTGGAAGGCATCGATGGTGGCAGTCAGCCCCAGGCCGGCGAACAGCCCCCGCCACAGCCACGGCAGGGACGGGACATGCGCTGCGCGACGCTTGTCGAGCCAGGAGATGGCCGGGCCGATCGGCTCGTCGTCGGCGTCCACGAACACGCTGGTGGCACGTTGCGCCGTCAGTGCGAGGCCCGCAATCCGGCCGGCGAGCGCGGGATCGTTCGCATGCAGCTGCTGGCAGGCCGAGACCATGGCCTGCCAGAAAACGCGCGCATCCTGTTCGGCATGGCCTGGCTGCGGCGCGTGATAAGGCGGCTCGATCGGGATCTGGGCACGCGCATGCAGCCTGCCCTGACCGTCGAACACCAGCGCGCGCACGCTCTGGGTGCCGACATCAATGGCCAGCAGCCGGTCGCCATTGCTCATACCGGCGCGTGTACCTGATGCCAATGGGCTCGATAGCGCTCGACTTCGTCGCTCCAGCGCGCCGCGTCCCAGCCGAGCGTATCGCACACCAGCGGTTCCAGAGCGGATAGTTGGGCGAGCCCGCCCTGGTCGAGCAGCAGCCCGGCGCGCGTACGCCGCAGCAGCAGATCGTCGAGGTGGGCGACTGCTTCGTGGCTCAACGCAAACCGCAGCTCACGAAAACGATAGTCGGTGGTGCCGAGCGCGCGCGCGTCGTCGGCGCGTGCGGACATCCCGGCGAACGCTGGGCCATGGCGCACGCCTCCGCGCGTCTGCGCGTCGGCGCCCACGGCATGGATGATCGGTGCCTTGTCGTTGCGCACGAAGCGCCGGCCGAGAGCCTGGCCGACCTGTTCGAGCACGTCGTTGGCGGTTACACGAAAGGTCGTCAGCTTGCCGCCGGTGACGGTAATCAGCCCCCGTTCGCGCTCGATCGAGGATTCGCGCGATTCCTGCGAGGCCGAGGCACCCGGCTCACCGCGCACGATCGGCCGTACTCCGGCAAAACAGGACAGCGCATCGGCTGCCTGCATATTGCGGGCAGGAAAATAATGGCGGGCGGCAGCGATCAAATAATCGGACTCGGCCGCACTCATGCGGGGCACCTCGTCCATCGGCTGCTCGTGATCGAGATCGGTGGTGCCGAACACGGTCGCACCCTGCCAGGGAATGGCGAAAAGCGGTCGGCGATCGTCCGGATGAAACAGTGTGATCGCTCGCCCGACCGGCAACACGTGGAACGGGAATACGAAATGCGATCCGCGCAGCGGGCGCAGCTGGGCCGCACCTTCGACCTGGGCACGCAGGCGATCGCTCCAGGGTCCGGTGGCATTCACCACCACCGCGGCCCGTATATCGAAGCAGCGACCGGTTTCGCGATCGGCCACGCGGGCGCCGTTGACCGTATCGCCGTCGAAAAGCAGCTGCTCGGCGCGAACGTAGTTGGCCGCCAGTACGCCGTGGCTGCGTGCTTCGATAAGTACGCGCAGAGTCAGCCGGACATCGTCGGTGAGCGCATCGCGATACACGAAGCCGCCCTTGAGGCCATCGCGGTTGAGATAGGGCATATGGGCGCCGAACTCGGCCGGCTTCATGTAATGCGAATAGCGCTTGCGCGCCATGAAGTCGTAGGCGCCCAGCGCGGCCTGCAGCGCCCAGCGCCCCGGCTTGTCGTGGGCATAGACCGGCAGCATGAAATCGAGCGGGGTGACCAGTCCCGGCAGGTCGTGCATCAGCCGCTGGCGCTCCTGCACCGACTCACGGGTGAGCCGCCAGTCGCCGCTGGCCAGATAGCGCAGGCCGCCGTGTACGAGCTTCGAAGACCAGCTCGAGGTGCCCGAGGCAAAGTCGTTCTGTTCGATCAGCACGACGCGCAGGCCGGCACGCGCAGCCTGTAGCGCCACGCCGGCGCCGGCGATGCCGCCGCCGACAATCAGCACATCGAATGCCCGCTCGGCGGCCGCCTCGAACTGCGATCGCCAGTCTTGTGTCCACATACGCTAGGCCTGTTTCGCGATCAGTTTATGCGGGTTCATCATGCCCTGCGGATCCAGTTCGGCAAGGGCGGCGCGAATCAGCTCGATACCGGCCTCGCCCTTCTCGGCGGCCAGATACGGTGCATGATCGGTGCCAACGCCGTGCTGATGACTGATGGTGCCGCCGCAATCCACGATCGCCCTGCTCACCGCCTGCTTGAGCGCACGCCAACGGCCCATATCGGTGGCGTAATCCGCGCCGCGACGCCAGACCACCGTCATATAGATACTGCAGCCGCTGCCGTAGACGTGGGACAGATGCGCGAACGCCAGTGCCCGTTCGTCGAAGGCCTGCAGCGCCGTATGCGCGGCCTGCTGCATGGCGCTCATCGTGGTCGTGGCCTGGGACCAGGGCACCGCGGTTTCCATGGTGTCGACGGCAAAGCCGGCGTCCCAGAGACCGTTGCGCAGATAGGCGCCGGCGAAGCGATTCTTCGCCCAGATACGGCCCATCCCCCGGCCCACGTGCACGCCACCGCCACGCCGGGCCAGCGCCAGCACATCGGCACGCAGCCGATGTGCCTGACGACGATCGCCGGTCACCCCGATCATCATCAGCGCCGGGCGGTTACCGATGCCGCGCACGCCAAGATAGCGGCGCAGCCAGGCGATCGCCGAATCGTGGCCGGCGATACGCAGCTGGGTATCGGTTTCTTCTTCGTTGGAAACACGCAGCATCGAGACCGGCAGCCCGGACTGGGTAATCGTGCGCGCTGCCGTGAGGGCCGTGGACCAGTCGGCAAAAAACACGGCATGAAACGCTTCACGTTCGGCCACGGGCATGATGTGCACCGCGGCTTCGGTGACGATACCCAGCCGGCCTTCGCTGCCCAGCACTAGCTGACGCAGATCCGGACCGGCCGACGATGCCACCGCCCCGCCGACGTCCAGATCCGTCGTCGGACAGACCAGCCGTGCCCCGTTGAGCAGATTCTCGATACGGCCATAGCGGCGCGACTGCTGCCCGGCAGAGCGCGTGACCACCCAGCCGCCCAGCGTGGAATAGTCGAACGACTGCGGGTAGTGGCCGAGCATGAAGCCGTGCGCGCGCAGCTGTGCTTCGAGCACCGGCCCGGCGGCCCCGGCGCCGATGCGTGCCGTTCGGTTGATGACGTCGATATCGAGCAGACGCGCATGCCGGCTCATGTCCACGCTCAGCACCGGACGCCCGTCGTCGACCACCTTCAGGTGACCAACCACGCTCGTACCGCCGCCGTAGGGAATGACCACGGCGCCGGCTTCGCGCGCGGCATCGACCACCGACCGGGTCTGTTCATGCGTTTCCGGACACGCCACCGCATCCGGAAACGGGCCGACATGACCATGACGAAGCGCGGCCCAGTCGGCAAAGCTCTGGCCGTGCGCATGGCGCAGCCGCGCCTCGGCCGAGCAGTCGAAGCCGGGAATACCCGCCAGGCGCGACTCGGGCACCTGGGCACAGGCATTGGCCAGGCTCTCGTCCGGCGGCACCTGCCCCCGCCCCAGCCGCGATTCGAGAAAAGCGCGGGCCGTGGTCGGCAGCTCCTTGGCAACGGTGTCGTCGCCCCATCCATTCCATCGCCGCATGCGAGTCGTGCCGGTTGTCGATCAATATGTCGAAAGTAGCTAAATTTCGCGTCAAAAAAATTGACTCTACACGCAACCCGGCCACAATACGCATGGCGCAAACCCGGGAACATCGCATGCCAGCCACGGTCGCCGCATCGCTGATTCGCGCCCTGCTCGATTATCTGCAAGCCCAGGGGCTCGATCGCAGCCGGCTGCTTGAACACGTCGGACTCGAGCCGACCGCGCTCGTATCGCCCCAACGCAGTATCGAGGCCGTTTACTACGAGCGGCTCCTGGCTGAGGGCATGGCACGACTGCACAACCCCCTGCTCGGGCTCGAATTCGGCATGGCCGCCGAGCCTGCCCGCTGGGGCCGCCTGGGTTTTCTGCTGCGCCATTGCGCCACCCTCGGCGAGGCATTGTCCTATCAGGCGCGGTTTGCGCACCTGGTCAACGCGATCGGCGAAGGACGTCTGCTGCAGCGCGCCAACGATGTGGTTATCGAATGGCATAGCAGCCGGCGCGTCATGCCGGCAGTGATCGAGGAAGCCTTTGCCGCCTGGTTGGGCTTCGCGCGCTGGGCACGAGGTGAAAACGAATCGCCGCAAAGCGTCGAGTTCAGCCATCGCGCCCAGGGCGATCCCGCGATTTATCGCCGATTCTTCAATTGCGAAGTGCGCTTCGACCGTGACGCCTGCCGGATCTGCTTCGATCCCGCCCTGCTGGCTCTACCGCTGCGGCGGGGCGATTCCGAACTGACCGCCCATATACGCGCCGAGTTCGACCAGAGCCTGCGCCGGGCGGCCTCGCTCGACACCCTGCAGGCGCTCAACGCCTGGTTGCAGACGCAGATCGGCTCGCCGCCGCCGACCCTCGGCGAAGCCGCCATCGCGCTGGCTCTCAACGAACGTACGCTTCAACACCGCCTGCAGCTTGAGAACACCACGTTCCGGCGCAGCCTCGACGAAGCCCGGCATACGCTTGCCCTGCGTCATATCGCCGACGCCGGGCTATGCATCGGCGATATCAGCCACCGGCTCGGATTTTCCGAACAAAGCGCCTTCCAGCGCGCGTTCAAACGCTGGACGGGCATCACGCCGCTCGCCTGGCGACGCCGCCACTGTAGGCGCAGCGCGCCGGCCTACGCCGGCGGCTGATACAGGCATTATCGAACCCATCACGGCCCCCATAACGGCAACGCATGGACCGTGCCCAGAGGCCCAGCCAGCAGCGCCAAACACAACCCGCCATACAGATACGCCGAGTGCCGCCCGTGCTGCACATAAAACTTGCCGTCGAGCAGGCGCGTGGTCACGACGACGAGCGCCAGGATCGCGATCAGCCCGGCCCATCTTGCGTAGTCGATACCAAAGCAAAACAGCGGGACAACCGCCAGCGGCGACAACAGGAACGGATCGGGCCGACGGTCGTTCGCGTACGACAGGCCGACAAGCGCAGCTGCCGTCACCAGCACCATGCCGGCCATGGCGACCAGCTCCAACGCACCGAACAGCCCATGCCCCAGCCGTGCGACCACGTATTCGGGATTTTCCAGCCCGCTGCGCAGCCAGACGTTGAGCGCGTTGTGGTTCGGATCGGCCAGACGCGGCTTGAGGCTTTCGATCAGGCGCGCGCGGCCCGGTTCGTAGCGACCGATCAGGGCGATCGTGGCCAGCGTCGTCAGCGCGGCGGCAATCGGCAGCGCCAGCCGCCGGCAGGCGGTGGTTGCCGAAGCGGCGCGATACCGCACCCAGCCATAGGCCAGCACCGGAGTCAGGCCATAGAAGAGATAGGCCTCGTGAATCAGCAGGCCGAACACACTGACCAGCGCCAGCCATATAACGCGGTTTCGATAGACCAGCCACAGACTCAACGCGAGCAGCAGCAGATTGAGCTGATCCAGGCGGGCGAAGTCGTAGCCGAAATTCAGGAACGTCCACGGCGCGGCGATCCATAGCATGGCCAGCAGCCGCAACGAATCACCGCTCATGCGACTGTGCAGCACGTGGAGCACGGCGGTGACGAGCGCGGCCAGCGCGGCGATGACCGCCCAGCCGAAAACCAGAATCGCGTTCGTGCGCGCAGCTTCGGGCACGGCCTGAAACAGCGTGCCCACGAGGGCCCGCCTGACAAAGCCATGGTCGAGATAGTTGATCTCGAAATGCAGGGCGTTGAAGCTGCTCAAGCCGATCGGCGACGGCGACAGCAGATACTGGACACCAAAGCCGGCCGCAGCGAACACGAGCATGGCGCCGAACACCAGCACCCACGCCATGCGCGAAGGCGGCGTGACTGCGGGCAGCCCGGACGCCGGCCGCGCGGAGTCGTTCAGGCAGCGCCTCCCAGGCTGGTGGGTCGGGCCGTGGCCAGCCGGGCCATATCGCGTACCGCCACGGTGAGGTGCGCATGGCCCGGCTGATCGATGGCCCTGAGCTCGTCCATACGCGCGACGATGAAGGCAAGCGTGCGCTCGTTCGCCGCCTGCCATGCGGCCAGCGGCTCGTCGCCGGCCACGTCGAGCACCTGAGCGACGATCTGCTGATGGATACGGTAGCTGTCGCCGCGCAGGCTGGTGCGTGCCAGTGCCGCCCAGCGACCGTCCGCGGGCAGGCCATGAATCGCATCCTGTAGCCAGTCCACCGACAACAGGTCACCAACCGCGAAATACAGCGCGGCCACGGATTCGATATCGCGCCCGCGCTCCTCGGCCAGCGACACCACGTCCATGATGCCGCCGCCGGCGTTGGCGCTGGCGATGCGACTCGCGAACTCGGTATCCAATCCGGTCGCGACCCAGGCATCGTGGTCGGCCTGCCAGCGTTCGGCATAGCCGCCGACCAGATAGTCCGGCAAATGCGCCAGCAGCCGACGGGCGTCGTTTTGATAGCGCGCCACCAGGCTCGACAGATCGCCGTCGATACCCGGCGTACCCAGCCACCAGCTCATCGCATGCTTGAGCAGTCCGATCACGATTCGGTGCAGGGCATACTGATGATCGGTGGCCAGACGATTGTCGAGCGACTCGATCTCGGTGAACAGGGCTTCGCCGCCCAGCCAGGCATCGGCCAGCACGTAGGCACGCACGGCCGAATCCATGCGCGAACCGAAGCCGGCCGGCAGCCGGTGCGCGGTGGCGATACCCAGGCGGTCCACCATCTGGTTGGTCAGCAGCGTGGTGATCAGCTCGCGTTTGAGCCGGTGCTGGAGAACAGCATCCGGAAACTGCTCGACCATGGCGTGCGGAAATCCCGCCTCCAGCAGCTGGGCGAACCAGGGGTCGTCGGGCAGGTCGCTGGCGAGCACGCTGTCGGCCAGGGCGATCTTGCTATACGAAATGAGCACGGCCAGCTCCGGGCGGCTCAGCCCCTGGCGATTGCGTGCGCGTTCCTCGATGGTTTCGTCATCGGGCAGGCGTTCCAGCCGTCGATCGAGCCGGCCTTCGCGTTCGAGCGCGCGCATGAAGCTGACCTGCTCATCGAAGCGGGTCAGCCCTTCGGCTTCCATGAGGCTGATCTGCTGGGTCTGCAGATAGTTGGTCGCCAGCACCAGCTCGATCACCTCCGGCGTCATGGAAGCCAGCAGCGTGTTGCGATCCTCGCGGGTCAGCGTGGCCGCCGCTTCGACCGTGCCCAGCGCGATCTTGATATTGACCTCGAGGTCGGAGGAATCCACCCCGCCTGAGTTGTCGATGGCATCGGTATTAAGACGCCCGCCGGCCAGGGCATATTCGATGCGCCCGGCCTGGGTCAGCCCCAGATTGCCGCCCTCGCCCACTGCAGCGCAGCGCAGCTCGTGCCCGTTGACGCGCAGCCCGTCGTTGGCGCGATCGCCCACGTCGGCATGAGATTCGGTGCGCGCTTTCACATAGGTGCCGATACCGCCGTTCCAGAGCAGATCGACCGGCGCCTTGAGAATGCGGTTGATCAGTTCCAGCGGGCTCAGGCGTTTGGCGTCGATATCCAGGGCAGCCCGAGCCTCGTCGGAGAGCTCGACGGTCTTGGCGTTGCGGTCGAACACGCCGCCGCCCGGCGAAATCAGCGTGCTGTCGTAGTCGCTCCAGGCCGATCGCGGCTGCTCGAATAGACGTTTGCGCTCGGCAAAACTCACCGCCGGGTCCGGGTTCGGATCGATGAAGATATGCATGTGGTTAAAGGCCGCGACCAGCTTGATCTGCTCCGACAGCAGCATGCCGTTGCCGAACACGTCGCCGGCCATATCACCAATGCCCACCACCGTGAACGGCTCGCGCTGGATATCGCGGCCCATTTCCCGGAAATGCCGCTTCACCCCTTCCCAGGCGCCGCGCGCGGTAATGCCCATGGCCTTGTGGTCGTAGCCGGCCGAACCACCCGAGGCAAAGGCATCGTCGAGCCAGAAACCGTAGGCCTGCGACAGACCGTTGGCGATATCCGAGAACGTGGCCGTGCCCTTGTCGGCGGCGACCACCAGATAGGGGTCGTCGCCGTCGCGACGCACCACGTCCGCAGGCGGCTCGATCGCCGAGCCAACGCGGTTGTCGGTGATATCCAGCAGGCCGCGAATGAATATCTTGTAGCAGGCGATGCCGCGGGCCTGGCGCATCTCGCGGGTTTCGTCGGCCGGCGCGTTCTTGACCACGAACCCGCCCTTGGCGCCGACCGGCACGATGACCGCGTTCTTGACCATCTGCGCCTTCATCAGCCCCAGCACTTCGGTACGGAAATCCTCGCGCCGGTCCGACCAGCGCAGCCCGCCGCGTGCCACCTTGCCACCGCGCAGATGCACGCCTTCGATCTCCGGCGCGTACACGAAGGTTTCGAACATCGGCAGCGGGCGCGGCAGCTCCGGCATCAAGGCCGGGTCGAGCTTGATGCTGACATAGGCCTTGAATGCGCCGTTTTCGTCGCGCTGATAGTAGTTGGTGCGCAGCGCGGCTTTCACCACGCCATAGAACGCCCGCAGCACACGGTCGGCGTCGAGGCTGGCCACCTCGTCGAGCGCGACATCGATTTCGGCCAGCCGGGCCTCGTCGTCGACCACCGCGCGCGCGGGGTCGAAACGCGCCTCGAACAGCTGCACGAACTGCTCGACCCGATCGGCATGAACGGCCAGCTGCTGCTGGATATAGTCGGGCGAAAACGGCAGCTCGGTCTGCAACAAATAACGGGTGATGGTGCGCACCAGCACCACCTGGCGCGGGGTGAAGCCGGCGCTCACGATCAGTCGGTTCAGGCCGTCGTTTTCTGCGCTGCCCGAGATGACCGCAGAAAACGCCTCGGCCACGTTGTCGCCGCAGCCGTTCTCGGCCAGCGCCTGGGCATCGGGATGGTCGGCTTCGTATTCGTGAATCCACTGTGGATCCTGGCCGGCGCGTTCCACCCGGTAGGGCCGCTGCGTATGTACCGACAGCCCGAAGTTCTCGAGAATCGGCATGGTCGCCGACAGCGGTGTTTCCTCGCCGTTGCCGTACAGCTTGAGCTGGACGGTGTCGGCATCGACGCCCACGACCCGTAACCGCGGCGCCGCTCCCGTGTCCACGCTTGAAAGAAGCATGGCATCGTCGACAGCGGTCTGGGCCGAAAAGCGTTCCCGATAGGCGCTGTCGAAAGCGCGCGCATAGGCCGGCATGATCTGGCCGCGGGCCTCCGCGGCGGCCGCAAAACGATCCGGCCAGGCGCGGGTGACGGCGATCAGGATCTGTTCGAGGCTGCGGGCGTCGGGCGTATCGCCGCTCTCGGCCTCGATCGCGATCTGGTAATGGATTCGCACCAGCGCGCCGCGCAGGAACTGGGCATCCGATTCCTGGGCACGCCCCTGCAGGCTGCGCTCGAGCTCGGCCTGGATCTGTTCGCGCAGGCCGAGCGTGTAGCGTTCCCGCGGCACATAGACCAGACAGGAATAGAAACGGGCATAGCGATCGCGGCGCATGAACAGCCGCAGACGCTCTGTTTCGCGCATGCCGAGCACGCCCATGACGGTGTTGTACAACTCCTCCTCGGAGGACTGGAACAACTCGTCGCGGGGGAAGGTTTCCAGGATGTAGCGCAGGCTCTTGGCGCTGTGCGAACGCGGTCGCAGCGCCGCTCGTGCCGCCACGTCGCGCACCTTCTGGCGCAGCAGCGGTATCTGGCGTGGGCTCATGGCATAGGCCTCGCCCGAAAACAGGCCCAGAAAACGATGGGCACCGATCACGTTGCCCATGTCGTCCATGCGCTTGATGGCGATCACGTCCATGGTTTCGGCGTGGTGGATCCACGAACGCCGGTTGGCCTTGGCCACCACCAGAATGCGCGCCGACTGGCTGTATTTATCCAGCGCCGCGGCCGGCGCGACATAGCCGTCGGGGTCGATATCCTCGCGGTCTTCGCGCAGCAGGCCGAGACTGGTGCCGGGTATATCGACCATGGTGTCGGCGTCGTCTTCGCCGATCTGTACTTCGCGCTGGCGATAGCCCAGCAGCGTGAAGTGATCGTCGGCGAGCCAGCGCAGAAAGGCCTGGGTCTGTTCGCATTCGTCGATATCCATGCCGCTGGGCACGGTATCGAGCTCGGCCACGACCTTCTGCAGCTGCCGACGCATGGCCTGCCAGTCGCCGACAACACGGGCCAGGTCGCTGAGATTGCCACGCACCCGCTCGGTCAGCGCGTCGCGATCGAGCCCCGCGGGGGCCGCGAATTCCAGGCGCAGCAAGGATTCTTCATCGCCGTGTTCGGCGCTGTCGGCCGCGCTGCGAATATCGGTGGGCACACCCTCGGCGTTGCGGCTGACCCGCAGAATGGGGTGCATCATCCAGTCGATATCCGCGCCAGCCTCGCGTACCGCCATGCTCACGGTATCGACGATAAAGGTCATGTCATCGGCGAGCACGAGCAGCGCGGTATCGCAATAACCTTCGCTGCCGTCCAGATTGCGGGCAACGACCGTGAGATCGCGCTTCTGGCGCGGCGCGCACAGCAGCTCGAACTGCTCGCAGACGGCCGCATACAGCGCCTCGACGGATCGGGCCGCCAGCTCGTCGAGGGTGATGCCCTCGAACCAGGCGTCGACGAAGCGCAACAACAGGTCGCGGCGCTCGGCGGGTTCGAAGCTGCTTGCCCGTGCCCGCACATCTGCAACTATCGTGGCTATTGTGCTCATCACCCGCCCTGACCTTCTGCATATGTCGATGCTGTCACCCTAGACCGGGGCATGCAGCATTAACAAGCACTAAGGCGCGTCCCGCGGTGCCGCGCCATAAGACGCGGCCCCACCGGGGCGCACGAGCCGGCGCTTAGCAAGCGCTGGCCGGGGCCGGTGGTGGTCGCGGATTCAGCGGGTATCGGGCTGGTTGTCCGGATCGGCGGCCTGGAACGCGGCCAGCGTCATGCAGGCACGATAGACGCGCCGAATGGTCGGGTAGTCGCTGAGATTGACGTCGTAGCGCTCTGCCATGGATACCTGCGGAACCAGACAGACATCGGCCAGGCTGGGCTTTTCGGTAAAGCAGTAGCTTTGTTCGTCGTGCTCGCGGGCATGATTGGCGAGGATCGATTCCATCGGCGCAAAAGCCTTGTGGATCCAGTGCTCGAACCATTCGCGCCGTTTTTCGTAGGGCACGTTCATGTCGTCGCGCAGATAGCGCAGCACGCGCAGATTATTCAACGGATGGGTATCCGCGATCGCCACCTGGGCGAAAGAGCGAATTCGTGCGCGCTCGGCGATATCGCCATGCAACAGCGGCCGTTCAGGATAGCGCTCTTCCAGATACTCTAGAATGGCCGAAGACTGGGAAATGACCAGGTCATCCTCGGCCCAGAGCGCGGGAATGAGCCCTTGCGGATTGACGTTGAGATAACTCAGGCGATCGCCGCGGGCATGGTCCATGTCGGTAAAGATCGACTTGTAGGACACGCCCTTGTAGTTGAGCGCGATGCGCACGCGATGCGCGGACACACTGCGATTGTGCGTGAACAGTTGAAGCATGCGGATACCGGGCGTTGAGCGTCTTGAGTATTCGCGATTCTAGCAAACAGAGGCTGCAAAACCGCGCTCTTCATCAAGTAAAACGGATCAGCCCATGAGTCAGGAACTCGACCATACCGGCGTCAGCCGGCGCGAACTCGAACGCAACGTCCTTCTGGTGACCTATGTCCTCTACGGGCTCGGTTTCTTTAACGGCCTCACCGCGGTGGCCGGCGTGATCATCAATCACGTCAAGATGCGTGACTGTCGCGACCCGGTTGCCTACAGCCACCACCGCTGGCTGATGCGCACGTTCTGGTTCACCGTGCTCTGGTCGCTGATTTGCCTGGTGCTCGTCTACGTCGTGGTCGGCTTTCTGGGCTATGCGATTCTCTGGGTCTGGGGCGTGTATCGCTTCATCCGCGGCGTGCTCGCCTTTGCCGAGCATCGGGCCATGCCCACCGCATGAATACCGCGACCGTCGAACCGGGCGCCAGCGTCACCGCCGGCTATCTCGCCGCGGGCGCCATGGTGGCGGCGCTTTGGCTGGGGGTGGGCATTCTGCTGATCCCGGTGATGGCGGTCATCGCCCTGCTGCACTGGTGGGCCGCCGCCGGGCAGAACGCCCTGCTCGCCTCGCACCATCGCTGGCTGGGCCGCCACCACGCGCTGTCGGCGATCGCTTTGCTGCTGGTTCTGCTGGCGCCACTGGCCGCCCTGCCGACGCTTTTTACCAGCGCCATGACCGTGCTCAATACCCTGGCCTACGCACCCCACCCCGCGCAGACCCTCGCAGCCGCCTGGCCCGAGCTGGGCATCGGCACGCTCATGCTGGCGGTATTCGTTGCAACCGCGGGCTGGCTTCTGGTCACGCTTTGGCTAAGTATTCGGCTGGTACGCCGCTGGCTGCGCTGGGCCGATCGGCGCCCGGCGTAAGAGCTGGCCTTTCGGCCTCAAGGCCCGATTACCTGCAAAGCCGTCGCTGCTGCGGCCGCACGCGTCTCGACACCGAGCTTCGGAAAGATGTGCTCAAGGTGTTTATTCACGGTACGCGGCTTCATATCCAGAATCTCGCCGATATCTCGGTTGGTCTTGCCGCGCGATACCCACAGCAATACTTCGGCCTGGCGCAGCGTCAGCCCGAACCGCTCGACGAAATCGTTGACCGAGGCTTCGTCATCGAATTCCACCAGCGTGAGTATCCAGCCGTCGGCCCCCGCCGGGCCCGCCAGACGAATGGACAGCCGCGCCTGCCCGTGGACGATTTCGTACGGGCGTGAAGACGGTTCCGCCTGGCGCAGCCAGCGCAGGAGTCCGCTCGGGAGCATGCCGGTCTGGGCATCGTCCAAATAGCGCTGCAAGTACGCCGCCGCCCGCGAGCTGTGCCAGCGCACACAGCCCTCGTCGTCGGCGATGATCGCCGCCCGCCCGCCGGCGTTGACCACCATATCGGCCCGGCGCTGCGCCTGGGCCCGCTTGAGATGCGCTTCCACGCGAACGCACACTTCATCCGGCTTGACCGGCTTGGTGACATAGTCGGCCCCGCCGGCCCGAAAGCCCTTGACGATATGTTCGCTTTCGGTGAGCCCGGTCATGAAGATCACGGGCACGCCGGCCAGCGATGCATCGGCGTTCATGCGCAGACAGACTTCGAAGCCGTCCATGCCGGGCATGCGCGCATCAAGCAGGACCACGTCGGGCGTGATCATGCGCGCGCGTTCAAGCGCCGAGGGCCCGTCGGTGGCGGCGATCACCGTATAGCCGGCGGCGCCCAGAACCTCGGACAGCAGCGCCAGCATCTGGGGCTGATCGTCGACCACCAGCACCACGCCGCGCACGGTACGCGGCGTGGCCGCGCCGGCATGCGCCGGATCGTCGTATTCGTAAGCCACATTCATGCCTTGTCTCCCTGCTCTGCGATCGAGCCCGATAGCGATGCCGCCAGCCGCCGCAGGCGCTCGAACTCGAAGCCGCGAGCCGCGTCACGCAGCGGCTGCAGCTGCGGCGCGGACTCCGGTTCGAGGCGTTCGATTTCGTCGAGCACCGCCACGACGCCGTCCATGATGCCGGTATCGATCGCTGCCGCCAGACGTCGGACAAGCCGTGGCGGCACAGCCGCCGCGGGCAACGAACGGGCCTCGACGTCGATGCCAGGCGCGGCCGGTTTTCCCTCGTGCACCCAATCCAGATGCAATAACGTTGCCAGGGTGGCCTGAAGACGTGCGATATCCACCGGCTTGGGCAGGAACGCATCACAGCCGGCGGCCTCGCTGCGGGCGACGTCCTCGCCATAGGCATTGGCCGAAACCACCAGAATCGGCGCTTCGCTCAGACCGCGCTCACGCACGATTCGTGCGATTTCGAAGCCGTCCATGCCGGGCATGGCCACATCCATGATGATCGCGTCGCTGCGCTCGGTCGCCAGCCAGTGCAGCGCGCTGGGGCCGTCACCGCACTCGTCGATAGCAAAGCCCAGCGGCTCGAGAAAGTCGCGCAGAATCGCGCGCTGGTCGGCCAGGTCGTCAACCAGCAATATATGGCGTCGCGGCCCGCTGTAGCCGGCGACCGTGTGGCCGGCGTTCCGACCTGCGGCCGCGTCGCCCTTTTTGCCCCGCGCCAGAAACACGCGCAGCGTGAAGTGTGTACCGCCGCCGTCTGCGGCCTTGACGGCGAGTTCACCGCCCATGAACTGGGTCAGCAGCTGGCAGATGGTCAAGCCCAGTCCGGTGCCGCTGGTCAGGCCGCTCAGGTCGGCGTCGAGGCGCTCGAAGGGCAGGAAAATCTGTTCGAGCTTGTCCTCGGCAATACCCGGACCGGTATCGATGACCTCGAATGTGGCCACCTCCCAGGCATAGCCGATACGCAGCCGCACCAAACCGGTGCGGGTGAAGCGGATCGCGTTGCCGACCAGGTTGATCAGGATCTGGCGCAGGCGCTGCTCGTCGCCGCGCACGATCTCCGGGATACGCCCCACCCGCTCGATCCGGAATTCGAGGCCCTTCGCGCGGGCCTGGGGCGCGAACATGGCATCGATCTGCTCCAGCAGCGCTGCGGTATGAATCTCGCCGATATTGAGATTGATGCGTCCGGCCTCGATACGCGCGATATCGAGCAGCCCGTCGACGAGCGCTAGCAGGTGCTCGCCGCTGCGCTGAATCGTGGCCAGCTTCGCGGACTGGGCTGCATCCAGGCGCGTATCCCGCTGCAATAGCTGGGTATAGCCAAGCACGTTGTTGAGCGGCGTACGCAGCTCGTGACTCAGACCCGAAACATAGCGGCTTTTGGCCCGGTTGGCGGCTTCGGCCTCGGTGGTCGCCTTCTGCAGCTTGGCATCGGTTTCCTTATGAGCCCGAATCTCGCGCATGAGCAGCTGGGTCTGGCGCGTGGTTTCCTGTTGGGCCACGGTGCGCGCTTCGCGGGTGAGCACCAGCCACCAGGCGAGCACGCCGGTCAGCGCGGTCATCAACAAAAAGGTGCGCAGAAAGATATCGAACAAGCGTGCCGTATCGGCCGCCGATACCAGCGGTGCGACCTGGGCATAGACCGCGACCAGCGCGCCGAACACGACCACGCTGAGCAGGCACAGCACCGCGCCGTAGCGCATCAGCCGCGTATACAGATGCGGCAGCAGGGATTTCGGCAGCGCGCGGCGAACCACGGCCGCGGCCTGTGCCGAGGCGGTGGCCTGCGGCCGGCAAAGATCACCACAGCGCATGTCGAGACTGCAGCACAACGAACAGATACTGCCGCGATAGGCCGGGCACAGCGCCATGTCATCCGTTTCGAAATGGTTGCCGCACAACACGCAGCGCGCCTGGGCGCTGCCGTCCGGCGCCAGCTGTACCGGCCGCGCCGGGGTGCGGGCGAGGTAGAAGCGCCCGCGCGTGAGCCAGGCGATCAGGGGCGCGGTAACAAATGCGCCGCCCAGGGCCAGCAGCGGCGCGGCCGCGCGTGCCGCATGGCCAAACAGGCCGGTGTAGGCGGCCAGCGACAACCCGCTTGCGAGGGTGAGCGCGCCAATGCCGACCGGGTTGATGTCGTAAAGATGCGCGCGCTTGAACTCGATACCCTTCGGCGACAGCCCCAGCGGTTTGTTGATGACCAGATCAGCTGCCAACGCACCGATCCAGGCGGCGGCGACGTTCGCGTAGAGCCCGAGCACGCCTTCGATCGCCGAAAACACGCCGACCTCGAGCAGAATCAGTGCGATGAGCACGTTGAACACCAGCCACACGACTCGCCCCGGATGACTGCGCGTGACCCGGGCAAAGAAGTTCGACCAGGCCAGCGACCCGGCATAGGCATTGGTGACGTTGATCTTGATCTGCGACACGATCACGAACGCCACGGTGGCAGCCAGCACCACGCCGGGCGAGTCGAACACATAGCCGAAGGCCACCTGATACATATGGGTCGGCTCGGTCGCCTGATCGAACGGCAGCTGGTGTTGAAGGGCCAGAAACGCCAGCAGCGCCCCACCGAACATCTTCAGCCCCCCGATGACCACCCAACCCGGCCCGGCAGCCACCACCGCAAGCCACCAACGCGTTCGATTGGCAGGCTTTTTCTCCGGCAGAAAACGCAGGTAATCCACCTGTTCGCCGATCTGGCCGATCAGCGCGAGTGCCACGCTGCAGGCGGCCCCGAATGCACTCCAGCTGAAGCTGCCGTCGTGCTGACGGCCCGTGAAGCCGGCGAAGTCGGTGAAGGTTTCGGGCCGCTCGAGAGCGATCGCGAGGTAAGGCAATACGAGCAGGATCAGCCAGACCGGCTGGGTGAACCACTGCAAGCGGTTGATCGCGGTGATACCGAAGGTCACCAGCGGAATCACGGCCAGCGCGCTGATCAGATAGGCCACTGGCAGCGACACCCCGAAATACATCGAGATCGCCTGGCCCATGATGGCCGCTTCGAGGGCGAAGAATAAAAACGTGAAGCTGGCATAGATCAGCGACGTGAACGTCGAACCCAGATAGCCGAAGCCTGCGCCGCGGGTGAGCAGGTCGATATCGACGCCGTAGCGGGCGGCGTAATAGCTGATCGGCAGGCCGACCAGAAATATGGCGGTGCAAACCGCGACGATGGCCCAGGCGGCGTTGGTGAAGCCATAGCCCATCATCAGCACCGCGCCGATGGCCTCCAGCGCGAGAAAAGAAATGCCACCCAGCGCGGTGCTGGCGATACGCAGTTCCGACCATTTGCGAAAGCTGCGGGCGGTGAAGCGCAGCGCGTAGTCCTCAAGCGTTTCGTCGCCCACCCAGCGGTTGTAGGCACGACGGATCTTGACGATGCGTTGGGGGCCGTTGTCCATGAAGCTGTCGGTTGGAAAGCGAACGGGCGATTGGGCCCGATGGTAATCACTCGCCCCTGCAGGAAACGGGCCAGCGTCTACGTCGAATGACGTAGGTCGGTGCGTTGATCGGCGTATGGGCGGCTTCGACCGGACACGCCAGTCTGGATAACGAGCGAGGCCGCCGGCATTGGCCCGGACTTTGCAAAGCCGCAGCTATCGCACCCGTTTCGTTATCCAAAGGGAGATTCTCGATGAACCTGCATACCCTGAGCCGATCGTGGCTCGCCGGCCTGACCGCGGTGACGCTGGGCGCGTCCGCGCTGTTCGGCACCGCCCATGCGGCAACCCCGCCCACCGACGAGGTCATGACCACCGGCCTGGCCGTCACCGACGACACCGTCAAGGTCGGCATCCTGCATTCGCTGACCGGCACCATGGCGATCAGCGAAACCGGCTCGATTCAGGCCGAAAAGCTCGCCATCAAGCAGATCAACGAACAGGGCGGCATCCTCGGCCGTCAGATCGAATACACCGTTGAAGACGGCGCCAGCGACTGGCCCACCTTCGCCGAAAAAGCCCGCAAGCTGCTACAGGGCGACAAGGTCGCCACCGTGTTCGGCTGCTGGACCTCGGCCTCGCGCAAGGCGGTACTGCCGGTATTCGAACAGAATAACGGCCTGCTCTATTACCCGACCTTCTATGAAGGCCTGGAACAGTCGAAGAACGTGTTCTATACCGGCCAGGAAGCCACCCAGCAGATTCTGGCCGCGCTCAACTGGGCGAACGAAGAACTCGGCGCCAAGAGCTTCTATCTGGTCGGCTCCGACTATATCTGGCCGCGCACCTCGATGAAGATCGCGCGTACCCATATCGAGAAGCATCTCGGCGGGCGCGTGGTTGGCGAGGACTACTACCCGCTGGGCAACACCCAGTTCGGCTCGCTGATCAACAAGATCAAGCTCAAGCGTCCGGACCTGGTCTTCGCCGCCGTGGTGGGTGGTTCGAACGTGGCCTGGTTCAAGCAGCTCAAGGCCGCCGGCATGACCGCTGATCGTATGCCCATGCTCACCATCTCGGTCACCGAAGACGAGGTGCTGGGTATCGGCAAGCAGAACGTCGAAGGCTTCTACTCCTCGATGAAGTATTTCCAGAGCCTGGATATCCCCTCCAACAAGGAATTCGTGGCGGCGTTCAAGAAAGAGTACGGGCAGGACGCGGTCATCGGCGACGTGACCGAATCCGCCTATCTCGGCCCCTGGCTGTGGAAGCGCGCGGTCGAAAAAGCCGGCAGTTTCGACGTCGACAAGGTGGTCGCCGCCTCCGACAACATGGAATGGAAAGAAGGCATGCCGCACGGCTACACCAAGGTCGACCCGAACCATCACCTATGGATGCGTACCCGTATCGGCCAGTGGGGCAGCGACGGCCAGGCCAAGGTGGTCTGGGAGTCCGACGTGATCGAGCCGAACCCGTTCCCGGAAGGCTACTAAGCCAACCCTTAACCGCTAAGCGCAATACCCGATTGCCGGGGCCGTGCGGTCCCGGCAATCGTCAAGGGAGCAACCATGGGCGACTTCACCGCACAGGAATTGACCGCAATCTTTGTGATGCAGGGTTTTTCAGGCCTGAGCCTGTTCTGCGTCTTTCTTCTCATGGCCCTGGGGCTGGCGATCATCTTCGGCCAGATGGGCGTGATCAACATGGCCCACGGCGAATTCCTGACGCTGGGCGCCTATATCACCTATCTCGTGTCGTACCAGGCTGCCGAATGGGGCGCGACCGCGCTCACCTGGTACTTCCCCGTCGCCATCGCTGCGGCATTCATCGGCACGTTCGCGCTCGGCTATCTGGTCGAGCGGTTCATGATCCGCTATCTCTACAACCGACCGCTGGATACGCTGCTGGCGACCTGGGGTCTGGGCCTGATTCTTCAGCAGGTCTTTCGCTCGGTCTTCGGCCCGCGCGAGAAGACCGTCACCATGCCGGACTGGCTGCTGGGCTCCTACCGCGCCACCGACATGATCGATATCCCGCTCAACGGGCTGTTCATCCTGGTGATCACGCTCGTACTCACCGTCGCCCTGTTCGCGCTGCTGTATCGCTCGCGCTGGGGCATCAAGGTACGCGCCACCACCCAGAACCGCAGCATGGCCAACGCCGCCGGCATCAATACCGACCGCGTCGATCGCCTGACCTTTGCGCTGGGCTGCGGCATCGCCGGCGTGGCCGGGGCCGCCTTCACCACCATCGCCTCCACCGGGCCGACCACCGGCTCGCTGTATATCGTCGATACCTTCCTGGTGGTCGTGTTCGGCGGCGCGGCCAGTCTGCTGGGCACCGTGGTTTCGGCGTTCGGCATCGCCCAGTCGCAGTCGATCCTGTCGTTCTTCTGGTCGGGTTCGATGGCCAAGGTCTTCACCCTGCTCACCGTGGTCGTGATCCTCATGCTGCGTCCGCAGGGCCTGTTTGCCAGCAAGGTGCGCCGCTAGGCGGCCCGGGAGAGTCATCGTGCAACGTTTCATCAAGGCATTCGGCGGCCCGACAGTGCTGATTCAGATCGCGGTCGTCGCCGCGATACTGATGGTGCTGCTGCCCGCCACCACCGAAATCTTTCGTCTGAATCTGTTCGGCAAGTACCTCACCTATGCCTTCGTGGCTGTCGGGCTGGTGCTGTGCTGGGGCTATGGCGGCATCCTGAGTCTGGGCCAGGGGGTGTTCTTCGGCCTGGGCGGCTATTGCATGGCCATGTTCCTCAAGCTGGAAGCCTCCACGCCGGAGGCCACAAAGATCCAGACCACGCCGGGCATTCCCGACTTCATGGACTGGAACCAGCTCACCGAGCTGCCCTGGTTCTGGGAGCCCTTCCACAGCTTCGCGTTTACCGTTTTCGCGGTGATCGCGGTGCCGGCCTTCTTTGCCTGGCTGATCGGCTATGCCATGTTCAAGCGCCGCGTGGGCGGCGTGTACTTTGCCATCATCACCCAGGCGATCGCGGTGATCCTGACCATTCTCATCGTCGGCCAACAGGGTTATACCGGCGGCATCAACGGCATCACCGACTTGCGCACGCTGCTCGGCTGGGACATCCGGACCGACGGCGCCAAATACCTCCTCTACTACGCCTGCTGTGTTGCCCTGCTGCTGTGCCTGCTGGTGGGCAACTTCATCATCAACAGCCGCTTCGGGCGCCTGCTCATCGCCATGCGTGACCAGGAAGACCGGGTACGCTTTTCCGGCTACGACGTAGCCAACATGAAGGTGTTCGTGTTCGTCATGGCCTCGGTATTCGCAGCGATTGGCGGCGCCTTCTTCACCCTGCAGGTGGGTTTCATGTCGCCGACCTTCATCGGCGCGGTGGCCTCCATCGAGATGGTGGTGTTCTGCGCGGTGGGCGGGCGCCTGTCGATCGTCGGTGCGGCCTGTGGCGCGTTCATCGTCAGCTGGGCCAAGACCTCGTTGTCCGACAGCTTTCCGCAGATCTGGCCGGTGGTCATGGGCGCGTTGTTCATCGGTGTGGTGATGTTCTTCCCCCGCGGTCTGGCCGGTCTCGTATCGGACTACGGCTCGAAGCTCATGCCCGGGCGTAAATCCCAATCCAAGCCGTCGACCGACAAGCCGGACACGGCCAGCCGGTCGTCTGCCGGTGCCACCCCGCAGGAGCAAGCCTGATGAGCAACGCCATGATTCTCGAGGTCGAGGACCTCGGCGTGTCCTTCGACGGCTTCAAGGCCATCGATGCACTGAATTTCTATGTCGAACGCAACGAGCTGCGGGTGGTCATCGGCCCGAACGGGGCCGGCAAGACCACCCTGCTGGATCTGATCTGCGGCAAGACCCGTGCGACCAGCGGCAAGATCAAGTTCAAGAACAAGGACCTGACCAAGCTCTCGGAGCACCAGATCGTGCATGCCGGGGTCGGTCGCAAGTTCCAGACGCCGTCCATCTACGAAAACCTGACGGTGCGCCAGAACCTGGAACTGTCGTCGCCCGGCGGGCGCACGGTGCTATCCAGCCTGTTCTTCCGGCGCACGCCCAAGCTCGTCGCCCGCATCAACGAGATCGCCGAAACCATCTATCTGGTCGACGAACTGGACATGAGTGCCGGCCTGCTCAGCCACGGCCAGAAGCAGTGGCTGGAAATCGGCATGTTGCTCATCCAGGACCCGGAGCTGCTGATGCTCGACGAACCCGTGGCCGGCATGAGCGTGCCCGAGCGTGAGGCGACCGCCGCCCTGCTCAACCGCATCAAGGAAAACCGTGCCGTGATCGTGATCGAACACGACATGGATTTCGTCAAGGACATCGGCCGCAAGGTCACCGTGCTGCATCAGGGCAAGATCCTCGCCGAGGGCCCGATGGAGAAGGTGCAGGCCGACGAGCGCGTCATCGAAGTCTATCTCGGCCACTGAGGAAACCATCATGCTCAGCACTCAGGATCTGCGCGTAAGCTACGGCATGAGCGAGGTCATCCACGGTATTTCCTTCAGCGTCGGCGAAACCGAAACCGTTGCCATCATGGGCCGCAACGGCATGGGCAAGACCACGCTGTTCAAGTCACTCATCGGCATCATGCCGGCCGAGGGCAGCATTCGTATCGGCGAGGAAGATGTGGGCAAGCGTCAGGCCTACGAACGCGTGAAACGCGGGCTGGCCTATGTGCCCCAGGGCCGGCTCGTATTCGGCACGCTCACCGTCGAAGAGAACATCACTGCCGGCCTGGAAGCCACCGGCCGACGCAAGATCCCCGGCGATATCTACGACCTGTTCCCGGTCCTGCGCGATATGCGTCGACGCAAGGCCGGCAACCTGTCCGGCGGTCAGCAACAGCAGCTGGCCATCGCCCGGGCGCTGGCCGCCGACCCCAAGGTGCTGCTGCTCGACGAACCGACCGAAGGCATCCAGCCGTCGATCATCAAGGATCTGGCCAAGACGCTCAATGAGATCAAGCGCACCCGCCAGATCAGCATCGTGGTGTCCGAACAGGTGCTGAGCTTTGCCACCGCGATCGCCGACCGGATGCTCGTGCTCGACAAGGGCAAGATTGCCCACGAGGCCGCCGGTGATGAGATTGACGCCAAGCAGATCAGCCGCTATCTGACGGTTTGATCGGGGCCGCAGCGGTTGGCTGCGGCGCGTGGCTCGCGGGGTTTCACCCTGGTTCGCAGACCGACAAACCGCACTTCGCCGAGCAGTCGACTCGGCGCAGGCGCGGTTCGAACCACGTTCCCCTCGGTACTCACGAGTTAGTCGAACCCGCGGTTTCGCGCTGTAGCGCGAGGCACGTTCGTTGCTCGTCCAACGCAAAGTTGCAAGAGGAAAGACGTCTGCTTTGCACGTCGGCGCTATGCGCCGCACACACTTAAGCCCCGTGCTTCTCTCGTCGGCTTCATGCGGGTCGCGATACACGCCGTAACCCGTAGCAAGGAGTCGCTACGACTAGACATTCGAATCCGGACGACGTGGCTACGTTCTTGTCGGAGTCCGCCTTCGACGCATCCGATCTACAAAAACGGTGGCCGTGCGCGGGCTGGTCGGCATGCCCCCGCGGGCTTCGCGCCTGGGTTTACACCCGCAAAGCCCGCTAAGGCGTTACGTCATCCGACGTATTGCTGCGAACCCTGCCACATTCAAGACTGATTCCCGACCCGCGCGAGCCGTGCTCGCCCCGCAGAAAACCGTTCGCAGGAGAACAACGCCATGACCGATACGCTCATCAAGGTCGATCTCGACACCCCGGCCACCCAGAACGAGAAGGTGCACAACCGCTGGCATCCGGATATCCCCATGGCCTGCTGGGTGAATCCGGGTGACGATTTCATCCTCGAAACCTACGACTGGACCGCGGGCGCGATCGCCAACGATGACGACGCCTCGGACGTGCGTGACGTCGATCTGTCGACCGTGCATTATCTGTCCGGCCCGGTAGGCGTGAAAGGCGCTGAAGCCGGCGATCTGCTCGTGGTCGACATTCTCGATATCGGCGCGCTGCCCGGCGCGGAATGGGGCTTCAACGGTTTCTTCTCCAAACAGAACGGCGGCGGTTTTCTCACCGAGCATTTCCCGCATGCCCAGAAATCGATCTGGGACTTCCACGGCCTGTACACCAGCTCGCGGCACGTACCGGGCGTGAACTTCGCCGGTCTCGTGCATCCGGGCCTGATCGGCTGCCTGCCCAGCCAGGACCTGCTGGATACCTGGAATTCGCGCGAAGCCGACCTGATCGCCACCGATCCCGATCGCGTGCCGCCGCTGGCCAACCCGCCGGTCGCCGAAACCGCGCATATGGGCGCGCTCTCGGGCGAAGCCCGCGACAAGGCCGCAGCCGAAGGCGCACGCACGGTGCCGCCGCGCGAGCATGGCGGCAACTGCGATATCAAGGATCTGTCGCGCGGCTCAAAGGTCTATTTCCCGGTCTATGTCGACGGTGCGGGCCTGTCGGTCGGCGATCTGCACTTCAGCCAGGGCGACGGCGAAATCACCTTCTGCGGCGCCATCGAGATGGCCGGCGGCTGGGTGCACATGAAAGTCGAGCTGATCAAGGACGGCATGAAGAAATACGGGATCAAGAACCCGATCTTCAAACCCAGCCCGATCGTGCCGACCTATAACGACTACCTCATTTTCGAAGGCATTTCGGTCGACGAATCCGGCAAGCAGCATTATCTGGATGCCAACGTTGCCTACCGCCAGGCCTGCCTGAACGCGATCGAATACCTCAAGAAATTCGGCTATTCCGGCGCCCAGGCCTATTCCATTCTCGGCGTAGCACCCGTGCAGGGGCATTTGAGCGGCGTGGTGGATATTCCCAACTCCTGCGCGACGCTGTGGATTCCGTCTGAAATCTTCGACTTCGATATCCAGCCCGGCGCCGACGGGCCGACGAAGTTCCTCGACGGCAGCGTCGACATGCCCATCGCCTACGACCAGTAGGAGACTCGTCATGCCGATGTACGAATACGCCTGTCACGACTGCGGCACCTTCAGCGCCATGCGTCGCATGGCCGAATGCAGCCAGCCTAGCGACTGCCCCGACTGCGGGGCTGCCTCGGCACGCATCATCTCGGCGCCGCGCCTGTCGCTGATCTCAAGCCACGCCCGCCTGGCCCACGAGACCAACGAACGCAGCGCCGACCGGCCGCATACGTCCAAGACCTATGACAAGCGCCATCCGGCCGGCTGTGGCTGTTGTTCGAGCAGCAGCCGCAAGGCCAGCAACACGGGGGCGCCGCCCGCAATCAAGACCAAGACCGGCCCGCGCCCCTGGATGATCAGCCACTAACACTCGCGCGAGCGAGAACGATTGCTCCCGGCGGCGTCGACCGTTTGCGAACGGCGGCGTCGCCACCTTTTCAGATCCGCGTCGCCAGAACCGGCGCGGTCAGCCGGAGAACCGAATGCGACACGGAGATATTTCCAGCAGCGCCGATACCGTCGGCGTGGCCGTGGTCAACTACAAGATGCCGCGCCTGCACACCCGTTCCGACGTGCTCGACAACGCGAACAGGATCGCGGAAATGATCCAGGGCATGAAGATCGGCCTGCCCGGCATGGATCTGGTCGTCTTCCCCGAATACAGCACCATGGGGATCATGTACGACCCGGACGAAATGATGGAAACCGCCGCCAGTATTCCGGGCGACGAAACCGCGGTATTTTCCGAAGCCTGTCGTCAGGCCAATACCTGGGGCGTGTTCTCGATCACCGGCGAGCGCCACGAGGCGCACCCCAATAAGGTGCCCTACAACACGCTGATTCTGATCAATAACGAAGGCGAAATCGTCCAGAAATACCGCAAGTGTATTCCCTGGTGTCCGATCGAGGGCTGGTATCCGGGCGACAAGACCTATGTTGTCGAAGGCCCCAAGGGACTCAAGATCAGCCTGATCATCTGCGACGACGGCAACTACCCGGAAATCTGGCGCGACTGTGCCATGAAAGGCGCCGAGCTGATCGTGCGCTGCCAGGGCTATATGTACCCGGCCAAGGAACAGCAGGTGATGATGTCCAAGTGCATGGCCTGGGCCAACAACTGCTATGTGGCCGTGGCCAACGCGGCCGGCTTCGACGGCGTCTATTCCTATTTCGGCCATTCCTCGGTGATCGGTTTCGACGGCCGTACGCTCGGCGAATGCGGCACCGAGGAAAACGGCATTCAGTATGCCCAGCTCTCGGTATCGGCGATTCGCGATGCGCGGGCCAACGATCAATCGCAGAACCATCTGTTCAAGCTGCTGCATCGTGGTTACAGCGGCACCAATGACTCCGGCGAAGGCGACAAGGGCGTCGCCGACTGCCCGTTCGAGTTCTATCGCACCTGGGTGATGGATGCGAAAAAAGCCCAGGAAAACGTGGAGGCGATGACGCGCAGCACGGCAACCACGACAGACTGCCCGGTCGGCAAACTCTCACACCCGCAGGCCGAAAAAGAAGCCGGCGCCTGAGCCATAGGCGACATGGACGTACCGGGGTGAACGCCTCGGTACGTCGGCCGAACCACGAGAGGCGTCATGCCGTTCATCAATGACATGCTCGCCGAGCACAACCAAGATTCTGCGCCCACCGCAAGCGATGCACAGACCGCATCGCCCAACCGCACATCTCGTTTTCATTTCGAGCCCGCCGTCGTCATGGGCCTGCTACGCGAGCGCATCGTCGGCCAGGCGCAGGCGCTGGATACAGTCGAAGGCGCCCTCAAGATCATCAAGGCCGATATCGGCGATCCCCAGCGACCACTGCATGTCGGCCTGTTGCTCGGCCCAACCGGCGTGGGTAAAACCGAACTCGTGCGTGTGCTTGCCGAGGCGATTCACGGTCGACGCGATGCCCTGTGTCGTATCGACATGAACACCCTCGCCCAGGAACATTATGCGGCCGCGCTCACCGGCGCGCCGCCGGGCTATGTCGGCAGCAAGGAAGGCACCACCCTGCTCGATCCCGACCGCATTGCCGGCAGCTTCGGCGCACCGGGCATCGTGTTGTTCGACGAGATCGAAAAAGCCGGTGCCGAAGTCGCACGCGCCCTGCTCAACGTTTTCGACAACGGCCAGCTCACCTTGACCTCCGGCGCCAAGACCATCGACTTTCGCAATGCCATGATCTTCATGACCAGCAATCTCGGCGCGCGCGAGATCGAGCGCTACCTGGCACGTCTGAACAGCGGCTGGCGGCGATTATGGCCGACCTGCGAACAGCGCCAGCGTCGCGGTCTGCATGAGATCGTCGACAACGCCCTGCACGCACGCTTCGACCCTGAATTCGTCAATCGTATCGATACCGTCAGCCTGTTCAACTGGATCGAACAGGACATGCTGGATGGCCTCATCGATATCGAACTGCAGAAGTTGAACAGCCGGTTGGCTCGAATCGGTCGTCGAGCCGAATTGGATCACTCGGCGCGCGCGCTGTTGCACACGGAAGGCTTCGATCGCCGCTACGGCGCCCGCGCCATGGGCCGTGCGTTCCGCCGCCATGTCGAACTGCCATTGGCCGAAGCAATCGCCGACGCAGACCTGCGTAAACGCGACCCTGACGACGTCCAGGTCATGCATGCCCATGTGGACGCACAAGGGCGACTGCATTTCTCGAACGACTGAGTTCAGCCACCGTCGTGCGCCGGCTACGGAACCTGCACGCCGGCACGAAACATCGGGCGCCCGGCCGCCCTGCTCCTCCGGCCTTCAATTGCGCTCTCGCGATTTCCTGACGGCTATTTATGTCGTGGCTCGCCGCTCGGCAAGGTTTCGATGCGTCATTTGACTTATATCAGCGCGTTCGCGCATCGCTATATTAAAAATATATGGCGCATCTCGTGCTTTTTAATCCACGGGGAAACCCGTTTTCGGATACTTGATCCATGAACCCTGTAGGGAGAGATATGAAAAATAAAGTCATGACCACGATGCCCTGCCTTGTGGCATCGTTAATCTGCGGAGCAAGCCCGCTCGCATTCGCACAAATGGCCGACGAATCGACCCGCAGTGCGCCCAACAGCGATTCACCCTCGCAAGTCCAGTACGAGTCGAGCGAGCCCTCTGGTACGGCAGACAAGATCTATGGCTCGGTCGGCCTGGACTTTGCCTCGCACTTCGTTTCCTACGGCGGTGACGTCTGGGGCGGCGGGCATGACTTTTACGGGTCGCAGTCCACCAAATTCGCCTATATCGACCTCGGCGCCGATCTGCCGAACGGGTTTGCGCTGACCTTCGGCGCATGGAGCGATATCAACAACAACGCCGACGAAGACACCATCGGCGGCAACATTCAGGAAATCGACGTCTACGGCGGTCTGACCTATACCACAGGTGCTGTAACCCTGGGCGCGATCTACCAGCAGTGGTACTACGGCGGCGACACCGAGCGTGTGCTGGATCTGAGCGTCGGTTATGACGACAGCGCCTTGTGGGGCGGCGACTTCGCGCTCAACCCGAGCTTTCTGACCCATATCCGTGTGAACGGGCAGGAAGGCCAGGACGATGGTGCTGTCTTCGTTGGCGCCATCGAACCGGCGTTCGATCTTGTAGACAGTCCCACCACCCCGGTCAGCCTGTCCATTCCGGTGAGCGTCGGCTTCATGACCGACGACTTCCAGGGTGGCGACAGCGGTTTCGGCTATGCCTCGATCGGCGCCACGGCGAGCCTGGGCCTGGGCTTCATCCCGGCCGGCTACGGCGACTGGTCGCTCGCGGTCAACACGACCTATTACCACACCGACGAAGACGTGATTCCGGGCAACCCGGAAGACGATTTCCTGACCGGCACGGTCAGCATCGGCATGGCGTTCTAAGCCTGATCCGCGCGGCAGCCGGCCGTTACGGCCGGCTGCCCGCAACGTCAAAACGCCGATACGCGGTCGCCAACAGCCCACCACCGGCCCCGTACCCGCACGCAGTAGCGATGCCCAACCGCGTATTCAGCCGCCCGCGATTTCGCCGATACATCGCTATACCAGCACTAGGCACGCGCTGTGCGCATGCTGCGCTGTGTTAACGTCCACTCTTCGATTTTTAAGCGGGCATACCATCGGTTGACCACGTTCGACCGTCGCCGAGGCGCGTTCCGACTCGCCAGACGTGCACGAGAACGGTTCGAGCGGATGCCCCGAGATGATGGTCAACGCGCCATCGAGTTCACTGGAGGGCAAACGATGGCCCAAGTCACAGTGGGCGGCCTGAGCGATCCGGCCCGCCTAGCCACGGATTTCGAACAGGTTCTGGAACGCCTTGAAGCGGCCCGTTCTTTTGGCAAGGCGATGCAGCAGCAGCAGTTGCTGGCACGCGCCCAGAAGCTGCTGCGCACGCCCGAAGGTGTGGCACATCTCTATGGGTTCGCGCCGCGCTTCGATGCGGCGGGTGTGTTTGCCAACGGCGATTGGGAACAGCCCGAAGCCCTGCAACCGGCGCTGGTGAGCACCACGTTACGTGCCGGCGGCGTGAATGCCACCCTGGAATGCCTGAGCGAGCTGCGCATGCTGGCCATCGCCGAGCATGCGATCGAATCTCCCGGCATGACCGGCGATGAGGCACGTCGCTTTCTTCAGCAGATCATGGCGAGCAACCTCGACCTGCTGTTCCCGGTGGCGACCGAAGAAACGCGCGAAGCCGATCCGGCAGCGGCCGAACGGGTGAAGAACCTGTTCGAATTCATCCTCGACCGGCTGGGTGCGGCAGCGATCCTGGATGCTCTCGTCCACGAGGCTGAGCGGGTGCTTTTACAGCGCCCGATCATGGTTCAGCGCGTCGAAGCCCTGCTGCGTGCTGCCGATCGCGCGACCACCGAGCTTGCGAACGACGACCCCTCGGTCGCACGGGCACGCGAATGGATGCACGCGCTCAACGGGCCGACACCGCTGTCGCGGATCGGCAGCCGGGAAGACTATGCCGCAGCGCTCGCGGAACTGGATATCAATGCACTGGCCGAAGAAGCCCACAACTTTGGCCAGGCCATGGCGCGCACCGGCCTGGTATCGGCCCAGCACGCGGATCTGCTGCGTCATCTGGTCGATAACGCACCCGAACTGGTCGGCCCGGCGCTGGCACTGAACGCGGTCGGCAAGGTCAGCCTCGGCGCCCATCAGACGCTCATATCCGACATCATCCGATTCGCGATCTGGCGCGAGACCGCGCGCTCGATCTATGGACTGTCGAAGCTGCTCGAACAGGGCATGACCTTTATTCGTCCGGTGCTGCCGGGCCTGCGTCGACTCATGGTGCTGGCCATCCATCCGAGCGTGGCCGAAAACCTGCGCGCGGCCAGCGAATGGCAGGATCCGCCCGATGCCAACGTGCTGCTACTGGCCGGTACCTTGTCTGTGCTGGGCCAGCCGCGCGGCGTCGATCAGGGGCATAACCCGACCTGCCAGGCAGCCCGGGCCATCAGCCTGTGGGCACAGAACGACGTGGGTTATCTGTTGGAGCTGATTGCCTTCGGCGCACGGGAGAACGAACTGCTCATGCAGTTCGAGGGCAAGACCATTCGTTCCAGCGAGCTGTCGTTCGGCCTGGCGACCAGCCTGCATACCGAGCTCGACCCGGTATCCCTGCTGCTGACACCGCATCTCGACCGCATCTATATGGAAATGAGCCGGCTCACCATCGGCCGCGCCGGCGACGGCCACCGCTGGGTGAACCCCGAGCTGCACGGCTGGTGGGTGCATCGCGGCTTCGGGGAACTGCTCGATACCGCAAATGGCAACGTCCGCGGTTTCGATGCGTTCATTCGCGATTTCTATGCCTCCTACCATCCGCTCTACAACGGCGGTCGGGATCTGGTCTATGCCCAGCCCTGCGGCATCGCCACCACCAATTTCAACGCCGAGCTGGTCGGCTGGCATGCGCTGTCGATCCAGCGGGTCGCCTACGACCCGGCCGGTGAATGGCGCGTGTATTTCTTCAACCCGAACCGCGACAAGGGTCAGAACTGGGGCCAGGATATCGTGACCTCGACCCATAGCCATGGCGAGCTCGAAGGCGAATCATCCCTGCCCTTCGAGCAGTTCGCCTCGCGGCTCTACGTCTACCATTACAAGAATCGGGAAATCGGCGATGCCAGTGCCGTACCCGACGAGGCAATCGCACGTATCCGCACCCTGGTCGCCGAAGGCTGGGCCTCGGATCGCGCCTGGGACGACTGAACACCGCCACAGGAATCGCGGCTTGTGGTGGCCCCCACCCGACCGGACGCTCGTGCGGCAACCTCGATTCAAGCAAAAAAAAGGCCGCATCGGAAAACCCGATGCGGCCTTCTTATCGTTGGCGACGCGCGCGTCGCAACGACCTAGGCGCGACTAGACATAGAAGTCCAGATCTTCCTGGTGCTTGAGCAAATCACGCAGCTGGTGCGGATTGTCGCCGAAGAAGAACACCAGACCCCAGTGGGTACCGAAGGCAGTACGCTTGGTGACCGTATCCTGCAGCGGTGCAGTCAGCTCGTGGAAATCGAAGAACGGATGCTCTTCGGTTTCCTTCGGAATCTCGAGCTTGCTGACCACGCGCTTGCGCGGGTACACGCCGAAGCAGCCCGCATAGCCCTTGGCTTCCTTGACCGGCTCGGGGAAGAACGCGTCGATCTCATCCTGCTTGGTCTTCGGATCCATGACCAGAATCGTGGCCTGATAGGCGTTGAAGCCGTAGGCACGCTCGATCAGCTCGAAGGCCTTGAAGCCCGGCGGACGATAGGCCACTTCGCCGAAGTACATGGTGCCGTCGGAGGTCACGAAGTATTCCGGATGGATCTGACCGAACTTGATGTCGAAGGTCTTGATCAGCTTCTCGATCTGTTCGGTAATCGCGTTACGCCAGCTTTCCAGCTCGGGCGTAGCCGGCACGAACACGGAATAACCCAGCGTGACGTACTCGGAAATGTTCAGGAACTGGATCTTGCCGTCCCAGATCCATGCCTCGACCGCGAATTCCCAGCCGTCGAGATGGCTTTCCATGAGCAGCGGGTATTCGCTGTCGGGAATCGAGTCGATTTCCTCGGCCGACTTGATCATGCGATGACCGAGACAGCCGGCCTTGTCGAAGGCCTTGAGATGGATCGGATCTTCCGGGTCGCCGTCGAGTTTGAGAAGGGTCTGGTTCACGCGCTTGAAGAAACGATAGACGTCGTCTTTCTCATGCGCTTCCTCGAAGATACCCACGCGGATACCGCCCAGCTGCGCACGACGCTTCATGAGCGCCTTGTCACGGAACAGCACCGCCTGACCATGCAGACGCGGGTTGTCCATGAGCACCGAGTTGATCGCGCCGGCCCATTCCACTGTTTCCTCGAACAGCGGGATAGCCACGTCTACGCCTTCTTCCTTCAGCTTTTCGGCGATTTCCAGTGAACGCTCGTTCAGGCGCTCAAAATTCCACGGGATATAAGGAATATCATGCTGCTTGCAGTAATCCTCCGCCCAATCCGGAGCGACGACCACGTAGCGCCGATCGAAACGATCCGCCGCTTCGACCGCACCCAGGGACCAACCCAGTAGGGCAACATAACCCTTTTCGGGATTCTTCTCGGCCATAAACACTCCTAATGGAGAAATACGAAATAAACGCCTTCGACTCTAGCATACCGATCGGTCGGGACCGGGCCTGATTCGCCGTAGACGCACTGTTCATGCCCTGTTAGCCGGGGTTGACACGACCGGACGTTACGGGGCTCAACGCCTGTTGTACTCCAAAATCCGATGCTTGTATCACCGTTCATCCTGCGGGGACGAAAACAGCCAAGCCCTGGAGCGACACCGGCCGTAGCCGACTCGGCTTCGCGGCGCGCCTCGAACGCGCCAGCCCCAGGCGCAAGAGTCCTGGCTATAGAGTTGGCTATCCGTCAAGCGGCCAGAGACGGGCCGCCCCGCGCACGCCGGATGCATCGCCGTGGGCGGCCGCGACCAGCGGCGTATCGATATGCTCGGCGAACGCATGCTGTGCCCATATCTTCGGCACTTCGCTATACAGCCAGCGGATCTGCGATAGCCCGCCGCCGACCACGATCACGTCGGGGTCGAGAATATTCACGATCATCGCCATCGACCGGGCCACCCGTTGCAGCCAGGACTTGAGCGTCGCCCCGGCCAAGCGCTCGCCGGCTTCGGCACGTTCGACGATCGCCTGGGCCGGTATGTTGTAACCGCCGCGCCGAACATGATCGGCGGTCATTCCGGGCCCCGAGATCCAGGCCTCCAGGCAGCTGTCCAGGCCGCACCAGCAGCTCGGCGGTTGCCGCACTTCGGCCGCGGTCGGCCACGGCAGACAGGTATGCCCCCATTCGCCGGCGAGGCCGTTACGCCCGGTGATCAATCCGCCGTCGATGACCACACCACCCCCGACGCCGGTGCCCAGAATTACGCCGAATACGTTGCGATGCCCGGCCGCCGCGCCGTCGCGCGCTTCCGAAAGCGCGAGACAGTCGGCATCGTTGGCCAGGCGTACTTCGCGTGCGAGCGCGCGCTCGAGATCGGCGCCGAGCGTACGGCCGTTCAGGCACTGGGAGTTGGCGTTTCGCAGACGCCCGGTCGCCGGCAGCACGCTGCCCGGCGTGCCCACGCCCAGCCGCAGCCCGCGTGTGCCCACCTCACCTTCCAGCGCCACGACCAGATCGATAATCGCTTCCAGCGTGGCGTTATAGCCGCTTTCCGGCGTATCGACCCGGCGTTCGGCACGTACCTGATCTTCGCCGTCGAGCACGATGCCGGCGATCTTGGTGCCGCCCAGGTCGATCCCCAGCCGCAGGCGCGTGTTGTCCTTATGTTCGTTCATGTCACGCTCGCGTCAACAAACGAGCGCAGACTCGTTCTCACGAGGCCGGGTGAAACGACACGCGTATTCGGAGATAGACTCATGATTCGCCAGCAGCTCAGATTGGTCGGCTATATTATCGTGACACGACTCGTCGTGGGGGCCGTGCCCTTCGGCCAGGTGGATGCCCTGCCCGAGGCGCAGCGATAACGCCACTGCAGGGCATTCTCGACGCGTCTTCAATCGATAGCCGTCGCCAGTAACGCGGCACAATCGTCGTCGAGCTTGTGCGTGATCAGATCATCCGCGCGCGTACGTCCCTGATTGATCGCCATGATCGGCAGGCCGCGTACCGCGGCCTCGCGCACGAAGCGAAAGCCCGACCACACCATCAACGACGAGCCGACAACCAGTACGGCTTCGGCACGGGCAAGCCCGGCCCAGGCCCGTGCGACCGTCTTTTTTGGCACCGCGCCGCCGAAGAACACCACGTCCGGCTTGAGGATGCCGCCACAGACCGGGCAGTCGGGCACGACAAAACGATCGTAGTCGACGTCGCCCAGTTCGATATCGCCGTCCGGACGAATGGCGTCGCTGTCGTGCAGCCAGCCGGCATTGGCTTCGATCAGCATTTCCTGCACGCGATTGCGCGACAGGCGCGTATCGCAGGCCAGGCAGACCACGCGGTCGAGACGTCCATGCAGATCGATCACCCCGCGATTGCCCGCCGCCCGATGCAGGCCGTCGACGTTCTGGGTCAGCAGCGTGCCGATATGGCCGGCCGCCCCGAGGCGGTAAATCGCATGATGGGCCGCATTCGGCTGCGCGCGCGCTACCGCGGGCCAGCCGGCCATGCTGCGTGCCCAGTAGCGCCGCCGCTTGGAGATCTGACCGACGAACGCCGCGTGCTGAATAGGCGTCGCCCCTTTCCAGCCGCCGTCGCGATCGCGATAGTCGGGAATACCCGAATGCGTGCTGATACCCGCACCCGTTAATACGAACAGTCGGCGGTTGGCACCCACGAACGCACGCAGCGCGTCCACGTGATCGGCGCGCGGCGCCTGTTCGGTCGCCGCGCGCAGTTCGTTAGGCATGTTCATGTGCTGACTTCCACGCCGAGCGTTGCGAGGTCTTCACGCAGGCGATCGATACCTTCGAAACGTAGCGCTTGCCAGCCGGCCGCCTGCGCGCCATCGACGTTGATCTGGCGGTCGTCGATGAGCAGGCAGGCAGCAGCCGGCGCGCCGAGCTCGGCCGCGACATGGGCAAAGCCCTGCGGATCGGGCTTGGCATAGCCGATTTCCTGCGAGGCAAAGGCGTGTTCGAGCACATCGAAAAAACGAAAATGCTGCTGCATGTAGCGCCAGTGCACGGCATTGGTGTTGCTGTAGCAGGCAAGCCTATGGTGGCGCGACAGCTGCTGCATGAAGGACACCATCGCGGCGCTTTCGCCCTGCAGCATTGCTTCCAGTTCGCCCGTGAGCGTGCCCGCGTCGAGGCCTCGGTTCAGGCTGTCGTTGAGCGCGGCATGAAAACCGGCCTCGTCCAGTTCGCCGGTCTGGAAGCGCTCGGCGATCGAATACGGCCGCTCGGTGAAGCGCTCCCTGAGCGGCTCTGCGAGCTGCGGCATGGGGGTTTCGCTAAGGCGCGACAGTTTGTCGAGGGTGATCTCGGCAGGCTGAACGTCGACCACGACGCCGCCCAGGTCGAACACCAGCCAGTCAATCCGATATCTCATTGCGCTGAGTTTACGCAAATCCTCATGACGTCGATGCGTCATTTTCAAACCACCCTAAAAACGGATTGTTCGGGTTGATGATGCGCGTAGGTGCAACGTCCAAAGGCCGAGAAGCCATTGCACAACGAACGGCTGACAGCGGCCGGCGTTTGGTTTTTCGATGGCGCGCAAAACATCTCACCCGGTCCGCTGTTTTGGTACCTTTTCCATACGTTCGGGTACAAGCTGGGCTGATGTCCACATGCCACGTTGTCACAACCGTGCTGATCGCAGCCGCCCTGGTCGGTGGCTGCAGCCTGCGCCCGTCTACGGCGGGCGACGCGCTTGCGGTCGGCAGTCGGCTTGAACTCACCCGCGATCTGCAGGTGCCGCCACGACGCTGGAGCGTTTATTTTCAGGAGGGTCAGGCGCTGCGTTTTGGCGGCATCGACACCTGGCGCGGCTATTGCGAACTCAAGGTGCACGGCCCGATGCCCCGAGCGCAGACGATCAAGGCCGGTGTCTTCGAGGTGACTGCAAGCGAGCAGTTCATTGACCGTACCGCGTCGCGCGAGATACACGTTGCGGCCAGCGCGCCGGTCCAGCTGGCGCTGGGCGAACGCCAGGACTGGAACTACGTCACCGAGCTCGCGCTGGCGAGCCGCGACCAAGCCGATATCCGTGCCTTCACCTGTACCCGTCGGCAGGAGGCCCGGCTCGGCCGCTATATGTCGCTGGCCGAGACGCGGGCCGCCGTAGGCGATTGGCTGAAGCTGAAACCGGCCTCAGCTGTCGGCGTCGAGCAGTGAATTGACCTTATCGATATAGGCCTGCATGGCGGTATCGGTATCCATGCCCTTGAGTTTGGCCCAGGCGTCGTATTTGGCGCGGCCCTTGAAATCGGTCATGCCCGGGCGTTTGCCCTCGACATCGCCGACCGTGGCCTGCTTGTAATGCGCATAAAGCGCGAGCAGATCATCGTTCTTGGGCCGCGACGACAGCGTCTCCACATCTTTCTGGGCCTGCTCGAAACGCGACTTGAGGTCTTCTGCCATGCTTATCTCCTTAAGGCCGGCACTATAGGCGGTTACACCGCGCTCACGCCTGCGATCCTGCCCGTGCAAGACCCGACGCGTGCGGTTATCCAATGCTACACGAGCAGCGGGCCAGGCCGTATATCAAACGGGCGGTTCCATGCGGCTTACGACAGACTAGACGACCACCGGATCACGGGATCGTTGAAGCACATGCGCGCGAACGCGCACGGGCCGGCTAGACTTGCTCGCGACGCTGCCAGGTCATGAAGCGATGGGCGGGCGTATCGGCGCTGGCCTCTACGCGCTGTTCGTACACAAGCTGCCAGCTGTCCCAGTCGATGGCCGGGAACCAGGTGTCGCCGTCATAGCGGGCCTCGATCCGCGTAAGTTGCAGGGTGCTGGCCCGCGCGATGGTGAGCCCGTAGACCTGGGCCCCGCCGATCACCATCAGCTCGACTTCACCATCGGCGGCGGCGATATCGATGGCCTGTTCGACATCGCCCACCCGCTCGACGCCCCGGGCATGAAAACCGGCATCCCGCGTGAGCACGAGGTTGCGACGCTTGGGCAACGCGCGACCGATGGATTCGTAGGTACGCCGACCCATCAGAATGGGCTTGTTCAACGTTTGCTGCTTGAACCAGCGCAGGTCGTCTGGAATATGCCAGGGCATGCCGCCGTCGGCGCCGATCACACCGGCCTGATCCATGGCTGCGATCAGGCTCAGGCGAACGTCGGCGGGCGATACAACGTGTGCGGTGGACATCTCGTGCTCAGTGGAATTCGAAACAAATGGTGCGTGGCCGCGACTCGGCCAGGGCTCACTCCGGGTCAGCACCCTCGGCTTCGGGCAGGCTCCTGAGCTGCAGGATAAACCGGGTGCCGGTGGCATCGGTATGCTCGATGTGCAGATCGCCGCCATGCCGGCGACAGATACGACGGCACAACGACAGGCCGATACCGGTGCCATTATCGCCGCTGTCGGCATCGCGTCGAAACGGCTGGAAGACCAGCGCCTGGGACTCGATGCCGCGGGCGTTGTCTTCGTAGTGGATGATCGTCGTATCGTCAGTGGCCCGGTCGGCATCGACGCGGATACGGATTACGGGCGCCACATCCGCTCGGCGATAGCGAATGCTGTTGTCGATGAGGTTCTGGAATAGTGCCCGCAGCTGCGCGCCTTCGCCTCGTATCGTGCCCAGCCTTTCGATATCGAACTCGGCGCCGTGCTCCTCGATGAGCAGCGCCAGATCGGCGCGCACATCGTCGATCAACGTATTCAAATCCAGGTATTCGGTTGCCACCGGCGCCGTGTCGATACGCGCCAGGCGCAGCATGCCGCCGATCATGTTCTGCATGCGATCGGCCGCCGAGCGCAGTGCCACGAGCTGCTTGCGGCCGTCCTCGCTCATGCGCGGCGCTTCGGTGGTTTGTAGCTGGCGTGCGCTGTGCTGCATCTTGCGCAGGGGTTCGCGCAGGTCATGCGCCGCTGCGAGTACGCCGGCCCGGTCGCTGGCACGATCCAACGGTACCCGCGGTGAGATGGTATCCGGATCCGGCGCCGGCTGGGTATCGAATACCTCGATAAGCAGGGTGAACCCGTTCAATCGACCGCCCGCGCCACGCAAGGGCAGCAAGCGTGCGGTACGTACCGGCGCCGCGGTGCCGACCGGCGTGACGTCCAGACTGATCGGCGCCGTCGAGCGCACGGCCCGATGCAGCACCACGGGCCAGGTCGAGCCGTCGCGCAGCTCGACGCAGCGCGCAATACCGCGACCGAGGGTATCTTCGGCATCACAGTCCAACCAGCGCGCCGCGCCCTCGCCCACGCCGGCGATACGACCGGCCAGATCGATACCCATCCAGGCCGGCTCGTCGGTGGCACGGGTCAGATTGAGCCGATGCGCGGCCAGCAGGTTCTCGTTCGCGCTGACCGCATCGGTGGCTGCCCGCGGCCCGGTTGCGCGCAGCAGCACGATGAAGCCGACGACGTCGTCATCGCCATCGGTACGCGGGCACAGATCGAGGGTACAAAGCCGGCGCTGGCCGATTCGGGTGATTAACGCCGCCTCGAAACGAGCGCGCCCCCGAGCACTGGCTTCAAACAACGCACGCGGCAACTCGGCCTCGAAACGCCGCTCCTCGGGCAATAAGGTTTCGAGACGCTGGCCTTCCACCTGGGCCGCCATATGGCCGAGCAGCATTTCGGCGCTGCTATGCCACCGTTCGATCACGCCTGCGCTATCGAGCAGGCATAGCGCCGCATCCGGCATCTGTTCGAGCAATAGCGTAAGCGCTGCCGCGCCCACAGACGGATCGCTCGAATCGGTTTCGCCGCTGCCTGTCGGCGTCACGCGACACCATCCCTGCCGAAAAAACGGTCGTTAGTGATAGAGAGCGCTCGCCGGCATGGCGTGCTGCAGCAGGCGCGTACAGTCCGCGACCGCCAGCCCGGGCGCGTAGAAAAAGCCTTGCCCGAACGTGCACTTGTTGTCCATGAGGAACTGCCGCTGGGCGCTGGTTTCCACCCCCTCGGCGACCACGCGCAGGCCGAGGCTGGCGCCCAGGGCGATAATCGCCCGCGCCATGGCACGATCGCGGCTGTTGTCGGATACGCCATGCAAAAAGCTCAAGTCGATCTTGAGTGAATCCACCGGCAGCCGGGTGAGATAGCTCAAGGAGGAATAACCCTTGCCGAAGTCGTCTATAACGACCTGAACACCCAATCGCTTGAGTTGTTCGACCAGCGGATTGGTATCGTCCGGGCCGAGGATGAGCGCGTTTTCGGTAAATTCGAGTTCGAGCAGTTCGGCCGGCATGGCCATGGTTTCGATGACTTGTCGCACCATGGGCAGGAAATCCTCGTCACGGGCATGCTGCGAGGACACGTTGACCGCCAGCACGACGTCGTTGTCCAGCACCCCGGCATCGCGCCAATTCAGGTACTGACGACAGGCCGTGGTCAATGCCCAACGGGTAAACGCGCGAATACAGCCGCGGGATTCCGCCATGGGCACGAACTCGTCGGGCGAAATCGGCCCCAGCCGCGGATGATTCCAGCGTGCGAGCGCTTCCAGACCCACGATCCGGCCCGAACCGAGATCGAACTGCGGTTGATAGACCAGATGCAGTTCGCTGGCCTCGATCGCGGCATGCAACTCGTTGTCCAGACCGGGGCGCGCCCGGGCACGGGCATCGTTTTCGCCGTCGAACCAATGCACGGTATCGCGCCCACCCTGCTTGGCCAGATACATGGCGGCATCGGCATTGTTGATCAGGGTGCCGGCATCCTTGCCATCGTGAGGATACATCGCGACACCGATGGAAATCGTGACGAAGATGCGATGCGTATCGATGACGATGGGCTCGCGAAACGTTCGCAGCACGGCCGCGACCAGTGCCTCGACTTCGCTGCGGTCGTCACTGTCGATAACGGCGACAAATTCGTCGCCGCCGATGCGCGCCAGCAGTGGATGACTGTCGCAGACGCTTTTCAGACGGCCGGCCGACGTATAGAGCGCCTGATCGCCGATACCGTGGCCGAGGCTGTCGTTGATCGATTTGAAGCCATCGAGATCGAAATAGATCACGGCAAAGGGGTGGCGCTCCGATGCCGGTCGTTCCAGCATATAGCGCAGGCGTTCGAGCAGCACGGCCCGATTGAACAGACCCGTTACCGCGTCGTGACGCGCGAGATAGCTGAATTTGCGCTGGTTTTCGTAATGCTGGAGCAGATAGCGAATCGTACGCTCGAGCAGGGTCGCGTTGATCTCGCCCTTGGGCAGAAACTCCGCGGCGCCGGCTTCCATGACCGCGACGTCGATCTCGTAATCGTCGTGACCGGTGAGCACCACGATGGGTGCATTCAGCGCGGCGGCTGCCGGGCTGCGCAACAGATCGAGCCCGGTACGGCCACCGAGTTGATAGTCGAGCAGGCAGATATCGAAGCCGCCCCTGCCGAGCGCCGCCAACCCCTCCTCGTAGCTGCATGCCGTGGTCACGGCATAGCGATGCCGGGGGCCGGAATGAAGAAGGTCCGCCAGCCACGCACGATCCTCGGGATCGTTGTCGATGAGAAGCACGCGTACGGTTCGAGATCGAGACATCAACTCATGTCACTTTTTTAGGCGATATCGCCGCGCCCTAGCGTATCGAAACTCCAAGTAAGCGGCGTTTCAAGCACGATATGATAGCCGTGCGGGCATTCGCGGTACCCGGCATCTAGCCGCTGCGGCGCTCTTGTGAGCGGCTGGATAATCCGCTGCTCGACAAGTCAGCGCTTGATTATGCATGAAACGCAGCTGGCTTTTCTCTAGGGCCTGTCGTCACGAGATATGACGACACGCTAGGGCGTGTCGTCATAAGATAAGGCGGCGCATCGGCGGCCAAGCCGCGGCAAGACAAGGCATCGCGAGCGTCGCGTGGTTGTTCCACGTAAGCGAGCCCCTGAAAATCGACTATGGCGCAGGATTGCCGGGGCTTGGCCGTCGACCGATCGTTATTCGTTGGGGGTTGCCCGCGCCGGACGCGCCATGCGGCGTTGCGGACCTTGACCGTGGGCCCGCCACGCTCGGCGGCCCGCGCCTTGCCTGACACGCCCGGCGCGGGCAATGCGACGTCATATCTTATGACGACACGCCCTAGGATCTATACAGCGACCGGGGCGCTGATTCGGGCATGACTCTCGTAGCCTTCGAGTCGAATATCGTCGAAGCTGAACGCGAAAAGATCGTTTACGTCAGGATTCAGCCACAAACGCGGGGCCGGATACGGCGTGCGCGCGAGCTGTTCGTCGGCCTGCTCGAGATGATTCAGATACAAGTGCGCATCGCCCAGGGTATGCACGAACTCGCCGACCTGCAGCCCGCAGACCTGCGCGATCATATGCGTGAGCAGCGCATAGGACGCGATATTGAACGGCACGCCCAGAAAGATATCCGCGCTGCGCTGGTAGAGCTGGCAGGACAAACGGCCGTCGGCCACATAGAACTGGAACAGCAGATGACAGGGCGGCAGCGCCATATCGTCGACCTGCGCCGGATTCCAGGCGGTCACGATATGCCGGCGCGAATCCGGGTTGTGCTTGATCGAGTCCACGACCTTGGCTAGCTGATCCACCGAGGCCCCGTCGGGCGCGGGCCAGCTGCGCCATTGATAGCCATAGACCGGGCCGAGATCACCGTTTTCGTCCGCCCATTCGTCCCAGATGCGAACACGGTTGTCCTTGAGATAGCCGATGTTGGTATCGCCGGCGATGAACCACAGCAACTCGTGGATGATCGCGCGCAGATAGAGTTTCTTGGTCGTGAGTACCGGAAACCCCTGTGTCAGATCAAAGCGCATCTGGCGCCCGAACACCGACAGCGTACCGGTGCCGGTACGATCGCCCTTGGGCGTGCCGTGCTCGCGCACCTCGCGCATAAGATCCAGATACGGCTGCTCGAGTGCCGCTCTCGCCGTGCCACTCATGGCGTCACCGGCTTATGCCGATAAGCCAGAGCGAGCAACAGAATGCCGCCCAGGATCATCGGCGTACACAGCACCTGCCCCATGGTCATCCAGTCGAAGGCGACGAAGCCGAGAAACGAGTCCGGCTGGCGGAAGAACTCGGCAAAGAAACGCAGACAGCCGTAGCCGATCAAAAACAACCCCGAAACAGCCATGCGCGGACGCGGCTTGCGGGCAAACAGCCACAGAATCGCGAACAGCAGCAGACCTTCGAGCCCGGCTTCATAGAGCTCGGAGGGATGGCGCGGCGCCATGTCGACATGCGGGTAGATCATGGCCCAGGGCACGTCCGTCACCCGGCCGATCAGCTCGCCGTTGATGAAGTTGGCGATACGCCCGAAGAACAGGCCGACCGGCACGATGGGCGCCACGAAGTCGGTGATATCGAAAAACGCACGCTGTGTACTGCGCGCGAACCAGCCGGCCGCGGCGAATACCCCGAGCATGCCGCCATGAAAGGACATGCCGCCCTGCCAGATATAGAACAGCTGCAACGGGTTATCCAGCAGCAGACTGGGCTGGTAGAACAGCATATAGCCGACGCGCCCGCCCACGACCACGCCGAGCACCACATAGAACAGCAGATCGCCGACTTCTTCGCGCTGCCAGTGGATATGCGCCTGCTTCGTGCGCACGATGCCCAGCCCCCAGCCGATGAGAAAACTCAGCAGATACATCAGGCCGTACCAGTGCACGGCAAGCGGGCCGATGGCTACGGCGACGGGGTCGATATCGGGATGCACGAACATGGCGAAGAATTCTAGGTCGTGTTGACGTTTGTTGCGAGCACCGCACGGGCGAGCGCGCACCTGTAAACCGAGCCAGGCGGCGCCCCGAAGGGGATGCCGACCTGATACAAGCCCCGCGCCCGTACGGGCGTTGGCGGTTCAGACTTGCTGAATGGGCGCTATCTTATGGCAATTGCGCGTTGCAGCGCTGTTACGCAATACGCCAAGGGCGTTGGCCGTAGTCCGCCAACGGCAGGACCTCGCCGCAGCGGGCCATCAAAGCGCGGCGCCCGACGGCAAAAATCAACCGGTCGATCACCGCGTCCAGGCGTACATGAACACATCGCGCGGCCCGTTGCGCCGGTCGGCATGATTCGGCCGCGGCGACCAGCGCTGCAAACAGCCTTCGTAGACCATGCCCAGGGCTTCGAGAATGCGCTTTGAGGCCGCGTTTTCGGTATCGCAGGTCGCCCAGATTCGATAGAGGTCGTCGATGGATTGCGCGGCATCGAAGACCGCGGCCGCGGCCTCGCGGCCAAAGCCCTCGCGCCAGGCCGAACGGGCGAGCACATAGCCGATCTCGGCCCCGTGCTCGCTGAACGAACAGGCCACCGTGCCGATGCCGCCACGTTCGGCATGCTCGATGAGCCAGCAGTAGTCTTCACCCGACGACCAGCCCTCGGCCACGTCGTCGAGAAAGTCGCTGCTGTCGTCGAGGTCGACATGCTGCGCCCAGGTCATGAACCGGGTGACCTCGGGATCGCTTGCGAACGCGAAGATCGCGTCGGCATCGCCGCCATGGGGCACGCGCAGCGTCAGCCGCGGCGTGCTCAGGCGCTGGGGCATGCTGATCATCACGGCCTCGCTGGCAGTATTCAGCCCAGTTCTTGCTCGAATTCTTCCTTGTAGCGCGCCTTGAACTCATCCATGGTGAAGCGATGGTTCTGGGTGCCGGGGCGCTCGATCTTGATCGTGCCCATCAGCGAGGCCACGCGGCCGATCGTCGGCCAGTCCAGGCCCTGCTGCAGCCCCCAGATCAAACCGGCACGAAAGGCATCGCCACAGCCGGTCGGGTCGGCCAGCGCGGTAGGCGAGCCGGCAGGAATCTTGAACTGTTCGCCGTCGGCGTGAATCACCGACCCCTCCCCGCCCTTGGTCACGATCATGGCCTTGAGGTTTTTGGCCATCTCGGCGACCGACAGGCCGGTGCGATCGCTCATCAGCTCGGCTTCGTAGTCGTTGACCGCGACATACGCCGCCTGGCCAAGAAAGCGCTTGAGCTCTTCGCCGTTGAACATCGGCAGGCCCTGGCCCGGATCGAAGATGAAATCGATGCCGGCCTCCGCGAACTGGGCCGCGTGCTGGACCATGCCGTCCTTGCCGTCGGGGGAGACGATGCCCAGCGTGATGCCCGCGTCGCTGGGCACCTGCTGCTCGTGGGCATAGTTCATCGCCCCCGGATGAAAGGCGGTGATCTGGTTGTCGTCCAGGTCGGTGGTGATATAGGCCTGGGCGGTATAGGCATCGTCCACGCCCTTGATGTAATCACGGCTGATGCCGTGCTCGTCCATCCAGGCGGCATAATCGTCGAAGTCGGTGCCGACCGTGCCCATGGGCATGCCTTCACCGCCCAGCAGCTTCAGCGAATAGGCGATATTGCCGGCACAGCCGCCAAACTCGCGCCGCATCTCCGGCACCAGAAACGACACGTTCAGCATATGCACGCGATCCGGCAGGATCTCGTTCTTGAAGTGGCCTGTGTAGACCATGATCGTGTCGTAGGCGAAAGATCCGCAGATCAGAGCTGACATAGCTTGTCCTTTATTCGATGAGATTCGGTACGCGCCGAAGGCACGTCACACGAAGGTCAGCCGCCCATCATGCCATAGCCATGGCATACAGCCGGCGAGTTCGGTCGGCGGCCGTGACTCAGGCGCCGGCCGCGGTGGCGGATTCGTGCTTCAGATCCAGGTTCTTGGCGGCAGCGACCTCGTCCAGACGCCGCACCGGCAGCTTGACCGGCGCCTCTTTCAAGGTCGTGGCATCGGCCTTTGCTTCTTCCCAGATCGCGACCATGGCGTCGACGAAGGCATCCAGGGTTTCCTTGGATTCGCTTTCGGTCGGCTCGATGAGAAAACACTCGGGCACGAGTAGCGGGAAATAGATGGTCGGCGCGTGAAAACCGTAGTCGAGCAGCCGCTTGGCGACGTCGGTCGCACTGACATCCAGCTGCTGCTTCTGGCGCTTGAGGGTGACGATGAACTCGTGGCTGGCACGCCGCTCGGGAAAGGCCAGATCGAAGCCGGCCGCGCGTAGCCGCGCCATCAGATAGTTCGAGTTGAGGGTGGCAAATTCGGCCACCCGGGTCATGCCGTCACGCCCGAGCAGCCGGGCATAGACATAGGCCCGCAGCAGCACGCCGGCATTGCCCATGAACGCGGACAACCGCCCGATCGTATTCGGAATGTCCTTTTCGCTCAGCCAGCGATAGGTCGCATCATCGCCCTCGCCGTCGCGCCCGACCACCGGGATGGGCATGAAGTCGCGCAGCCGTTTACCGACGCCCACCGCGCCAGAACCCGGCCCGCCGCCGCCGTGCGGCGTGGAGAAGGTCTTGTGCAGATTCATGTGGATGACGTCGAAACCCATATCGCCCGGGCGCACCTTGCCCAGAATGGCGTTGAGGTTGGCGCCGTCGTAGTAGAGCAGCCCGCCTGCGCCATGCACGATTTCGGCGATTTCGAGAATGTCCTGTTCGAACACGCCGAGCGTCGAGGGATTGGTGAGCATGATGCCCGCGGTACGGTCGGACACGGCATCGCGCAGTGCGGCGATATCCACGTCACCGTCGGCATCGGTCGGAATTTCGACCACGGTGCAGCCACACATCACGGCCGTGGCCGGGTTGGTGCCATGGGCGGCATCGGGTACCAGGATCTCGTTGCGTGCGCTGTCGCCGCGTGCGTCGTGGTAGGCCTTGATCATGGCCACGCCCGTGAATTCCCCCTGGGCCCCGGCCATCGGCGTGAGCGAGACGGCTTCCATGCCGGTCACCGTGGTCAGCATTTCCTGGAGCTCGTACAGGCACGCCATCATGCCCTGCCCATGGCTGGCCGGCGCCAACGGATGCCGATTGAGAAACCCCGGTAGCGAGGCGAGCGTGTTACAGGCCCGGGGGTTGTGCTTCATGGTGCACGAGCCCAGCGGGTAGAAATGCGTATCGATGGAAAAATTAAGCTGCGATAGCCGCGTGTAGTGGCGCACCACGTCCATTTCCGAGGCTTGCGGCAGGCCCACCGGCGACTCGCGCCGCAGTGCGGCCGGGATATCGTCGATGGCGGGCGCCTCAGCCGGCGCCTGGGCCAGCGCACGACGGCCGGGCCGGCTGTGTTCGAAGATGAGCTTTTCGGTCATGGCGTGACTGCTTGCGGTGTTCGGGTTGTTCAAGACGAAACCATTGGCATCGTCCCGCGAGGGCTCGGACTCAGACCTTGAGTGCGGCCAACGCGTCTTCGTAATTCGGCTCCTGGCCGATCTCGGGCACCAGTTCGCTGTGCAGCACCATGCCCTGTTCGTCGGCAACGATCACCGCACGCGCACACAGTCCTGCCATGGGCCCGTTGGCGATCAGCACGCCGTAATCCTTGGCGAAACGCTTGTCGCGCATCATCGACAGCGTGGTGCCGTTTTCGAGCCCTTCGGCGGTGCAGAAACGCGAATGCGCAAACGGCAGATCCGCGGACACCTGCAACAACGCGATATTGTCGAGCGCATCGACTTCGGCATTGAAACGCTTGACCGAGATCGCGCAGGTGGGCGTATCCATGCTCGGAAAGATATTGAATATCTTGCGCTTGCCCGCGAAGTCCGCGAGCGTGACATCGCGCAGATTAGCGCCGGTCAGGCTGAACTCCGCCAGGCTGTCGCCGGGCGACGGCAGCTGGCCGTCGACATCGGTGGCATTACCTTTGAGCGTGATTTGCTGGGTCATCGTCAGTCCTTGGATACAGCGGAAGAAATAAATGGCCGGCGCCGGCCCTCAAGCCGCTTCGGCCTGCGCGGCGATCACGTCGCGCAGAGCGTCGGCATAGGTTTCGAGATCGGCCTCGGTCTTGGTTTCGGTGGCACAGACGAGCACCGTGTTATCGAGCCCGTCATAGAATTCGGCCAGGGCCAGCCCGCCGAACACGCCGCGTTCTGCCAGTGCCGCGAGCGCCTGCTCGGCGTCGACCGGCAGCCGCAGCACCGTTTCATGAAAGGCCGGGCTGTCGAAAACCGCCTCGACCCCGTCTATCGCGGTAAGCCGGTCGACCAGCGCACGGGTATTGGCGATACAGGTCGCGGCGGTATTCTCCAGCCCCCGCGACCCGAGCAGGCTCATATGAATGGTGGCCGCGGTCACCAGCAGGCCCTGGTTGGTACAGATGTTGGAGGTCGCCTTGGAGCGACGAATATGCTGCTCGCGCGGTTGCAGGGTCAGTACATAACCCGTGCGGCCATCCATATCCTGTGTTCGACCCACCACGCGGCCGGGCATCTGGCGGACGTGCTTCTTGCGACAGCACAAAATGCCGAAATACGGCCCGCCCGAGGCCAGCGGCGCGCCTAGCGGCTGGCCCTCGCCGACCACGATATCGGCCCCCTCGCCCGTGCCCCAGCGGCCGGGTTCCTTGAACACCGCCAGCGACAACGGATTGACCAGGCCGATAGCCAGTGCGCCGTTGTTCTGGGCCCAGTCGGTGAGCGTATCCACGTCTTCGAGCACGCCGAAGAAGTTCGGCTGCGGGATCACCAGCGCGGTTACATCCTCTTTGGCCCAGCGCGTAAGCGCCGCCTCATCGATACGCCCGGTGGCCCGGTCGTAGTCGATCGCTTCGAAGGTGATGCCCTGGTTCGCACAGATATTGCGCGCGACCTGGCGATAGAACGGATGCACGCTCGCCGGCATGAGGATACGCGCCGATTTGGAGCGGCGATTGGCGCGTACCGCCATGAGCACCGCCTCGGCCAGCGCCGAGGCGCCGTCATAGAGCGACGCGTTGGCCACGTCCATGCCGGTCAGGCCCGTCATCATGGTCTGGTATTCGTAGACTACCTGCAGCGTGCCCTGGCTGGCCTCCGGCTGATACGGCGTATAAGCGCTATAGAACTCGCCCCGGGTGGTCAGCTCCCAGACCGCCGCGGGAATATGGTGCTCGTAAGCGCCCGCGCCGATGAAGCACAAACCGCCGGCATCGCGGGCCGCGCGTTCGCCCATGAGCCTGGTCACGGCCTGTTCGCTGGCCCGTTCCGGTATCGAATCCAGGCGCACGTCGCGCAGGCTGGGGTCGATCTCATCAAACAGATCGTCGATGTGATCGACGCCGATCGTTGCCAGCATCGACTGGATATCGTCTTCGGTATGCGGAATGAAAGGCATGGGTCCTCGCAGAACTTGAATACGGCCGGCTGCTTGCAAGCGCCAGGCAAACCCCCGGCGCTTGCCGTGACCGCTAGTCTTCCTCTTCTTCGACGATGCCTTCGTAGGCATCGGCATCGAGCAGTTTCTCGACCTGTTCCGGATCGGAAACCGTCATCTTGAACAGCCACCCTTCGCCAAACGGATCTTCGTTGACCAGCTCCGGCGAATCCTCGAGTTGTTCGTTGATCTCGGCGATTTCGCCGTCGAGCGGCGCATAGATATCCGAGGCCGCCTTGACCGATTCCACCACGGCCACCGCATCGCCGGCGCCCACCTTGGTACCGGCGTCGGGCAGTTCGACGAATACCAGGTCGCCGAGCGAGGACTGCGCATAGTCGGTGATGCCGACCGTGCAGGTGCCGTCGCCGTCGTAGTCGATCCATTCGTGGGTCTTGGTATAGGACAGATCCTTGGGTACTTCGCTCATGGGGCTCCCCTTGCAGCAGGTTGGCGCGGTGCGCGCGATGGTTCGGTGGATTAAAGGCTACTGAGAAAAACGCTCAGTCGTCGAGGCGGCTCTCGCCATTACGCACGAACGGATAGCGAACGATGCGCGCAGGCTGCCACTTGCCGCGCAAACACACTTCGACGCTGTGTTCCCAATCGGCGGGCACTCGGGCGAGCGCGACCGAGCACGACAACGTCGGCGCATAGCTGCCGCTGGTGATTTTGCCCTCGGCATGTTCTTCCTCGACATCGCTGTCGACGGCACGCACCGCGGTCTTGCTGCGCATCACGCCACGCCCTTCCAGCACCAGCCCAACCAGCTTTTGGTCGACGCCCTGTGCGCGCATGTGCTCCAGCGCCGAGCGGCCAACAAAATCGCGCTCTTCGGGCTTGAAGGCCACGGTCCAGGCCAGGCCCGATTCCAGCGGGGTGCGGTCTTCGTCCATATCCTGGCCATAAAGATTCAGGCCCGCTTCCAGGCGCAGCGTGTCGCGCGCGCCCAGGCCGATGGGCGCTACGCCCTTGTCGCGCAGCGTCTTCCATGCGTTCACGGCCTCGTCGGCCGGTAGTACGAGCTCGAAACCGTCTTCGCCGGTATAGCCGGTGCGCCCGATCGAGCGATCATCCTGCGCGACCACGCGAAACGGCTTTAGCTTGAGCGCAGCGGCCTTCAAATCGTCGTCGAACAGCTCGGCGGCGATGTCGCGCCCGCGCGGGCCCTGCACGGCGATAATGGCCAGATCCTGGCGGTGCTCGATCGACACGTCGTAATCGCGGGCCTGACTGCCGATCCAGGCCAGATCCTTTTCCGTGGTCGCTGCATTGACCACGACGCGATACAGATCGTCACTCAGGTGATAGACGATGAGATCGTCGATCACGCCGCCGCGGGTGTTGAGCATGCAGGTATAGAGCGCGCGCCCGGCCTCGTCGATCTTGGCCACGTCATTGGCCAGCAGCCAGCGCAGGAATTCGCGCGACTCTCGACCGCGGATATCGACGACGGCCATATGCGACACGTCGAACATGCCCACGCTCTCGCGTACGGCGTTGTGTTCGGAGATCTGGGAGCCGTAGTCGATCGGCATGTCCCAGCCGGCGAAATCCACAAGCTTGGCGCCGTCGGCGACATGTGCGTCATAGAGCGGGGTGCGTTTGGCCATGACAATCTCTTTGCAGATGAATCAACAGAATACGGGCCGGCCCGGGCTTTCGCCTGCCGCCCCTCTGTCCTGGCACCTGAGAGATTCGCCCCTTCGGTGAGCCGTGGTTCACACGACTGCTCTCCAGAGTCGATCAAGCCGGCGCGTCATGACGCCGGCGCGCGCGTGGTTCGGGTACCTGAGCGTTTCCGGGCGGAAATTTGCGCCTTCGGTGACGGGCGATGGCCCGTTCTCTCCCACGCGGTTATTGACCGTGGCCTCGACTATACCGGCGCGATCCATACAGGCCAAGCGTCGGCCCCGGAACCGCTTTTCACTGCAAAATACAGGCGTTTTGCGTTATTGCAGCAGCCGCGGGCCGTTGTCGGACAGACCCACCGCATGGTGAATCATGATCTGGCGAACCGGGGCAAGGTTCGCTGCCGCCGCGATCGCGCTCTGGCGCAGGTTGCGCAGCAAGGGGTTGGCGCTGCCATAGACGCGTTTGAAGGCGTCGGTGATGCCCAACATCATCAGGTTCTCGGCCATGCGCGCACGCTGATAGCGGCGCAGGTAGGTCATGTCGCCGGCATCGCGACCGGCCGCGCGCCCGGCTTCGAGCGCTTCGACCATGCCCGCCACGTCGAGAAGGCCAAGGTTGACCCCCTGACCCGCCATCGGGTGCACCACATGCGCGGCATCGCCGGCCAGCGCCACCCGCGGACGACAATATTCGCGGGCATGCTGGAGCTTGAGCGGGAAGGACGCCCGCCGATCCATATGCTCGATTTCACCCAGCACATGCCCGCTGGCTTCGCTCAGGCGTGCACGAAACGTCTCGTCGTCGAGTTCGGCAAGCTCCGCGGCGAGCGCATCGTCGGCGTGCCAGGCGAGCGAGCAACGACCGTCCGAAAGCGGCAGAAACGCCACCGGCCCGGTTTCGGTAAAGCGCTGCCAGGCGATATGGCGATGATGCCGCGCCGGGGTGACCGTACCGACGGTACAACGCTGGCCGTACGACCAGCCCGTGGTTTCTATGCCGGCCGCTGCCCGCACCGGGGAATTCGCGCCTTCCGCGCCAACCACGAGCGCCGCGCTCACGGTCGTCCCGTCGTCGAGACGCAGTCGGGCGGCATCCGGGTCGAAGGCCAGGCTTTCCATCTTCGCCGGGCAGTAGATATCGACATCGGTGAGCGCCTGCCACGCGCTGTCGACGATCAGGTTGTTTTCGACGATATGCCCGAGCTCGGGCAGCCCCACCGCGGTATGTTCGAGAAACAGCTCGCTGGCGCCGCCGGCCTCCCAGACCTTCATGCCGGTGAACGCGCAGCAGCGCCGGCGCTCGACCGAGGCCCACAGGTCGAGATTCTCGAGTACGCGCCGCGTGCCTGGCGCAATCGCCGACACGCGCAGCCCGTAGTCCTGGCTGGTATCGAAACGCGGCGGGCGTTTGGCTTCGACCAGTGCCACCGAGAAATCGGCACGCGACAGCGCCACCGCGAGCACGGCACCGACCATGCCGCCGCCGACGATGGCCACGTCATAACGCGGATTGTGACTACTCATGAGCTTGCCTTGCGAATACGCGCCGGGGCCAGGGCCAGCCCCATGCTGCGCCGGGCCATGTCGTCGCGAATCGACGGCATCAGCGACAGACCGAACAAACCCGCGCCGCGGGCATGGTCGAGCATGGGAATACGGTTGGAAAACAGGCGCACGATGGCGTCGGTGAAATTGGCCACGCGATGCTGGTCCGGGCGCCGAGCCTCGGCCCAGGCGGCCAACAGATCGCCGTCGCCGGGATCGAAATCGGGATTGGCGGCGAGGCGCTCGCGCAGCATCGCGGCCAGCAGCAGCGCATCGCGAATCGCCAGATTGAACCCCTGGGCGGCCGCCGGATGCAGGGCATGGCCGGCATTGCCGATAAGCACGGCGCGATCGACCGCGGCCCGGTCGCACAGCACCCGCGCCAGCGGATAGCTGCCGCGCGGCCCGGCCAGCTTGAGCTGGCCCAGACGCTGGCCGAAGGCCGCCTGCAGGCCGTCGATGAATTCGTCATCGCTGACCGCGCACATCTGCTCGGCGCGTTCGCTGGGCAGCGTCCATACCGCGGCACAGCTGGCCCGTGTACAGGGCAGCAGGGCCACCGGCCCGTCCGGGGTGAAGCGCTCGTAGGCACAGCCGCCGTGGGCGCGTTCGGGCTCTACGAAGGTAACGATGGCACGCTGCTGATAATCGTCGGTGCGCGCGCCGATACCCAGCGCGCCGCGTACCGAGGATTGCGCGCCGTCGGCGCCGACCAGCAGGCGGGTACTCAATGTCCGGCTTTCGCCGTCGCCGACCGCACAGGTCAGTTCGATGCGTTCGCCCGCGGCGTCGCGGGTGAGCGATTTGAAGCGTGCCGGGGCAATCACATCCACCTGGCTCATCTGCGCCAGCCGGGCGCGCAGCGCCTCGATCATGGTGAGGTTGGGCAACACATAGCCCAGTGCCGGCAGATCGTAGTCGGCGGCATTCACCCGCACGCTGCCGAAACGGCCCTTTTGGGATACGTGCAATCGTTTGATGGGCGCGGCGTCGTGGGCGATATCGGCCCACAGATCCAGCGCCTCGAACATCCCCCGGGTACCGGCCGCGATCGCGGTGGTGCGCGCTTTCATGTTCTCGTCGGCCGGCGCATCGAAGGCCACGGCCTCGACCAGCGCGATTTTCAGCCCGGTATCGGCCAGCGCGCAGGCAAACGTCGCGCCGGCCAGGCCACCGCCCACTACGGCAATGTCGTACTCGCCGCTCACGGGGTTTCGCTCCGATAGGGTTTGGCCATCAATGCCTCGATCTCGTCGGCGTCCTTGGGCACGTCGGCCGTGAGCACTTCACAGCCGGTTTCGGTGATGACGATATCGTCCTCGACCCGGATACCGATATCCGCAAAGCGCGACGACGGGTTGTCCTGGCCCCGGACATACAGTCCGGGCTCCACGGTCAGCGCCATGCCGGGTTCGAGCAGGCGCCATTCTCCATCCACTTTATAGTCGCCCACGTCGTGGACGTCCATGCCCAGCCAGTGGCTGGTGCCGTGCATGAAATAGGCGCGGTAGCTTTCGGCGGCGATGACCTCGTCGACCGTACCTTCGAGCAGGCCGACATCAATCAGCCCCGCCACCAGCACTCTTAGCGCCGCCTGATGAACGGCGTTCATCGGCTGGCCGGGTCGGGCGGCCTCGATCGCGGCCCGGTTGGCCGCGAGCACGATGTCGTAAAGCTCGCGCTGGGCATCGGAAAAACGCCCGTTCACCGGAAAGCTGCGGGTGATATCGCCGGCGTAGCCGCGATATTCGGCGCCGGCATCGATCAACACCAGGTCGCCGTCGGCCATGGGCGCGCTGTTTTCGATGTAGTGCAGCACGCAGGCGTTCTCGCCCGCCCCGACAATGCTCGGATACGCCCAGTGCGTGCCGTCGCTTTCGAAGGTGTAATGCAGCACGGCGGCGAGCTGATACTCGTACATGCCGGGACGTACCGCCTGCATGGCCGCGCTGTGCGCACGCGCCGAGGTGGCAGCCGCCTGGCGCATGAGTGCGACTTCGTGTTCGGACTTGCGCAGGCGCATGTCGTGGAGCAGGCCGTCGAGGGCCACGATTTCGCGCGGCGGCACGCCGCCCCGCCCCTGGCTGCGCATACCGCCGAGCTGATCGAGCACGCTCTGCTCGAATTCGGGATGCGTGCCGAAAGACAGATAGAGCCTGCGACGGCCGTCCAGCAGACGCGCGAGCCAATCCTCGAATTCGTGGATGGCAAAGGCCTGATCGGCGCCGTAGTCGGCCATGGCGCCGTCCGGACCGGCCCGCCGGCCGATCCAGACCTCCTGATCGGCGTTGCGGGCACGACAGAACAGGATGTAATCCCCGGCCTCGAAGCCGGGCGCGATCACCGCGATCGCCTCGGGCTCGCAGAAGCCGGTCAGATAGCGAAAATCGCTGTTCGGCCGATAGGGATAATCGACATCGTTATTGCGGTTGCGCTCGGGGGTGGCCGCGATCATCGCCACGCCATCCGGGCCCACGATATCCGCGATGCGCGCACGACGGGCTGCATGAATCGCCGGCTCGTCGCTGTGCTGCAGATGCGATTGGTCTCTCATCCGATCCCTCGTCCAAGCCTTTCAAGAAAACAAACCGAACCCGTCATCGCGATTGCTAGTGCAGCGACTCGCGCCGCGTGGGCCCTTCGCGCCCGGGCTGAAGCTCGAGGAAGACCATCTGTACGCCGACCCGCACGTATTCCACCAGCTCGGCATAGTCGGCTTCGGCCGATTCGTTGTCCGCGTCTTCGGCGGTCAGGCCCGCGCGCGACAGCTCGGTGAGGTCGTTGACCACCTCGCGGACTTCGCCGGAGAGGTTGTTGATATCGAAGCTGCCGTCGGCGCTCAGGCCATAGAGAAAACCGGCACACCAGCGTGCGAGCGCCTGCACGCGCCGTTCCAGATCGACATCGTCGGCCGGCAGCAGTGGCTGAAAACTCAGGTCCGGATCGAACAGGCCTTCCAGGGTCATCTCGCGCAGCGCGTCCAGCGCGCCTTCGATCTTGTCGTTCTTGACGTCTTCGACCGCGCGCGCGCCGCTGATTTCGTTATCGACACAGAGCATGCCGGTGAGCGTGCCGTGCACCTCGCCCGGCGTCTGTACCGACTCGGCCTGGGTCAGGCCTATCTGGAGGGCATCGAAGATGTTGTTCTGGCTGTTGCCTTGGCTCATGTCGCGCTGCTTTTTTGCAATACGCCATGGTAGCAAAGCCGACTATTGACCCGGCGCATCGAAGTTCGTGGGCGACTGTGCTTGGCCGGACCTTGGCCGGGCTGGGGCGCCGCCCTCGTATCAGCCCCCGGCCTCTAAACAACGCCCAGGCAGCAGAAATAGATGAGGTTATAGAAGGCATGCACGCTCGCCGGCGACCAGAGCCTGGCATGCCGTTCCCAGAGCACGCCGAATACGAGCGCGGGGAAAAAAGTCGCCAGCGCCCAGGCCGGCGGATGGGCCAACAGATGCGCGCCGGCAAACAGCACGGCAGTCAGGAGATTGGCCGCGCTCAGCGGCCCCCAGCGCCTGCGCATACGGCCACGCAGCCAGTCGTGCACGCCGAGCCGAAACACTATTTCTTCGAGCAGGGGCAGTACGACGACCGCCAAGACGAAGACCTGTGTGCCCGGCCAGCGCAGTAGAAACTGCGCTGGCGTGGCGAGCGTGATCAGCCAGAGAGCGGGCACGGCGGCGACAAGCGCCGCCGCATAAACCGGGTCGCCCCAGGGGGATCGCGGTGTCGGCTCAGACGAGCCGACGACGGCGACCCACCCCAACCGCGGCCGCTGCGAGCAGCAGGACCCAGAGCGGGTCGAAACGACCTTCGCCGGTCAGCGTACAGCCGCCGCCGCTGCTGCCGCTGCTGCTGTCCGAACTTGAAGAACCACCCGTGCTCACCACCGGTTCGGTGACGGGTTCGGCAGGTTCTTCCTCGGTGTCGTCGTCAGGCTCGGCGATGGCCTGATCGGCCTCGTCCGGGCAACGCGCGCCGTTAGCCAGCGTCCAACCGATGTCTTCAAGCACGCAGGTGGTCAGACCGATGCCGCTGGCGACATTGTCGTTGCCGGTGGCAAAAGGCTCCATGATCTGGTCCGGAGAAAGCGACTCGTCCCAGTGCGAGATCGAGCTGCCGGGACTGACAGGCGACGGCGCATACAGCATCACCCGGCCCTCCTTAAGACCGTCGGTGAGAATACTGGCCGCGCGGCTGCCGGTATTGATATCGCTCCAGACCACGTTTTCGCTGTTGGTCAAGGACTGGGCACGCTGCTCGTCGGTGAGCTCGGTCCAGAGCGGGTCGCCGGGGAAGGACAGATCCTGGATGAAGGTGCTGTAAATATCGGGCAAGCGTGCGCCGCCGTCGCTGGTCTGCGGAAACTGCCCGGCTCGCGAGTTGGCGTTGTCGATGAGCGCGACCAGCGATATGAAGCCCACGCCGTGCGTGAGTTCGTGTTCTACCGTGCTTACGAAGCTCGGGCGGTCGCTGGGCGTTACGCCGTTGATGCCGTAGTACCAGCTGGCACCCTTCAGGCAACCGGTGCCCTCGTCGAGAGTCGGATTGAACGTGGCACGGATATCGTTTGCCGTATCCGGCACCCGCGAACCACGCAGGGCGTTCGCCAGCGCCAGCGGATAGAAGACGTTGCTTCGCGCGCGGCTGGTCGTGGTGAAATTGGCGACGTAGCTTATCGGCCCGGCCGCGCCCAAGGTCGCGCTCTCTGGGTCGCAGCTCAACGTCTCGTCGAAGTCGGCGACGATGCGAATCGGAACCCTGCTGTCAATTCGGCTGCCCAGGATATCGGCGGCGTACTGGAAAGCGATGCGGCGCTGCTGTCCCAGCGTGGCGCCGTTATTGCCACCTTCCGGTGCGACCGGCGTGGGGTCGTTGAAGCCGCTGTCGGGGCCGTCGTTGACGACCAGCACCATGTCGGCGGCGCTGGCGGTCGAGGCCGTGCCGAACAGCAGGGCCATGCCGAGCGTTGTGGCTCCGGCTAACGATCGTGCGTAGCGCATAACGCCTCCGTGCCATCGCTGGCTTCGTCGTGGCCAACGTGGCCCATATGCAGACTGCCGTCCGCACAACGCACCGCGCGCGTGCGCGGCGCGGATTCAAAACGGGGGGTCAACATCTGTGCGCCTTCGCTGTTGGTCCAGGCCTTCGGCGCCGGGGCGCGCGTCTTCTGGGCGGCCTCACCCGGTTTCGGGGCTTCCCGCTTTTCCGCCGGCGGCGCGACGATTTCGCCGCTTTCCGGGTCGATGAAGATCTTCTGCTCGGCCGCGAACACGGCCGTCGAACCGGCCACGCCGAGGCTGGCGGCAAGCAGCCATGCCACTACCGGTGTTTTCAACAATCGCATTGGTTTCGTCATGGTTGCATGACCCTCATACGTGGATAGTCGACCTGGCTTACGCCACTCGACTTCATCAAGTTTCGAACCGCGGGTATACCATGCGGTGTTCCGACGATATACAGGCCGGCGCAGGCCGACCATACAAACCGAATATGACAGTACTCGACTGGCAACAAACCCTGGCCACGCTGATCGGGCATCGCACCATCAGCAGCGACAACCCGAGCCTAGACTGCGGCAATCGCGCCGCCGTCGAAGACCTGGCCGACGCACTCGAACAGGCCGGTTTTGCCTGCACGATCACGCCCATGCCTGAGCGCGACGACAAGGTGAACCTGGTCGCGCGCCTGGGCACGGCCGAGCAAGCCAGCGAGCACGGACTGGTGTTCGCCGGCCATATCGATACCGTGCCCTATGACGATAACGGCTGGCACAGCGACCCCTTTAGCCTCACCGAGCGCGACGGCAAGCTCTACGGCCTGGGCAGCTGCGACATGAAAGGCTTTATCGCGATCGCCGCCGCCGTGGCCAGCGAATACGCGGCCGAAAAATTGTCCGCACCCGTGAGCCTGCTGGTATCGGCCGACGAGGAATGCGGCATGGACGGCGCCCGGGCCCTGCTCGACGCGCACCGCGAAAACGGCCAGCGGCCGGGCCGCTACTGCGTGATCGGCGAGCCCACCAATCTGGTGCCGATTCGCCAGCACAAGGGTATTTTCATGGAAACGCTGGAGGTGCACGGTGCCTCCGGGCATTCCAGCAATCCTGCCCTCGGCGCCAACGCCATTGAGGGCATGTATCGCGCGCTCACCGCGATTCGCGCCCTGCGCGACGAACTGGTCGAGCGCCAGCGCATCGCCGGTTTCCCCGTCCCCCATGCCACTCTCAACCTGGGCGCGATCTCGGGCGGCGACAACGCCAATCGCATTCCGGCCCGCTGCCGACTCGATATGGACCTGCGTTTTCTGCCCGGCATGACCAGCGACGGACTGCGCGCCGAACTGCATGAACGCGTGGCCGACGCGCTCGCCGACAGCGACTGCACGATTCATTTCCGTGAGCTGTTCACCGGCACGCCGGCGTTCGAGACCGCCGGCGACTCGCCGATCGTCACCGCCTGCGAGGAGTTGTCCGGACAGGCCGCAGCCGCCGTGGATTTCGGTACCGAAGGTTCGTTCTACAACGCCATGGGCATGGACAGCGTAGTGCTCGGCCCGGGCGATATCGCCCAGGCGCATCAGCCCAACGAATATCTGGCCGTCGAACGCGTCGCGCCGATGCAGCGCATCCTGCACGGGCTCATCGAGCGCTTCTGCCTCGCCCGCTAGCCGCGACACCCGCATAATATTCGGATGAACCAGACGCACACTGCCTCGCAGCCGCTCGCCCCCGCGGGCAACGCCGAACCGCGCCATCCCGACATGGTCGCCTCGCTGCGTGCGAGCGCGCCCTATGTGCATGCCCATCGCGGGCGTACGTTCGTTATCCATGTGCCGGGCGAGGCCGCAGCATCCCCGGCCTTTGCCGATCTGGTATACGACATCGCGCTGCTCGCCAGCCTGGGCGTACGGCTGGTCATCGTGTTCGGCGCGCGCCCGCAGATCGATGCCGCGCTGGCCGATGCCGGTCTTTCGACCCGCTTCGTCGACGGCGTACGCGTGACCGACAGCGCCGCACTTGCCTGCGTGAAACGCGCGGTCGGCAGCCTGCAAATGGATATGGAAGCGCTGTTGTCGACCAGTCTGGCGAGCACGCCCATGGGCGGCGCCCGCATCGTGACTGCCAGCGGCAATCTGGTCACGGCCCGTCCGGTAGGCATCGCCGGCGGTATCGATCATGGCCATACCGGCGAAGTCCGGCGTATCGACGTGGCCAGCATCAACGCGCATCTGGAGCGCGGCACCATCGTGTTGATGTCCTGTGTGGGCTATTCGCCGTCCGGCGAAATCTTCAACCTGTATGCCGAAGAGGTCGCCACCGCGACCGCCACGGCGCTGGCCGCCGACAAGTTCGTCGTGCTGCACCCGGGCGCGTCCCTGCACGAACGCTTTGCCGATACGCCGGCAGAGCTGGATATCCAGACCGCACGCCGGCTGCTGGCGACCGAATCCGCGCCGTTACAGGCCGCCGATCGGGCTCGCCTGCAGGCCGCGATCAACGCGTGTCAGGCCGGCGTGGCGCGCGCCCATCTGGTGAGCTTCGATACCGACGGCGCCCTGCTCAGCGAGCTGTATTCGCGCGACGGCGCCGGCACCATGATCGCCGCCGACACCTACGACATCACCCGCACCGCGACCGCCGATGATCTCGGCGGCGTGCTCGCGCTCATCGAGCCTCTGGCCGAGGCGGGTATTCTCGTGGCGCGTTCGCGCGAACAGATCGAGCTGGATATCGGCCATTACGTGGTGCTCGAACGCGACGGCCTGATCACCGCCTGCTGTTCGCTCATGCCCTATGCCGAGGAAAGTGTGGGCGAGCTGGCCTGCGTGGCCGTACATCCGGACTATCGCGGCCAGGACCGGGCCGAACGTCTATTGGTGGAGGTCGAACGCCGGGCGCGCGCCGCCGGTTTGGCACGTATCTTCGTGCTCACCACCAAAACACCGCACTGGTTCGTCGAACACGGCTTTGCCCCGGCCGACCTGGGTGCACTGCCGTTGGCCAAGCGCGCGCTCTACAACTACCAGCGCAACTCGGCGGTGCTGATCAAGGAGCTGGCATGAGTCGCCGGGCCCACGTTCCGCGGGTATTCGTCGAGAGCCCTTTGGCGGTCGGCGAGGCGATCGAACTGGCCGACGCCAAGCGTCATCACCTGGCCACCGTTCTGCGCCTGGGCGCGGACGCCCCGGTCACGCTGTTCAACGGCGACGGTCATGAATACGGCGCGCGTATCGTCCAGGCCGAGCGCAAGCGCATGACGCTCGCCGTGGAAACCCAGCATTCGCCAGAGCGCGAATCGTCGCTGTCGATCACCCTCTATCAGGCCATCGCCCGCGGCGATCGCATGGACTTTGCCCTGGCCAAGGCCGTGGAGCTGGGCGTGACCGCCATCCGCCCTGTGTTTACCGAACGCGGCAAGGTCAAGCTTGAAGGCGACCGGCTGGCCAAGAAACAGGCGCACTGGCAGGCGGTGGTCGAATCCGCAGCCGAACAGAGCGGCCGGCTCGTATGCCCGCCGCTTCATCCCGCCACCCACCTGGCACAGACACTCGATGAAGACGCGCATACCGACGGCCTGCGACTGATGCTCGCCCCTACCGCCACCACCGGCCTGACCGCGCTGGCGAAAAACACGCGCACGACGCTGCTCATCGGCCCCGAATCGGGCCTGTCCGAGGCCGAAATCTCCAGCGCCGAAGCCGCCGGCTGGCAGCCCATCACCCTCGGTCCGCGCGTGCTGCGTACCGAAACCGCGGGCATGGCGGCACTCGCCGCGCTGCAGTCGCTCTGGGGCGATCTGGCCGGCTAGGCACGCCGCCCGGCCCGGCGGCGGCCAGCACGCCGCGCCCATATTCCTGCCGCTTTCCAGACATTCATTCGCGGCCGCTACGACTTGCGCCCGCGGTTGCCGAACCGACCTGCGTTGCATGCCGGCCGATCGGCCATCCGCGGTCTGCGCGCGAAAGCGGATCATGCAGCGACCGCCGCGCCACGCCCACGCGGCTGACGCAGGTAAAACGATCGTTTTACCTTGGGCTCATGGATATTGACCAACAGCTGCTGGCGGCTGCAGAACGCCTGTTCGATCGCAACGGTTTCAATGCCACGGGCATGGGCAAACTGGTTCGCGAAGCACGGCTTTCGAGCCGAACCGTCTACAAGCATGCGGGCAACAAGAATGCGTTGATGGCGCGGGTACTGTCCGAACGCCACCGCCGTTTCTTCGAGCACACCGATTTCAGCACGACGACCGCGCTGTTCGACTCGCTGGCCGAATGGTTTGCCGCAGAGGGCATACGCGGCTGCCTGTTTTTCCGGGCCGAAGCCGAAACCGGCGGCGACATACCCGAGATCGCCGCCGAGGTCGCCGCCTACCATCAGCAGTTGATCGAACACATCGCCGAACTGGTCGTGCGCGAAACCGGCCAGGCGGATACACAACTGGCCGATCAGATTCTGGCGCTGTTCGAAGGCGCAACCACGGCTGCCACCTACCGCGGCGCGGCGGTAATCGATGCCGCACGCAGCTGTGCCTGCCAGCTGGTGAACGCACGGACCCGGCCATGACGCCCGCGCTTCGTATCGGCGCGACCGGCTTCGGGCTGATCGCGGTCTGCTACGGCTTTGCCCGCTTCGCCTTCGGCCTGTTCCTGCCCGAGATCCGTAGCGACCTTGGGCTGTCCACCAGCCTGGCCGGCGTCATATCCGGCGGCGCCTTTGCCGCCTACTGTGTCGCCATCATCGTTTCGGCCCGCTGCTCGGAGCGTTTCGGCGCGCGCGTCGTCGCGGTCGCCGCCGCGACCGTGGCCGCGGCCGGGCTGCTCGGCATCGCGCTTTGTACATCGCCGGTATGGCTGGCGGTATTCGTAATTCTTGCCGGCGCCAGCACCGGCCTGGCCTCGCCGCCATTGGCCGACGCGGTGTCGTATGCGGTGGCCCCGGCGCGTCGCGATCTCACCAACACGATCATCAACGCCGGCACCAGCGCCGGCGTGGCGCTGTCGGGGCCGTTCGCGCTGGGACTCGGTGAGCAGTGGCGCCTCGTTTTCATGATTTTCGCCGCCACGGCCGCCGCGCTGGGGGTCGCCTCGTACCTGGCCTTGCCGGCCGACGGCTCGAAAAACGGTCGTATCGACGGGCTGGGTATGCCGCCGTTGCACGCCAACCTGCTACGGCTGGTCGCGGCGTCGTTTCTCATGGGCGCCTCCAGCACCGCGCTCTGGTCGTTTGGCGGCGAGATCGCACAGGCACGGCTCGACTGGTCGACTCGGCTGACCGGCATGCTGTGGATCGCGATCGGCGCGGCCGGCATTCTGGGCGCGGCCGCCGGTTGGATGGTCGCGCGCCTGGGCATCAATACCGTACATCGATTGTTCCTGGTGGCGCTCGTGGCCGGTATAGCCATGACCGGACTGGCGTTCACCACGCCCACCTTCACGCTCTTCGGCGGCGCGCTGTTCGGCGCAGCCTACGTCATGCTTGCCGGCGTCTATCTCATCTGGGGTACCACGACACTGCCCGACCGGCCCGGTACCGGCCTGATGGTCGGGTTTCTCACGATCGCCGTCGGCCAGACCGCGGGCGCGCCGGTGTTCGGGGTGCTTATGAGCCAGGCATCGTTACAGACGGCGGTATGCGTTTTCGCGGGCCTGGGGCTGACGCCCGCGCTGTTCCGGTTTCGTGCGATCGCCGACTGCCTGACAGGCTCGCCCAAGCCCCTTGGAGCGCGCCTTTGAGTTCATTTAATCCGGCTATCGGACTGCCACGAAAATTTAATTTACCAAGTACTTCAGAAGCGCTTGCAAGCGCCGTAATATACCGTCTCAAAGCCCACTCGGCGCCCGCCGCGTGTCGTTCATCAGCCTTAAGTAGTCGCCGTGAAAGCGCTGATTTCTCTCGGATTTTTGATTCGTCGCGATTATGCGTCGATGGTTGTGCGTTTGTCGCGTCTGCGCGCCACGCTCGCGTGGTGGTGGATGCTGCGTTCACGCCGCTATATCGTGCTGCGTAATCTGGCGGTCCAGACCCCGAGCGCGCTGATACATCTGGGGCTGGTGGTGGTGAGCACCCGCGGCTTGTTCATCATCGAACCGCTCGATGCGAGCATCGCCCACGACCTGGGTTCCACCGACTGGCCCGAGCGACCCATGCCGAACGCCGCCAACGACGATAATCCCGTCGATCGTTGCGAGCAGCAGGCCCGCGAAGTGGCCGAATTGCTCGAGGAAAACCGCAGCTTCGTCAGCCCGGTACTCGTTACCGTCGGCAGTCTGCCGATCGAGCGGCCGCCCAATCTCGTGTATGGCCCGGCGCTCGCCGAGTACATCCGCAGTTACCGGGTGGAAGTGTTTTCCACACGCCGCCTGCAGCAGATCGTCGCGCAGCTGTCCGGACAGACACCGGCCAAACTCCAGGCCGCCGCCTGAGCGCATAGCCGGGCAAAAGCCCGGCGGCGGCCGCATTGGCCCCGTTTGACTAAGGCCTAACGATCCGCCAACAGGAAACGCAGATTCCCTTGCGGCCAGTCTCGTCTTTCCAGACAAGACAGGATCCCAAGATTTCGCAGATCTACACAGATTCCGTGACAGGCCGTTTCGTACAACGTCGACGTGCACGATGTTGGAAGCGAGCATAGGGGCCGAACACGCCCCATTCTTCAATCCCTCAAATCTGCGTGATCTGCGGTTGCCTTCAAGAACGAAGCCGTACTGACCAATCGCAGTCATGCGTTCGCAGAAAACGCGGCGACTTCAGCTTGCCTGAACGAAAGCCAGGCACGGCACGCCTGCGCTACCATGCGCGCTTATTCGACAATCGCTGGGGCGCGGCAATCCGCGTCCCGTATCAGGAGCTGCGGCATGGCCACCCGTCTCGGCGTCGTGATGGATCCCATCGCGGATATCACCCCTTACAAGGACACAACCCTCGCCCTGTTGCTCGAGGCAATGCGACGCGATTACGAGATCGTGTATTTCGAGATGTCCGACCTGTTCGTACGCGACGGCGTGGGCTACGGCACGGGACGCCGTCTGGAAGTGTTCGACGACAACGACGACTGGTATCGCTTCACCGGCGAGTCCGAGATTCTGCCCCTGGCCGATCTCGATACCATCCTCATGCGCAAGGATCCGCCGTTCGATACCGAATACATCTATGCCACCTATATTCTTGAGCTGGCCGAGAACGAAGGCACGCTGGTGGTCAATCGCTGCGATGCGCTGCGCGACGTCAACGAAAAGATGTCGATCAACCGGTTTGCCCACCTGACCGCGCCCACGCTTGTTGCCCGCCGCAGCGCCGACTTCAAGCGCTTCATCGCCGAGCATGGCGACGCGGTGATCAAACCGCTTGATGGCATGGGCGGCTCGCGCATCTTCCGGGTCAAGACCGGGGACGACAATATTTCCGTGGTGCTGGAAGTGCTTACCGAGCACGGCAGCCGCTATGCCATGGCCCAGGCCTATCTGCCGGCCATCAAGGAAGGCGACAAGCGCATTCTGGTGGTCGACGGCGTGCCGGTGGACTACGCGCTGGCACGCGTGCCGGCGGAAGGCGAACTGCGCGGCAACCTGGCCGCCGGCGGGCGCGGCGTGGGGCGGCCGCTCACCGATGCCGACCGGGCGATCGCCGAGGAGATCGGCCCCTATGTGCGCGAAAAAGGCCTGTTGTTCGTGGGCCTGGACGTGATCGGCGACAAGCTCACCGAAATCAACGTGACAAGTCCTACCTGCGTACGCGAGCTGGACAAGCAGTTCGGCATCAATATCGCCGCAAAACTGTTCGACGCGATCGAGCGACGGCTGGCCTGATACCGGCATGTCCAGCGTTCGCGCGCGGTTTTGTTTTTCCCTGGCGATCGCGCTGATCGTGCATGCGCTGCTGCTGGGCTGGTCGAGCCGTTCCTCGCAGGCCGACCCGGACGACGCCCGCCTGCTTTCGGCCACGCGTAGCGTGGCCGATGCGGCTGCAAACGCGCCGGATACGTCGATCCGCGCGAGCCAGAACCAGCAGGGCGACGACCGCGCTTCGCAACAGGCACAGCTGGCCAATACGCCCTCGCAAACCCCGCCGCATACGCGTTTTCAGCCTCCCGGCGACCGCACCCTGACCCGCTTCGTGGCGGTCGCGGAACCCGAACCAAGGCCGCAAGAGCCAATCCCGGAGACGCCCGCCACACCCAACGCCGCGATCGAGATCATCCGCAAGCCCCGCCCTGCCCAGATCTCGGCGGCCGCACAGGATGCACGGGCAGCTTATCTCGAGCTCTGGCAGGAACGAATCGAGGCGCGTGGCAGCCGTCGCTATCCGGCCGATCTGCTGGACGCCGCGCGGCCGCGACGCTTGACCATGGCCGTGCGCGTACGAGCCGACGGCACGTTGCTTGCCGTGCGCGTACTGCGTTCTTCCGGCAACAACGCGCTCGACAACGCTGCGCTTGCGATCGTGCGCGGGGCGGCGCCCTATCCGCCTTTTGCCGAGCCGCTCAAGGCGCTCACCAACGAACTGAGCTTCGCCTACGACTGGCTTTTCGAGGCAGGCAACTCGAACGAGATCAGCAGCAACGATTAGGGTCTATCGGCACTGGCTATAGGCGTGTCAGGCAAGACGCGGGCCGCCGAGCGTGGCGGGCCCACGGTCAAGGCCCGCAACGACGTATGGCGCGTCCGCAACGGGCAATTCCCAACGAATAACGATCGGTCGGCGCCCAAGCCACGGCAATCCGGCGTTATGGTTCATGGGTTGGCTCGCTAACGTGGAATAACCACGGGCCACTCGCGATGCCTTGTCTGGTCGCGGCCTGGTCGCCGATGCGGCGGTGGCCTATCTCTCGACGACACGCCCTAGCCCGCCATCAAAGCAGCTGACCGGGTCGAACGCCGGCACCTGTCCGTCGTTTCTTCCAGGGCCTTCACGGCCGTTCGCCGTGGCGCGCGTGCTTTCGCGAACACGCGTTATCAACCCGAAACCTGTCCATGAAATAAGCTATTTTCGGGCCGGATGAATAATCACGCGGGCAATCATTTGCCCGTATGCGAACGCTCGGCGGATAATGACGCCATGACACATGGAATATTCCGTAACCAGTTCCTGCTCGCCATGCCGGGCCGTGTCGGCGGCGATTTCGCCGATAGCGTGACCTTCATCGCCGAGCACAACGACGATGGCGCCATGGGGCTGGTGATCAACAAACCCAGCGATCTGTCCGTGCACGACATGCTCGCGCATATGGACATCGAAGCCCAAGTGCCGGCCAAGCAGCCGGTCTACTGGGGCGGCCCGGTACAGACCGAGCGCGGCTTCGTACTGCATCGCGACGAGGGCCACTGGGAATCCACCCTCAAGGTGGGCGGCGGCCTGGCCCTGACCACCTCGCGCGACGTGCTGGAAGCCATCGGCAACGGCTTCGGGCCCAGCGAGTATCTGATCACCCTCGGCTATGCCGGTTGGGGCGCGGGCCAGCTCGAAGACGAAATGCTGGCCAACAGCTGGCTGAATACACCGGCCAGCGACCCGATAATATTTTCCACGCCGGTGGAGACGCGCTGGGCCGCAGCGGCGCGCCTGCTTGGCCTGGAAGCCCATCAGCTATCGGGCCTGGTCGGCCATGCCTAGCATCACGGAGCACGCCCATGGCCGGTGACGCAAACGTATTGCTGGGCTTCGATTTCGGCACCAAGCGCATCGGTGTGGCCGTGGGCAATGCCATTACCGGTAATGCCCAGGCGTTGACCACGCTGCACCACAGCAACGCCGGCGGCGGCCCGGACTGGCAGGGGCTCACCCGTATCGTGGCCGAATGGCGCCCGGGCGGGCTGGTGGTCGGCCTGCCCCTGGCCAACGACGGCTCCAGCCAGCCCATGACCGAAAACGCACAAGAGTTCATGCGCCAGCTCGGCGAGCATTTCGATATTCCCGTGCACGCCATGGACGAGCGTTTTTCCACCATAGAGGCCATGGAACGCCTGCGTACCGCGCGTGCCAGCGGTAGCCGCGGCAAGCGCCTGGCCAAGGGCGATTCCGACTCCATGGCCGCCCAGGTCATACTAGAAGGCTGGCTCGCCAACGGTGGCCCGTCGTAATGCGTTCCTTGTGCCCCTGTTTCCCGATGCCGCGAGCCATGCCATGACGCCTACCGATAGCCCATCGTCCCGAACCTTCGACGTGGATGCCGCGATCGCGGCCCTGGAATCGGCCCTGGCGCCGATCATCGCGGCCGATCCGGCGGCGGTGATGGTCGGCGTGGAAACCGGCGGCGCCTGGATCGCCGAGCGGCTGCACCGTCATTTCGCCCTGGCCGCACCGCTGGGCACGCTCAATATCAGCTTTTATCGAGACGATTTCTCTACCATCGGCCTGCACCCCAGCGTGGGGCCCTCGCGTATCGATGCCGATATCGACGGCAAGACGGTGATCCTGGTCGACGACGTGCTTTATACCGGGCGGACCGTGCGGGCCGCGCTCAACGAACTGTTCGACTACGGTCGCCCTGCCGCGGTGAAACTCGCCGTGCTGGTCGATCGCGGTGCGCGTGAGCTGCCCTTCGCGCCGGACGCGGTCGGCCTGCAGCTGGATATCGCCAAGGGCGAACGCATCAAACTCACCGGCCCCGAGCCGCTGCGTCTGATCATGCAGTGAGCCCGGCGCAGCGCGGCCGCGACGACGGCGAACGCGATCTCGCCCGGCTTTTGAGCGGGCTACGCCCCGAGCGCCAGGCCGGCGTCTATCGATTCGCAAGCGCCGCCCGTATCGACGATATCGACTTCGAGCGAGTGCTGTGTTTCATGCACGAACCCGAGGGCATCTCGATCGTGGCACAGGAATCGGCCGTACCGCCCACGGCCTGCCTCAGCGAGCTGCGCTGCTGCTGGATCACCCTCAAGGTGTACTCGTCGCTGGCCGCGGTCGGCCTGACCGCTGCCGTGGCCGACGTGCTTGCCGAGGCGGATATCGCCTGCAACGTCGTGGCCGGCACGCGCCACGATCATCTGTTCGTGCCGCTGGATCAGGCCGATCAGGCGATGGCCCTGCTTGAGGCACTGCAGCGCCGATCCGCCGCTGGTTTAAACGACGGAGCCCGTTCATGAGCCCGGATATTCAGCTCGATTCCAACGGCGGTCTGCGCCATCTGATCACCACCGAAGGCCTGCCGCGCCCCCTGATCGAACAGATTCTGGACACCGCCGAGACGTTCGTACCGGCGCCCGGCACATCGCCGAAGAAGGTGCCGCTGCTGCGCGGCAAGACGGTGTTCAACCTGTTCTTCGAGAACTCCACGCGTACGCGTACCACGTTCGAGCTGGCGGCCAAGCGCCTGTCCGCCGACGTGATCAATATGGACGTGGCCCATTCCTCGCGCTCCAAGGGCGAGGACGATCTCGACACGCTCTATACCCTGCAGGCCATGGGCGCGGACATCTTTGCCATTCGTCATCCGGAAAACGGCGCGGCCGCGCGTTTTGCCGCCCATGCCGCCAACCACGTCGCCATCATCAACGCCGGCGACGGCAGCCATGCCCACCCTACCCAGGCGCTGCTCGACGTCTTCACCATTCGTCGCCACCGCCCCGATTTCGCCAACCTGCGTGTGGCGATCGTGGGCGACGTACGCCACTCGCGGGTGGCCCACTCCACCATTCATGCGCTGCGCACGCTCGGCACCACCGATATTCGCGTGGTCGGCCCGACGCACTTCCTGCCGGCGGACGCCGATGCGCTCGGCGTAGCGGCCAGCGGCGATATCGCGCACGGCCTGGCCAATGCCGATGTGGTCATGGGGCTGCGCATCCAGCGCGAGCGTATCGAGGGCGATGCCCTGGCCGGAGTCGAGGATTACCACCAGCAGTTCGGCCTGACCGCGGCCAATCTCGCCCATGCGAAAAACGACGCACTGATCATGCACCCCGGCCCCATCAACCGCGGCGTGGAAATCAACGCCGATATTGCCTACGGCCAGCAGTCGGTGATTCTGGAACAGGTGACCAACGGCATTGCGATCCGCATGGCGGTGATGGCGATCATCGCCGGCAACCGCAACGCGCGCTGACCCCTTCGAGGGCGGTTGGCGACGGTCTGACCAGGCGACTTAGAGCGTGCGCCACACGGCCGGGCCCGGCGAGTCCAGCCGCTCGCGAATCGTGGCCAGGGCCCGTTCCAGTGCCTCGCGATCGCTTGCTGCGCTAATACAGATACGAATCGCTTGTGGCGCCGGCTCGCTGCCCACGCAGAACGGCTCCGCGGGCGTCACGCGTACCCCGCTTTCGGCCAGCTCATCGACAAACCCGTTCGCGCGCCGACCGGCCGGCAAACGAAGCCAGATATAAAAACCGTCCGCCCGGCCGCTGTATTTATAGCCGGACAGATACCTTTCGACCAGCGCATGGCGCGCGGCCATTTCCTCGCACTGCCAGTCCAATAGGCGATCGGCATCGCCGCTCTCGATCCAGCGACAGACCAGGCTGGCGATCAGCGGCGGCGGCATCCAGCTTTGGTTACGCAGTGCTGCGGCCATGCGCGAGCGTAACGTCGCCGGTACGCGAATGACGCCCGATCGCATGCCGCCACCGAGCATCTTGGCTACCGAAAACAGATAGACCGTACGCTCGGGCGCGATTTGATAAAGCGGCGTCGCCCGCTCGCGGATGTATTGAACGCCGTCCTCTATCAGCCAGAAATCGCGTTCGCGGGCGAGCGCTACGAGCGCCTGACGGCGCGACTCCGACAGGGCCACGGTGGTCGGATTCTGATGCTCGGGCATGACATACAACGCCGCGAAGGGCTGGCGTTCGTGGCGCATGGCCAGCGCGTCGATATCGATGCCCTGTTCGTCGTGCTCGACCGCGACCGTGCGTATGCCCAGCTGCTGGGCAACGCTGATGAGGCCGGGATAGGTGAGCATCTCGGCGGCCAGGCGTTCGCCCGGCGCGAGCAGGGTCGACAGGCTCAGAAAGATCCCGTTCATGCCACCCTGGTCGATGAGCAGCTCATCGGCGGCCATGGGCAGGCCCAGCTGCGTGAGCCATCGTGCATAGACGCGACGGTGCATATCCAATCCGCCTTCGGGCTGATAGTCCATGGCATGCGTGAGCGCCGATACGTCGATCTGCAGCGCGGCCATGGCACGACCCAGCCCCTGCGCGCGCAAGTCACAGGGTGGCGGCAGGGACAGCGACAGATCGACTTGCCCGGCATCACCCTCGGGTCGAACGTGCGTGAATGTGTCCGGCACCGAGGCGCACACATACGTACCGCTGCCTACACGGGCCTGCACGAAGCCACGCCGCTCCACTTCGGCGTACGCACGCGTAATGGTGCCGGTGGTGACCCCCAGCGCATGGGCCAATCGGCGCTGGGGCGGCAGCTTCTCGGCCTCCGCCAATTCACCGGCGCCGATGGCGGCCACGATGGCATCGGCGACCTGGCGGTAGCGTGGCCCCTCGCCGGTTAGCACGGGCACCCAAATTGTCATGGTGACAATAAAAACATTGACGCTAATCCCATGCGTTATAAAGTTCGAATAAGCGACACAAATCGGACCGAACCGCTACTTTGTACCCATACAATTAAGCAGAAATCATGTTCACGCGCAATACGTTTCGCCGGCATGTCGCCGGACGTCACCTCCGACCCAAGTCATGACCACGTTCAACGGACTGCTATCGATCGCCCTGTTCAGCGTGGCCATGTCCGGCACGCCGGGGCCGAACAACCTGATGCTGACCGCCTCGGGCGCGCGCTATGGCTATCTCCGTACACTGCCCCATATCGCCGGCATCCTCGGCGGCTGCGTAGTGCTGTTCATGGCTATCGCGCTGGGGCTGGGCGCCGTATTCGAACGCTACGAAAGCGTGCAATGGGTATTGCGGCTCGCCGGCAGCGCCTATCTGCTCTATCTGGCCTGGCGTATCGCCACGGCGCCCCCGCCGAATCTAGATACGACGCATTCCGCGCGGCCGCTCAACGCGTGGGAGGCCGCCGCCTTTCAGTTCGCCAACCCCAAGGCCTGGATCATGGGACTGACGCTGACGGCTTCATTCCTACCCGCCGAGGGCTCGCTGATGGTTAACGCCCTGTTGCTGGCGCTGCTCATGGAAGCCGTTGCCTTTCCCTGCGTGTCCTTCTGGGCGTTGTTCGGTCGTACGCTGGGCGCGCGGCTGCGCTCGCCCCGGTCGTGGCGGGTGTTCAACGCGCTTATGGGGGCGCTGACCGCGGCCTGCGTGGTGCTGATCTTCAGCGACTAGGTACGGTGTGCTGGCGGGCTGCTATACGATCGGCGGCTCGCCCGATTCGCCGCGGTCGTCGAAACCGTCCGGTTCATTGTCGGACTGGTAGGCCTCGACCCGGCTGGCCAGCTTCTGGGCGCCCTTGACGCGGGCGACGTGGTACAGAGCGTCGCCGGCATGGGCCAGCGGCAGGTAGGAGCGCCCGATCACGATGCCGGGGTGCTCCGAGGTCACGGCCACCTCGGTTTCGCCGAACGGGTCGGCAATATAGGCCAGAACCTGGTCCTTGCTGACGTACTCGCCGAGCTCGACCAGCGAACGCAGAATGCCGGACTCCGGGGCACGCTCCCAGTTGGAATCGAGGGCAACCACCGATTTGTGCGGCGCGCGTTTGCCGCGCATGGGCAGCATACCCAGTTCGCGCATCACGCCGGAAATGCCGCGTACGCCGGCACGAATGGAAAACTCGTCGAAGCGCAGCGCCTCGCCCGCCTCGTAGAGCAGCAGAGGCACGCCCTTTTCGTTGGCGTGCTCACGCAGCGAGCCTTCACGCAGGCTGGCATCGATGAGCAACGGGCAGCCAAAGGCCTCGGCCAGCCGGCGGGTTTCGTCGTTGGACAGATCGGCCCGAATCTGCGGCAGATTGGCGCGATGGATGGCACCGGTGTGCAGATCGATGCCGTAGTCGGCCTTCGCCAGAATCTCGTCGACGAAGACCTTGGCCAGACGCGAGGCCACCGACCCCTTCGCCGAGCCCGGGAACGAACGGTTGAGATCACGTCGATCCGGCAGGTAGCGCGAGTGGCGCAAAAAGCCGTGTACGTTGACGATCGGCACGGCGATCAGCGTGCCGCGAATCTGTTTGAGTCCGCGCAGCTTGAGCAGTCGTCGGATGATTTCCACGCCGTTGAGTTCGTCGCCGTGTACCGCGGCCGAAACGAACAGCGTTGGCCCCGGGCGCCGACCGCGGATGACGTTGACGGGCATGGTGAGCTTGGCGTGGGTATAGAGATCGGTCACCGGCAGATCGATCGTCGTTCGCGTACCGGCTTCGATGGTCTGACCGCCAATTTCAAGTGCGTCGAAGGCGCGATACTCGTCGGCAGCGGTTTGTTTTCTGTTGTCGTCGCTCATACGCAGGCTCGATATTCCTATTGATTCGGCACCCGGCAGCCGAAATTTTCAGCAGTTGTCGACGCCCATCGAAAAACGGCAGCGCCGAGAACGCTGCCGTTTTCTATATCGCGGCTCGCAGCAGGGCGATAATCAGCCGCCGCCGCGAGTACGGGTCTTGCCGCGTTTGGAGTAGGTTTCGATAAAGCCGATGATCTGGCCGGCCACATCCTTGCCCGTGGCCGTCTCGATGCCTTCCAGCCCGGGGGAGGAATTGACCTCCATGACCACCGGACCGTGGTTCGAACGCAGCAGATCCACACCGGCCACGTTGAGGCCCATGATCTTGGCGGCGCGCACCGCGGTCGAACGCTCTTCCGGGGTGATCTTGATCACCGACGCGGAACCGCCACGATGCAGGTTGGAGCGAAACTCGCCTTCCTTGCCCTGGCGTTTCATCGACGCCACGACCTTGTCGCCGATCACGAAACAGCGCACATCCGCGCCCTTGGCTTCCTTGACGAACTCCTGCACCAGAAAGTGCGCATCCAGGCCACGAAAGGCGTCGATGACCGACTCCGCCGCACCGCGGGTTTCGGTGAGCACCACGCCCTTGCCCTGGGTGCCTTCGGTGAGCTTGATCACGTACTGATTGCCGCCCACAAGCTCAAGCAGATCGTCGGTGTCGTCCGGGGAATGCGCAAAACCGGTCACCGGCAGGCCAATACCCTTGCGACACAGCAGCTGCATGGAGCGCAGCTTGTCGCGCGAGCGTGAAATCGCCACGGATTCGTTGAGCGGATAGACGCCGATCATCTCGAACTGGCGCAGCACCGCTGTCGCATAGAACGTAATGGAGGCACCGATACGCGGGATGACCGCGTCGAAGCCTTCCAGGCGCTTGCCCTTGTAATGAATTTCCGGCGCATGCGGAACGATGTTCATATAGCAGCGCAGCGGGTCGATCACCGTGACCTCGTGACCGCGCGACTTGCAGGCCTCGATCAGACGACGCGTGGAATAGAGGTTGCGGTTACGCGACATTATTGCAATTTGCATAGCGATCAGCCTTCCGGCGGCCGGCCGGTGATAAAGGAAGCGAGGGGGTCGACCCGAAGATAGCGCATGGCCGTTCGACCGAGCAGCATGCGGAACAACATTGTATCGCGCGCGGTCAATGTAATCTCGATTGGCCACTCGCGCTGGGCCATGCGCACCGGCGTTTCAATGACGAACCGCCATTCCTGGTGGCCGCCGGAGTCGCGCACGCTGCGCTCGTCCACCACCGACGCGCTGCACCAGGTAATCGTGTCGCTATCGCGCTGAAACGGATGCACCCCAAAACGCGCGAGCTTGGCACCATGCTCGTGGCCCACATCGAGCTGGAAGGTATGCAGTGCCGAGGTGCGGGCGCCGGTATCGATCTTGGCCTTGATCCAGTCAATGCCCAGCTCGGGCAGGCTGACCCATTCGCGCCAGCCGATCACGGCCTTGTCTTCGCTTTCGGACGCGGCGCCCGTGTTGGGCGGTTGCGAACTCATCCACCATCCCGTTTAACAAGGAGCGCCAATCCTCGCCGCAATAGGGCTGCTCTGGCAAGGCGCCGTCGCGGCAAGCCTTGCTAGGGACGCTCTGCACAAACTCTCGCGGTTCGCGTTCGAGTCCTCAAATGCGTTGCGACAAGGCGTGCGAGCGCAGCGCCTGCCTCATTGGCAGGTCAAGCTCGCACAACGCAGTCGCGGCGTCTGTCAGGCCGAACACCTTCGAGGCCCGGGCTTTGCGCGCGTTTGATCGGCGTCAGTGTTCGCTACCGTGCACTTGTTATTCGCTTGGGCACGCTACGCTCTCACTTGTCTGCCAATCGCGCGCAAAGCACCCGGCGCGACCGTGACAGGTTGTGCAGAGCTTGCCTACAGATGCTCGAACGCCATGCGACTTTGCAGATTCTCGCGCGAATCTGCATAGGCCAGCGCCTGTTCCTGACTGATCTGGCCCTCGCGCACCAGCGCCAGCAAGGAATCGTCGAACGTGGCCATGCCTTCGCCGCCATCGCCTTCCGACATGGCTTCGCGCACCGAGTCGATACGACCCTGGCGGATGAGATCGGCGATATAGGGCGTATTCAGCAGAATTTCGAATGCGGCGACCCGCTTGCCGCCCACGCCTCGTACCAGACGCTGCGAGATGATCGCGCGCAGGTTCAGCGACAGATCCATGAACAACGCTTCACGCGCAAATTCCGGAAACAGGGCGATCAGGCGCTGCAACGCCTGATAGGCGTTATTGCCGTGCAGGGTGGTCAGCGCCAGATGCCCGGTACCCGCCAGCTGGATGGCCGCCTCGGCAGTGGCCAGGTCGCGGGTTTCGCCAATCTGTACCACGTCCGGGGCTTCACGCATGGCGCTGCGCACGGCCCGCGCGAAATCCAGCGTATCGGTACCCAGCTCGCGCTGATTGACGATGGAGCGCTTGTGCCGATACATGAATTCGATCGGGTCTTCGATGGTGAGGATATGCCCGTTCGCGCTCTCGCTGCGATGGTTGATCATCGCCGCCAGCGTTGTCGACTTGCCTGAACCGGTCGCGCCCACCACCATGATCAGGCCACGCTTTTGCATGGCCAGCCGCTTGAGCACGGGCGGCAGGTCGAAGGTGTCGAAATCCGGCACGTTGCCGATATTGCGCAGCACCATCGCAGCCGATCCGCGCTGGCGGAATACGTTGACACGAAAGCGGCCCTGCAGCCCGAAGCGATAGGCGAAGTCCACTTCGTGATGCTGTTCGTAGTGGGCCTTCTGATCGTCGGTCATGATGCTGAGCACCAGGGCTTCCACGCGATGCGGGGTCAACGGCTCACGGGTTTTGCTCTTGACCGGATAGATTTCGCCTTCCACGCGCAGCATGACCGGCGCATGGGTCGTGAAATACAGGTCCGAGGCGTTCTTGTCGATCGCCAGCTGCAGATACGGCTCTACCGCCTCGAGGGCGTGATCGGTGTCTTGCGCGCTATCACTCATCGCGGTACATCCCCTCGTCGGCGGCCTCGTCTTCTTCGTCGTTGTGAACCGACAGCGAATTCACGCCAGCGTCATCACGCAGATCCTGACGTACGCGCTTGCTGTTGAGCTTGATATTCAGCCGCAGCTCGTTTTGCGAGTCGGCATGCCGCAGCGCCTCGCCATAATCGATTTCGCCGGCTTCGAACAGCTTGAACAGGCTCTGGTCGAAGGTGATCATGCCCTGCTCGTTGCCGCGCGCCATGACTTCCTTGAGTTCGCCGACCTTGCCCTTGAAGATCATGTCGGCCACATGCGGCGTGTTGAGCAGAATCTCCATCGCCGCGCAGCGCCCGCCGCCTTCCTTGCGTACCAGCCGCTGCGACAGCAGCGCGCGCATATTCAGCGACAGGTCCATGAGCAGCTGTTCGCGCCGGGCTTCGTCGAAGAAGTTGATGATGCGATCCAGCGCCTGGTTCGCCGAGTTCGCGTGCAGCGTGCACAGCACCAGATGGCCGGTTTCGGCGAAGTTGATCGCGTATTCCATGGTTTCGCGGGTTCGCACTTCGCCTACGAGAATCACGTTTGGCGCCTGGCGCAACGTGTTCTTGAGTGCGTTTTCCCAGGACTGGGTATCCACGCCTACTTCACGCTGGGTCACGATCGATTTCTTGTGCGGATGCACGAACTCGATCGGATCCTCGATGGTGATGATATGGCCGGCCGCGTTGTTGTTGCGATGGCCGAGCATCGCCGCCAGCGAAGTCGACTTACCCGAGCCGGTCGCACCCGCCATGATCACCAGGCCGCGCTCGCCCATGACCACATCCTTGAGCACCGGCGGCAGGCCCAGCGCATCGAAGTCCGGAATTTCGGTATTGATCACGCGGATGACCGCGCCGACCCGGCCCTGCTGCACGAACGCCGAAATACGAAAACGCCCGGACGGTGGCGAAATTGCGAACTGACATTCCTTGTACTCGTCGAATTCGCGGGCCTGGCGATCGTTCATGATCGAGCGCACGATCAGCGACGACTGCTCGTGGGTAAGCGGTCGCTCCATGAGCGGAGATATCTGGCCGTCGTGCTTGATCGCCGGCGGAAAGCCGGCGGTGATGAACAGATCCGATCCGCCCTCGGCTACGAGCCGCTCGAGCAGGACGGTGAGAAGTTTTGTTGCCTGTGCACGATCCATGACCGACGCCCCTAGCTATTGCTGCCCAGCGACTCGCGATTGACCGCCTTGCGGCCGGCCTCGTCGCGGGTCACCACGCCACGGCGCACCAAATCCTGCAGGCACTGGTCGAGGGTCTGCATGCCCGCCGACTGGCCGGTCTGGATCGAGGAATACATCTGCGCGATCTTGCCTTCGCGAATCAGGTTACGAATCGCCGGCGTGCCCATCATGATTTCGTGGGCCGCGACACGGCCGCCGGCCTTCTTCTTGAGCAGGGTCTGCGAGATCACCGCGCGCAGCGATTCCGACAGCATGGCCCGCACCATGTCTTTCTCCGCGCCGGGAAACACGTCGATGATACGGTCGATGGTCTTGGCCGCCGACGAGGTATGCAGGGTGCCGAACACCAGGTGGCCGGTTTCGGCCGCGGTCAGTGCCAGCCGGATGGTTTCCAGGTCGCGCAGCTCGCCCACCAGGATAGTGTCCGGATCCTCGCGCAGGGCGCTGCGCAGCGCCGCCGCGAAGGAATGGGTGTCGCGCTCGACTTCACGCTGGTTGACCAGGCATTTCTGAGAGCTGTGCACGAACTCGATCGGGTCCTCGATGGTGAGGATATGCCCGAGTTCGGTTTCGTTCTTGTGGTTGACCATGGCAGCGAGCGTGGTCGACTTACCTGAACCGGTCGGCCCGGTCACCAGCACCAGCCCGCGCGGCAACGCTGCGATATCGCGAAAGACCTTGGGCGCATCCAGCTCTTCGAGTGTCAGCACCTGGGAGGGAATGGTACGAAACACCGCTGCCGCGCCGCGGTTCTGGTTGAACACGTTGACACGAAAACGCGCGAGGTTCGGGATCTCGAACGAAAAGTCTGTTTCCAGGTGCTCGTCGTAGGCCTTGCGCTGGCGATCGTTCATGATGTCGTAGACGAGATCGAACACTTCCTTGTGTTCGAGCGGCGGCAGATTGATGCGCCGCATATCGCCGTCCACCCGGATCATCGGCGGCAAACCGCCCGACAAATGCAGATCCGAGGCATTCTGTTTGACCGAAAAGGCCAGTAACTGGGAAATATCCATAGGTCCCCGACGTGCTCCCTGCTAGGCCGGCCGCGTTATCCTAATCCTAACCCAACGCAGCCGAACGAAAACTGTTTCCATGCCGACCGATTCAACCCCATCCATCGCCGACGCCCTCGATCGCGTGCGCGATCGCATTGCCCAGGCCGCCCAGGCCGCGAACCGCGACCCGGCCGATATCACCCTGGTCGCCGTATCCAAGACCAAACCGGTCGACCGCGTACGCGATGCGCTCGATCACGGCCAGCGCGATTTCGGCGAAAACTATCTCCAGGATGCGCTCGCCAAGATCGGCGCACTGACCGAGCGCGAACCTCTCTGGCACTTTATCGGCGACATTCAGTCGAACAAGACCCGTGATATCGCATCAAATTTTGCCTGGGCCCATGCCATCGACCGTTTCAAGATCGCGCGCCGGCTCTCCGATCAGCGCCCGGAAGGCCTGGCGCCGCTGAATCTGTGTATCCAGGTCAATATCGATGGCGAGGCCAGCAAGTCCGGCCTGGCCCCCGACGCCGTCGTCGAACTGGCCGACCAGATCGTCGAACTCGACCACGTGCGGCTACGCGGGCTGATGACCATTCCCGCGCCCCGCGACGATGAAGCCGGCCAGCGCAAACCCTTTGCCGCGCTGCGCGATCTCATGCAACGACTCAATGACCGCGGCCACGCCCTCGACACGCTGTCGATGGGCATGAGCACCGATCTCGAAGCCGCGATCGCCGAGGGTGCGACGCATGTACGTGTCGGCACCGATATATTCGGCGCGCGCGACCACTGATTTTCAGCGCTTATTCTTTTTCGACATCGCAGCAGGAAAGCTTTAATGGGCAAACAGGACGATCTCAAACGCGCCGCGGCCGAAGCCGCCTACGAATACGTCAACGACGGCGAGTATCTCGGCGTGGGCACGGGTTCGACGGTCAACCACTTCATCGACGTGCTCGCCGAGCGCGAGCCGGATATCCCCGGCTGTGTATCCAGCTCGAAAGCCACCACCGAACGCCTGCGCGCAGCCGGCTTCGATGTGGTGGACCTCAACACCGCAGGCGCGCTGGGCGTGTATATCGACGGCGCGGATGAAGCCAACGAGCATCTGGAGTTGATCAAGGGCGGCGGCGGCGCGCTTACCCGCGAAAAGATCATCGCCGGCGCGGCGCGCACCTTCATCTGCATGGTCGACGCCTCCAAGCAGGTCGATCTGCTGGGGCGCTTTCCGTTGCCGGTGGAGGTGATCGAAATGGGGCGCTCGAGCGTGGCGCGGGCCCTGGTCAAACTCGGCGGCGAGCCGGAGCTGCGCATGGGCTTCCTGTCCGACAACGGACACCCGATTCTCGATGTGCATAACCTCGAGATCATGAACCCGATCGAACTGGAGGACGCTATCAACGCCATTCCCGGCGTGGTGACGGTCGGCCTGTTCGCGCGCCGCCCGGCCGATGTGCTGGTCGTGGCCGCCGACGGCGGCGTGCAGACGCACCGGCGCTAACGCTTGTCGCCCTGCGGCCTGTTGATGTGTAAACAGGCCCTAAGATCCGTCCGGCGCCCGCGGTAGCGTCAGCCGTGCCGACAGCCCGCCGAGCTCGGCGTCTTCAAGCCGCAGGGTGCCGGTATAGGCGTCGGCCAGATCGCTGACGATGGCCAGGCCAAGCCCGGAGCCGGGCACGGCCTCGTCGAAACGCTGGCCGGGCCGTATCGCCTGGCTGCGCTGCTCGGCGGGCAGCCCCGGCCCGTCGTCGTCGACCTGAACGACCAGCGACGCGGCCCGGTCGGCAACGCGCACCTCGACCACGCCGCGGGCCCACTTGCAGGCGTTTTCCATCAGGTTGCCCAGCATCTGCTCCAGATCGCGCTGCTCGCCGGCGAAGCGGATCGTGTCGGGCGAATCGATATCGATGACCAGACCGTTGGCGCCGTAGAGGCGTTGCAGCGTGCGTTGCAGCCGGGCCAGCGCCTCGGCCACCGATGTGGCCTGCCGGCTACCGCCCTGCCCGGCGATACGGGTGCGCGCCAGATGCCAGTCGATATGGCGCTGCATGGCCGCGACTTCGTGCTGCAGACGCTCGGCGCGCCGGCTTTGACCGTCGGCGCCCAGGCGGGCCGCCTCGTTACCGATGACCGACAGCGGCGTTTTCAACGCATGGGCGAGATTGCCGGCCTGGCGGCGCGCGCGCTCGATCAGGGTTTCGTTATGGGCGAGCACGCTGTTGAGATCGGCCACCAGGGGTTCGACCTCGAGCGGGTAATCGCCCGACAGTCGGGTCGCCCGCGAATCGCGGATCGTCGCGAGCTCGCCGCGCAGCTTGCCGAGCGGGCGCAGTCCCAGGCGCACCTGCAGGGCCGCCGCCAGAATCAGGCCCGCGGCCAGCACGCCGAGTGCGATGAGCGTGGTACGCCGAAACTCGGCCACGGCCGCGTCCACCGGCGCGAGACTGGCGGCCACGGTCAGACGCAAGGGCTCGGCCACGTTCGGCACGGTGATATTGCGCACCACGGCCAGCAGTGGCGCGTCGCGCGGGCCCGCCAGGCGCACCCGCGCGCCGGTCGTGTCTTTGCCCGGCTCCAGAGTGGCATCCCAGAGCGAGCGCGAATGCAGGCTCACCACGCCGTCGCGCTCGATCTGCCAATAGCGCCCGGAGAGGACACGCTGATAGAGCGGGTCGCTCATGGCCACCGAATGCAGCAGTCGGCCCTGGCCATCCACATCGAACTGGGACACCAGCTGAAGAAAATCGGCGTCCAGGCGCCGGGCCAGATCGTTTTCCAGATGGTTGCGAAACAGCACCGACAGCAACAGTGCGGTGGTCGCGAGCGCGAGTAGGATCCAGATCGCCGCACCGAGAAACAGGCGCCGCTGTAGCGACATGCGTGCCATGGATGCTCAGCTACCCGCGCTCGCATCGAAGCGATAACCGAAACCGCGCACGGTCACGATCGCGTCGTTATCGAGCTTCTGGCGCAGCCGCCGGATAAACACTTCGATCGTATTCGAGTCGCGATCGAAATCCTGTGCATAGATATGCTCGATGAGTTCGCTGCGCGAGACCACTTCGTCGGCATGGTGCATCAGATAAGCCAGCACACGGTATTCGTGACCGGTGAGTTTGACCGGCCGCCCTGCGACCGCGACCCGCGCGCTGCGCGTGTCGAGGCTGACTTCGCCCACCTCGAGCACCGGCGAGGCCATGCCACTGGCACGACGGATCAACGCCCGCAGTCGGGCCAGCAGTTCCTCCATTCGAAACGGTTTGGCCAGATAGTCGTCGGCGCCGGCGTCCATGCCGTCGACCTTTTCGTGCCATTCGCCGCGGGCGGTGAGGATGAGTACCGGCACATTCACGCCCTCGACGCGCCAGCCGCGCAGCACGCTCAAGCCGTCGAGGCGCGGCAGGCCCAGATCGAGCACGATCGCGTCGTATGGCTCGGTGGCACCGAGATAGGCTCCGTCCTCGCCATCGACGGCGATATCCACGGCATAGCCCGCCTCGCCGAGCGCCTCTTCGAGCTGTTCGCACAGGGTGGGCTCGTCTTCAACAACCAGCAGTCTCATAGGCACAATTCTTGGAATCAGTCCGGGGTGCCGGGCGGCACGCATTCGAGTGCGTCGAGTCCCTTGCCTTCGGCTTCGAGCAGGCGCAGGTCGGCCGCATCGTATTCAAGTTCGGCCACATCCCCGCCCGGGCCGATGAGCTTGATCTCGTAGGTCCAGCGGCCGTCGTCCTCCTCCAACTCCATTTCAACGAAGCGGCCACGACACTCCCGCTCAACCTTGTCGAACAGGCTGCGCAGCGGCGCGATCTTGCCGGCATCACGCGCACGCCGGGCACCTTCGGCATCGACGTCGTCGGCGTGCAGCGCCGCGCTGCCCCCGATCAACAGGCAACCCAGGCACAACCACGGCAAACAGGAAATTAAGGAGCGCGACATGCAGCTATTGTCCGTGCTGCGACGATGAATTGACGATGAACACGCTATTCACAACGTATTCGGAGGCTGGCGACCACACTCGGCGCCGAACTCAACCCAAGGAGGACGCATGTCCCACTTCAACAGCCGTATCGCCCCCCTCGCCCTGGCCGCCGCACTGACCGCGGGTCCGGCGATTGCATTCGCCCAGAACGATGCCGGCGCGAGCGCCGATTCGAACATGAAATCGCTCGTCGATGTCGTGCAGATGCTGGAGAGCCAGGACTATACCCAGATCGATGAAATCGACCGCGATATGGATCGCTACGATGTCGAGGCCACCGACCCGGCCGGCCAGCGCGTCGAGCTCACCATCGACGGCAAAACCGGCGAAATCCTGCGCAGCGAACGCGACGACGACTGATCGATCGTCCGGTCGGCGTTCGCGCCGACCTGCCGTGCGTCGGCAGCCCAACCCGCCTGTGCTCAGGCGGGTTTTTTTGTCTCCATTCACAGAGCAAGGCCACCGGCTACGGCCCCGAACATGGCACGGCCGGGTAAATCAGACCTCGACGCGCACCACGCGGAAGCCATGCACCCTCGGTGCAGCTATCGAACAGTCCGCGCCGGGAAATACGGGTTCAGTCAGCGCAAAAACACACCTGTGCACAATACAGCGTTAGAATCCGCTGCCTTTTCTCGAACCCACTGCCGCTGTGACGAACGAACATACCGAGCTCACGCCGTCGGCCCCGCTGGCCTGGCTGATGGCCGTGGCCTGCGGCCTGTCGGTCGCCAACATTTATTACGCTCAGCCCCTGCTCGATCTGCTCACCCGCAGCTTCGATATCTCGTCGGCGGGCGCCACCACCATCATCACCGTCACCCAGCTCGGCTATGCCGCCGGCCTGGTGTTCATCGTGCCCGTAGGCGATTTCTTCAATCGCCGTCGGCTGATCGGTGTCGTCTGCCTGGTGACCGCGCTGGCCCTGGCCGCGGCCGCGCTGGCCCCGGCCTTCGGCTATTTCGTGCTGGCCAGCTTCGTGATCGGCCTGGCCGCCACCTCGGCCCAGATCATGGTGCCCATGGCCGCCACCCTGGCCGCGCCGGCCCAGCGCGGCGCGGTGGTCGGACGGGTGATGAGCGGGTTGCTGATCGGCATTCTGCTGGCTCGTGCGTTTTCCGGCATCGTCGCCGATATAGCCGGCTGGCGGGCCGTATTCGGCTGTGCCGCGATCGCCATGCTGGCCCAGACAATCCTGCTCTGGCGGGTACTGCCGAACAACGCGCCGCCAGTGAATACGCTGCGCTACGGCCAGGTGCTGCGCTCGGTAGGCGCGCTGCTGGTCGAGGAACCGGTGCTGCGACGGCGTATCGTCTACGGCGCCTTTGGCTTTGCCGGCTTCACCATCACCTGGACGGTACTGCCCTTCCTGCTCGCTGGCGCGCCCTACAACTACAGTGAAACCACTATCGGCCTATTCAGCCTGTTCGGCGCGGCTGGCGCGCTGGGTGCATCGCTGGCCGGGCGTTTTCACGACAGTGGCTACGAACGCTGGGCAACCGGCGCTTTCCTGTTGCTCGCCTGCGGCTCGTTCGTGTTCATGGGCTTCAACCCGCATAGCCTGACCGCGATCATCGTCGGACTGCTGCTGATGGATCTGGGCGTTCAGGGCGTGCAGATTCTCAACCAGAGCACGATCTATACCCTGCGTCCGGATGCCCGCAGCCGGATTACGACCGCCTATATGGGCTGTTTCTTTCTGTTCGGCGCGCTCGGTTCGCTCGTCTCGGGCATCGCCTACGAACTCGGCGGCTGGCCGGGCGCGCTCGCGGTGGCGGCCGTACTGGAGGCCAGCGCGCTGGCGTTCTGGTGCACGGGCGCAGGCCGCACGACGGCCCGCGCTAACGACGACTGATCGCGACGCCGAGCCGTCGGCGATTGCCCCGGTCGCAACCACCCTCTAGCCTTGCGTATTGCATTTCTGCCGTGACCCGATCATGAGCGATTCGATTACCGTCCATGCCGAATGTTTCGGCCAGCTTGCCGCGCTGATGGGCGCCGACACGGTGGCCCTCCGCCTCGGCACGCCGTTCACGCCCGCCCAGCTTATCGACTGCGCACAGCAGCAGTATCCAAGCGCGCGTGATCTGCTCTCACGCACGGCCTGCGCACGCGGCGATACCCTGCTGGCCAGCGATACCCCGTTGGCCGATGGCGACAGGGTCGCGCTGATCCCGCCGGTGTCCGGCGGGCAGGCGGATTCACTCCGCCATCTGACCGACGACCCCCTGGACCTCGACGCGCTGATGGCGGAAACCGCAGACGATCGTTGCGGGGCGCTGGTGGTCTTCGGCGGCACCGTGCGCCTGAACAACGCCGGCCGCGAGGTGGAGTCCATGGATTATTCGGCCTATGGCCCGCTCGCGGCCCGCACGCTGGCCGATATCGAGGCCGAGACCATGGACAAATTCGAGGCCCACGCCTGCCGGATACAGCACCGTACCGGCCGCCTGGGCCTGGGCGAGGTGAGCGTCTACGTGGTGGTACGCGCCGTGCACCGCGACGCCGCCTTCGAAGCCGCACGCTATGCGCTTGAGGAACTCAAGGCACGCGTGGCGGTATGGAAGAACGAATTCTATGCCGACGGCAGCAGCGCCTATCTCGAAGGCACGGAAGTGCCCCGCCCGGAACGCCCGCGCGACGCAGACAAAGCCCGCGAATCAGGACCACAGTCATGAAAGATGTCGGCATGAAGCCCGAGACCCTGCGCTCGGCGACCGCTACAACGAGTTTCCATGCGCCCGGCCATTGCCTGCAGCGTATCGCCGATCGCGACACCGAAAAAGGCGACCCCCAGGCCAGTGCCCGTATTGCCGGCATTCTCGCCGCTAAACGCACGGATGAACTGCTGCCGCTGTGTCACCCGCTGCCCATCCATGCCGCCGAGGTGCATTTCCATATCGAGGCCGAGCGCGTGGTGATCGAGGCCGAAGTCCATACAATCGGCCCCACCGGTGTCGAAATGGAAGCCCTCACTGCCGCCAGCATGGCCGCGCTTACGCTTTACGACATGCTCAAGCCCTATGCCGAGGCCGAAGAGCTGGCCATTGGCGAAACGCGGCTGCTCGACAAGACCGGTGGCAAGAGCCACTTCACGCGAACGCTCAAAAAACCGTTGTCGGCGACCGTACTGATGGTCTCGGACCCGGTGGCCGACGGCCACAAACCGGATACCGCCGGTCGCCATGTGCTCGAAGGCCTGGAGAAAGCCGGCTTCGCGCCGGTCGACTATCAGCTGCTGCACGACGATGAAACACAGGTCCGCAAAGCGCTCGACGCCGCGATCGCAGCCGACGCCCAGCTGATCGTCACCGTCGGTGGCACCGGCATCGGCCCGAAGGACCGGGTGGTGGAAGCGGTCGAACCGTTGTTGACCACGCCCATGCCGGGGCTGATGGAAGCCGCGCGCGCCTTCGGCCAGCGGCGTACCCCCTATGCGGTGCTCTCGCGCGGCGTATCCGGCTTTGCCGGCAATTCGCTCGTGCTGACCTTCCCGGGCAGCCGCTCAGGCGCACAGGAAACGCTGGCCGCGCTGCTACCCAGTATCGTTCATGTGCTGGAAATCCATCAGCGCTTCGCCGCTCACGCCGGCTGAGATCGACTGACACGGCGCGGCCAGGAACCCGCCACCCCGGCGCCTGCGGTTGCTGCGCATTAGAGTCCGCCCAGCCGCTCCCACGCCTGTTCAGCCAGGGCCAGACTCTTGACCACGGCATGGATGGTCTGGCCGGGGACAAGGACCAGCGACTCGGCCGAGCGCCGGGTGATACGGGCTTCCAGCGGTTGCTCGCCCACCCGCATATGGACATTCACTGCATAGTCGCCGTCGGCGACGAGCTGTTCGATACGGGCTTCGAGCACGTTCAAGGCGCTGATATCCTGCGGGCGCTGGCACGCCAGCATGACGTCGCGTGCCCGTACGTGCAGGGTAATCGCAGACCCCGCCGGATGCGCCACATGCGGCACGAACAAAGATTGCCGACCGCAGGCGATCTCGGTCAGCCCGTCACCGGACCAATGCGCGATGATTTTACCGCGCAACAACACCCCGGCATCCCCGGCCTGCTCAGCGCCCAGCAGCGACGGCTGTGCCAGAAACTCGGCGGTCGGACCGCTGAACGTCACCCGGCCGTCGCGAACGGCCACAACCCGCCGATTGGCCAGGCGCAGCAATTCGTCCAGCTGATGGCTCACGAACACGATCGGCAGCTCGGACTCCGCGCTCAGACGTTCGATATACGGCAGCACTTCCTGGCGCCGTGCAACGTCCAGCGAAGCCAGGGGTTCGTCCAGCAGCAGCATGGCGGGGTTCGATAATAATGCCCGACCGATGGCCACCCGTTGCTGTTCGCCCCCGGACAAGCCGGTAACGCGGCGATTGAGCAGCGGCCCGATATCGAGCATGTCGACCACCTGCCGGAAACGCGCACGACCCGGTTTTTCGCGGGCGAACCAGGCCCCGTAGCCCAGGTTGTGGCGTACGTTCAGATGCGCGAACAGGCGCGCGCGCTGGAACACGTAGCCAATACGACGCCTGTGCGCCGGCACGTGCACCCCGGCCCGGCTATCGAATACGCAGCGCCCGGCCAGTTCCACTCGGCCCCGGTCGGGCCGCACCAGCCCGGCAATGATACGTAACAGAGTGCTCTTGCCCGCGCCCGAGGGCCCGAACAGACCGGTCACGCGGGCATCGCTGTCGAAGGCGCATTCAAGCGAGAAATCGCCCTGGCGATGTGCGATATCGATCGACAGCATCAGGCAATCGCCTGTAATCGTTTCACCCGGCGGGCGATCAGCTCGGAAACCACCAGCGCCGCCAGCGATACCGCTATCGACACGAGAATGAGCTGGGCCGCCCGGCCTTCCCCGCCAGGTACCTGGATGAAGGTATAGATCGCGATCGGCAGGGTGCGGGTTTCGCCCGGGATATTGGAGGCGAAGGTGATGGTCGCGCCGAACTCGCCCAGGGCGCGGGCAAACGCCAGCACCAGCCCCGCGATCACCCCCGGCAGGGCCAGCGGCAAGGTCACGGTCAGCGCCACCCACAGCGGCGATGCGCCCAGCGTGGCCGCCGCGGACTCCACGCGCGTATCGATGGCTTCCAGCGACAGGCGGATCGGGCGAACGAGCAGCGGAAACCCCATGATCGCGCCGGCCAGCGCCGCGCCGGTCCAGCGAAAGGCGAACACCAGCCCGAAGGTATCGGCCAGCCAGCCGCCCACGAGGCTGTTGCGGCCCAGACCGATCAGCAACAGATAGCCGGTAACCACAGGCGGCAGGATCAGGGGCAGATGCACGAGCGCATCGACCACCATCTTGCCGCGCCAGCGCGAGCGGGCCAGAAACCAGGCCACCCACAACGCCAGCGGCAGGCTGAACAGCACGGCCGCCGTGGCCACCCACAAACTCAGCGACAGGACCTCGAGCATGGCGGGATCGAACATGATGCGCTTCAGTCGTGGGCGACGACTGCGAATCCCCAGCGCTTGAACACGGCGCGTGCCGCATCACTGCGCATGTAAGCCAACAGCTGCTCGGCGGCCGGGTTATCGACACCGGCCCGCAGGGCCGCCGGATAGACGATCGGGTCGTGGCTGTCGGCAGCGAATTTTGCCACCACCCGGACTTTCTTCTCGGCAACCGCGTCGCTGGCGTACACCACGCCCAGCGGCGCCTCGCCGCGCGCGACCAGGGCAAGCGCGGCGCGTACGTCCTCGGCCTGGGCGATACGGCCCTGCAAGCCGGGCCACAGACCCAGCCGTTGCAACGACTGACGACCATAGATACCGGCCGGCACTGCATCGGTATTGGCCATGGCCAGATAGCCGTCGTCGCCGAGCACAGACCGTAGCTCGCCGGGCCGATCGAGCGCGATGCGGTTATCGCTGTTCGCGGGCGCCACCAGCACCAGCGTATTGCGCAGCAGGTCGAAGCGCGACGAGGCACGAATCATGTCACGTGTCTCGAGCCGATCCATCCAGTTCTGATTGGCGGATACAAAAACATCCGCTGGCGCGCCCTGCTCGATCTGGCGAGCGAGCGTCGAGCTGCCGGCATAGCTGACCCGTACGCGGGTGGGGTTGTGACGTTCGTAGTTGCCCACCACTTCGTCCATCGCATTCTTGAGGCTGGCGGCAGCGAAGACCATCACCGAGTCGCTGTCCGCCAGGGCGGCAGGCGCCACCGCACCGAGTGCCATTGCCAACACCCACCCGATCGCAAGTTTTTGCAGACACCGTATCGCTCTCATCGCTATTCCTTCTGGCCGCTCCCTGCGCGATATTGTCGATGACGGACCATCATTACCGCCTATTTCAAAAACCATTAGCTGTGGCAACAGGTGTTTGCGCGCTAAAACCAGCGTGACGACACGTATCGCTCGGGCTGCGGGTAATTGCGGATATCGCGCCCCGAGCTCGGCACCATAGTATTTTCCCAGACGCGTTTTTACGGTCGCTGCCGTTCAGGCGCCATTCGAAAAACGTCATTAGGCTGCAGTTTCCGGCTACCCATTTTCCAGTCCGGAAAAGAACACCACAGGAGTTGCATTATGCATCCCATTTCCAAGTTTACCCCGTCCGTCCTGACCGCATTGGTCGTTGCCGGCGCCGTAACGTTCACGCCGGCGGCGTTCGCTGCCGAATCGGCTGGCAGCGCCTCCGGCAACACCAGCAGCACCATGTCCAGCGAGAGCGGCATGAGCAGCGACAGCGACATGGCCGGCGGTAGCGGGATGTCCAGCGACGGTACCGTCAAGAGCCAGAGCCACGCCCGCGACGACAGCTATGGCAGCACGGACGGCCAGCGGGACAGCCAGGACTACGATGCCGAGCGCTCCAACGAAGGCGCGATGTCGAACGACAACGGCATGCAGGGCCAAGGCTCGATGTCCAACGACGGTTCGATGAGCCAGGACACCATGTCCGGCGGCAACAGCATGGGCGACGGCAACAGCGCCGACGGCGACACCGGCATGGGTCAGCGCGATCCGTCCAGTCCGGAAGAGCTCAACCAGCAGCGCGATTCGGATATGTAATCCCCTGGGTGCGACCGTATCTGGCCGCTACCAGCGAGGGCAGCTTTCGAGCTGCCCTTTTTTTATCCAGACCAGATCGGCTGCTCCGCGCGGCCACCGCGTCCGAGCCGCTCACGACATCGGCCCGCATGGATGCCGAGGCCCCTACGTACCGCGTAGATCGCGCCAACGTGGTCTTCAAGCGCGTACCGCTTATGTTCGGGACCACTGACGCCGTCGCTCGCCCATAGCAGGCCGCGACTGCCGCGTCTCACCATTACTCGGCCGCGCACATCGCGCACGCTCGAGCATACCTGGCGGAGCCGCTACTGCACTGAAATCCGCGGACAGGGCCGCGCGGCTTGCCCGCCTGGCCGACTACGATATTCCTGCCAAAAAGCGGCTTTCCCGATATCGTCGGCCAGACGCGGCGTATCGGCACGTACGCGGATCGCTTCAACCCTTGCTTTCCACCCGACACGCGCCGCGTTATCAAGAGCGCGCTGACCCATGCATAGCGCGCTACGCGACTGCTGCGCGCCTCTTTTTCTGCTGGCACGGGCTTTGCTGTGCTTCGGCTTCGCTTCCAACTGAAGGATAATGCCGCGCCGGGTTGCGCCGTTTGGGTGCAGCCGCCTGTCGCCGATCGCGCGCCTTTTGTCCTCGCTCCACCGTATATCGACCGATGCCGCAATCCGAACACGATTTCCAGGACTTTGAATTCTCTGCCGTTCCCGAAAACGCGCGTCGCGGTTTCTGGACCATGCTCGCCGTCATGCTCGGCTTTACCTTCTTCTCGGCCAGCATGTGGGCCGGCGGCACGCTCGGCCAGGGCCTGACGCTGCTGGAGTTCGCCGCGATCGTGATGGCGGGCAATCTCGTGCTCGGGCTGTATGCCGTGGCGCTGGCCTTCATCGCCAGCCGTACCGGCCTGTCCACGCATCTGCTCAGCCGCTATGCCTTCGGCGTGCGCGGCTCGTGGCTGCCGTCGTTTCTGCTCGGCGGCACGCAGGTGGGCTGGTTCGGCGTGGGCGTGGTGATGTTCGCCCTGCCCATCCAGGCCGCAACCGGATTCAATATCTATGCCTTGATCGCCATTGGCGGCGTACTCATGACCGCCACCGCCTGGGTCGGTTTCAAGGCCCTGACGATCCTGAGCTTCATCGCGGTACCGGCGATCTTCGTACTCGGCAACATGTCGGTGGCGATGGCCGTGGGCGAAGCCGGTGGCCTCGACGCGCTGGCTTCCATCATCCCGGACGAGCCGATCACCCTGGCCGTGGCGCTCACTGCCTGTATCGGATCGTTCATCAGCGGCGCGACCCTGACGCCGGACTTCGTGCGCTTTGCTCGCAATCCAACAGTGGGCGTGAGCACGACGCTGATCGCCTTCTTTCTGGGCAATTCGCTGATGTTCACTTTTGGTGCAGTGGGTGCGCTGGTCTACAGCGAAGCCGACATCTCCCAGGTCATGTTCGCCCAGGGGCTGATCCTGCCCGCGATTCTGGTCCTCGGGCTCAATATCTGGACGACCAACGACAACGCGCTGTATGCCGCCTCGCTCGGCTTTGCCAATATCACCCGTCTGCCCAAGCACTGGATCGTGATTTTCAACGGCTTGATCGGCACGCTCGCCGCCCTGTGGCTGTACAACAACTTCGTTGGCTGGCTGTCGTTTCTCAGCTCGGCCCTGCCGCCGATCGGCGCGATCCTGATCGCCGATTTCTTCATCGTGGCACGCCGCCACTATCCAACGCTCGAGCAGGCCGCGCTCAGACAGGTGAACTGGATAGCCGTCGGCGCCTGGGCGGTCGGCTTTGCAGCCGCCAACCTGTTGCCCGGTATTCCCCCCGTCAATGCGGTCATCAGCGCGTTGGTAGCCTATGTCGCGGCCAGCTACGGCTTCGCCCAGGTCGCGTCGCGACGCGCCGTGACAGCGAAATAGGCCGTGGCTGCCCTGGCCGTCGTTTCCATACGCGGTGCTCGTCGCGTCCAACCGGACACGAACGAACACCGTATGCGACGGCCAAGGCCGATGACCCGTTGGCCTGGGCCTTAGCGCGCGAGGAAATCGCCTATTTCTCTATAGGTCTGGGCGCAGGCCTCGGGTACCAATGCTTCGAGGTTCAGATAGGCATGGATCATGTCGGCGAAGTGCCGATGCCGACAGGTCACGCCGCCGGCAGCCAGACGCTGCGCATAAGCGAACGCCTCGTCGCGCAGCGGGCAGTAGCCGGCGCTGATCACCAGCGTCGGCGCCAGCGTTGGCGTGACCGGCATGTACAACGGCGACACGGCAAGACGGTCTTCCTGACCCTGAAAATAGCAATCGAAATACCAGCCGATACGCGCCTGTTCTAGTAGATAACCGCGACCGTTGTCGTACACGGACCGGTGGTTCAGCGTGTAATCGAGGCTGGGATAGATCAATACCTGCGCATCGACTGCCAGCGAGGCATCGGTCTGGGCGCGGGCGCTGATCGTTGCGGCCAGCGCCGCGCCGCCGGAATCGCCCACCAATACGAGACGTGGTTCAAACAGCCGCTGCGCCGATTCCAGCAGCGCCCGGACATGCCGGACCACGTGCAGGCAATCCTCGAGGCCCTGCGGATAGGGATGTTCGGGCGCGAGCCGATAATCGACCGACACGACCAGCCCGCCGCTGGCTTCGGCAAGACGTCGACAGATCGGGTCGTAAACGGCAACGCTTCCGGCCATATGGCCGCCGCCATGAAAAAACAACAAGACAGGCTTCGCGCGCTGCGGCGCGGGATCGTACAACCGCACGTCGACCGACTGGCCTTCGGCTTCGACTACACGGTCGGCCACCCATGAAACGCCAGGCCCGGGGCTTACGAACTGCGCCGTCATGGCGGCCAGGTTGCTGCGCACTGCCGCTGGGTCGGCCGCGATTTCCGGGTCGTCCGATTCCGCCGTCCGCTGATTGACTTGCTCCAGCCAGGCGCCAAGGCGTGCATCTAGCATCGGATCAACACGCAAAAAGAACCAGCGCGCGACCGGAACAAATCGTACGGCCCTCGCTACCCGTACACGTGGTATCAAGATCGACCAGGGCCTCGTCGCGGCGCAGGCGGCTTACGCAGACCTCGACGGTGAGTTCCTCGCCAACACACGCCGCGTGCTCGAATTGCATCTCCTGTTTGAGGTAGTTCGTGCCGTGCCCCGGCAACTGCTCGCCCAGCAGATACGAAAACAGCGCAGCGATCAGCGGTTCGGGCACCTGTTCGGGAGCCTTCGTGACCGACATCATGTCGCACCAGCGGGCCATGTCGGCGTCGCTGAAAGATCGGGTCGTGGTCGCACGGTCGCCAACGGCCAGCGCATCGAAGCGTGGAATCTGTTCGCTCATGAGCCATTCCCGGTTGCTGTCCGAACGCGACACATACCGTCCAGGCATAGCTGGCCGTCCAGCTTCACCACCCGTGTCGCCAGTGCCAGAACACCGTCGCACGCATCGCCCTGGCCGACGAGTTCGATACGCAGCGGCTCTTCGGCATAGGCCGGCGTCGGAAATTTGAGTGTTTGTGCCTGCAACCCTCGGTCCGCGAATACACAGCCCACGAATTCGCGCACCGCGGCGAACAAAAGCATGCCGTGCGATACGGTCGCACCGAAACGGGTGCGTGCAGCATAGGCCGGGTCGACATGGATCGGATTGTGGTCACCGCTCAACGCGGCAAACCGATCGAAATCCGCCTGCGTGAGAATGAGCTCGCGCTCGATGGGCCGGCCGGCATGGAAGTTTTCGAGCGCGTGATCGCGCCCGGCGTCATGAATTTTCACGCAGCACCTGCTTGGTGACCTTGCCGAGCGCGTTTCGCGGCAGCGCATCGACCTGGATGAATTTGGCGGGCACCTTGTAACCGGCCAGTCGCTCACGGCAGAACGCGCGCAGCGTATCGACTTCCGGCGGCGGTGCGTCCGGCCGTAGCCCATAGAACGCGGTACCGACTTCACCCCAGTGCTCGTCCGGGGCGGCGACCACGGCCACTTCTGCAATCGCCGCATGCTGGCCGAGCACGTACTCCACTTCTGCGGGATAGACGTTTTCACCACCCGAGATATACATATCCTTCAGGCGATCGACGATGTAGTAATCGCCCTGCGCATCGCAGCGGGCGATGTCGCCGCTGTGCAACCAGCCCTGTTCGTCTATGGCCTGGGCGGTGGCATCGGGCTGGCCCCAGTAACCGGGCGTGATATTCGGCCCGCGGATCCATAATTCGCCGGCCTCGCCGCAGTCGACGTCATCCCCCACCAGGTCGACGATGCGCACCTCGGTGAGCAGCTGCGGACGGCCGATAGAGCCGATCTTTTCGAGCACCTTATCTTCGTCGAGCAGGAAAACCGTCGGGCCGGTCTCGGTCATGCCCATGCCGGTACGCACATGAATGCCGGCATCGACATACTGCTGTGCAACCGTCAGCGACAGCGGCGCACCGCCGCAGCCCCAGGAGCGAACCCGCTGCAACCGCTCACCGCTGAAGCCCGGCTGGGCAAGCAGGGCCTGATAGACCGCAGGCACACCGAAGAAAACCGTGGCTCTGTGCTCGAGCACCTGCAACGCCTGATCCGCATCGAAACCGCGCGGCACCAGCACGCAGCCGCCGGCCAGAAATACCGCCGATGAATAGAGATTGATGCCGGCGGTATGAAACAGGGGCAGCACGTTGAGCAATACGTCGCTGCTGGTGAGCTCCACCGCGAGGCCGATGTTGAAATAGTTGGCCATCATCATGCGAAAGGTCTGGATCACGCCCTTGGGCTTGCCGGTGGTGCCCGAGGTATAGAGCAGATACCACGGCGTATCGGGATCCTTGTCAGGATGCGCGCTCAGAGCCGGCTCGGTATCGGCCAGGTCGTGCCCATAGTCGCGCTGCCCCTGTGCGGGCGCGTCCAGCGCGATCAGGGTCAAACCCCGCTGTTTTTTCGCGAGCGTCGCCGCAGCTTCGGCAAACTCGGCGCCGAAGATCAATGCGCGCGGCGTGCAATCGGCCATCAACACGGTGAGTTCCGGTACCGCCAGGCGCCAGTTCAATGGCACGAGGATCAGACCGGCCTTGGCACAGCCGAACAACATGGCGAAGAACTCTGCGCGGCTGTGACCCAGCCAGGCGATCCGATCGCCCTCTTCAAGTCCCCAGTGCTGTCGGGCTGCGGCCGCCAGACGAGCCGCCCGCTCGTTCAAGCCGGCGTAGTCATAGCATTCGCCGCTGTCCAGATCCTCCAATGCAGGTCGGTCCGGCGTTACCCGCGCCCGATGACCCAGCAGGTCGAACATCTGCATTTCTGCCTCCGTCGTCGTTATTCTTGTTTATCGCGGCTCGCGGCCAGCACGGCTGATGCAACGTGACCATCTGGCGCGGCAATCGCAGCAATAGCCGTCATCGCTTTATAAAGGCCGCCATGCCCCGGTCGGCCTCGTCGCTGACGATTTGTTCGAGAAAATGCCGGTATTCGGCTTCCAGCCCGGCGGCCACGGTGGTTCTATCCGGCCGGGTCAGCGCCAGGGTGTGGGCGACGCTGCCGGCACGCGCGGCGCGAATGACGCGTGCCACTTCGAGCGCGCGTATGCCGGTGTCGTGGGCGCCGGCTCGATACTGGGCCAGCCCCAGACGATAGGCCTCATCGGCGTCCAGGCGCCGATTGGTCAGCTGTATATCCAGCGCTCGGGCGCGGCCAATGCGTTCAGGCATGAGCGTCGTCCAGCCACCGTCCGGGCTGAAACCCACCACCGTGTACCAGGGCGCAAAGCTCGCGCCATCGCCCACCACGGCGATATCGCAGGCCAGCACCAGACCCACCGAGCCGCCGGTCACCATGCCGTGTACGGCGACCACGGTCGGCATGGGCATCTCGAGCAAGTCCAGCAGCGTCGCGTTGAGTTCGCCGACCACCTGCTGGGCATAGGCTTTTCGATCCGAGCGCGCGGTATCGGCGAAAGCGGCCACGTCCCCGCCGGTGGAAAAAGACGGCCCGCTGGCGTCCAGAATCAACACGCGCGCATCGGATGCACGGATCTCGGCGAGCGCGGCGCGCAGACCGCACAGCAATTCCGGCACAAGTGCGTTATGGCGTTCGGGACGATCGAGCGTCACGCGCGCGATACGATCTTCGATACCGCTGCGCACGGCACTCACGGCTTTCGATCCAGGCCGTCGATCGCCAGCCCATGGCGAAACAGATCGGAGATCGTGGTCACGATTTCGTCGAACGAAACGTCGTCCTCCCAGAGCGCATAGCGCAAGCCCAGAAAGTTCGACATCCCCATCAGCGCCCATACCCGGACTTCGTTATTGCCCGAGCGAATCTCGCCCTTGCGGGTTGCGTCGGCGAGCATGCGCAGATAACCGCGCCCGAACGCCTCGTAGTATTCGCGGTAAATCGACTCATCGACGAACTGCGCTTCCTGCAGCACGCGATAGAGGAACGGGTTGTCGTGCAGATATTCGAGAAAGGCACGCAGGCCTTTTTCTTCTGCCTCGAGACGATCGCGTGCATTGACGACTTCGGCGGCCAGACGTGCACGCACCTGATGGCCCATATCCCGCACCAGTTCGCGAAGAATTTCTTCCTTGCCCGCGAAGTAGTTATAGAAGGTGCCCTGGGCAACGCCGGCATCGCGGGTGATATCGCTGATGCCGGCGCGGTGATAACCCAGCGTGCCGAACGTCGCTTCGGCCGCCTTGAGTATGCGCGCACGCGTACGCGCGCCACGCGCCGTCTTGGGCGCGCCCGGCCCCGGGTCGACTATGGCATTGGCATTGGGGGCAGACATGGCACAAACCTCATCGACTGAATACTGACTCACTAGTCAGTTATAAACTAATTCAGCGACTTCAACCACGTCAATAAAACAACCAACCAATACCGAGAATCCGGCTGATTATCTATATATTCTATTTTATTCAGATACTTAAAACGCTCATGGCAAGCAGTGCCATACAGCAACAAGATGGCCGAAAATGCTTGCCCAAAGGTGAACTAGGTGTCATATTCAGCCTCAGCGCTTTTCGATATAACACAGCGCCCCGAGCGGGGCCGATAATCCAGGAGATCCGATGAAGCGTCCTATCACAGCGATTGCATTCGCCCTCGCCACGATCGTCGCCGCGCCTGCCTCGCTGGCGGCCGACTCCATTCGTATTGCCCATGTCACCGGATTTACCGGGCCGTTATCGGCCTATGCCGAGCAGCTGCGCGTGGGCATGAAGATGGGCTTTGAATATGCCACCGACGGCTCAATGGAAATCGAGGGTCGACCCATCGAGATCATCGACAAGGACACGCAGCTCGATCCGGCCCGGGCACGCGCGCTGGTGGAAGAAGCCTATGCAGAAGACGATGCCCATATCGTCGTGGGGCCGGTTTCTTCCGGCGTCGCGCTGGCCACGCTGCCGATCGCACAGATGTACGAACGCGTGATCATGCCCGAAGGCGTGGCCGACGCGATCACCGGCAAGGACTGGAACCGCTATGTCTTCCGCGTGGGCCGCAACTCGTCGCAGGACGCGGTTTCCAATGCGGTCGCACTGGGCGCGCCGGGCGTGTGTGTGGCAACGATTGCTCAGGACTATGCATTCGGGCGCGACGGCGTGGCGGCCTACAAGGAAGCCATGCAAGCCGAAGGCGGCGCGGTCGTGCACGAAGAGTATCTGCCCACCGACGCAACCGATTTCACCGCGGCCGCACAACGGCTTTTCGGTGCGCTCAAGGATCGCGACGACTGTGACAAGGGCAAATACATCTTTGCCATCTGGGCAGGCAGCGCCAACCCGCTCAGCCGTATCCAGGATCTCAAGCCCGGCCGCTTCGGTATCAAGCTCGCCACCGGCGGCAACATCCTGCCGGCGCTGGTCAGTTATTCCGAATTTCCCGGCATGGAAGGCGCTGGTTTCTACTATTTCGAATCGCCGGATAACGAAATCAACGACTGGTTTGTCGCCCAGCACTTGAAGCGTTTCGACGCCGCGCCGGATTTCTTCACGGCACAGGGTTTTGCCCAGGCCATGGCCATTACCGCAGCCATCCGCAAGACCAACGGTTCCACCGATACGGAAGACTTGATCGAAGCACTGGAAGGCCTGGATTTCGATACCCCCAAGGGCCCGATGAATATCCGTGCTGCCGATCATCAGGCCATGCAGCAGATGTATCACTTTCGTATCAAGGTCGAAGACCGGGACGACTGGTTTGCCGATCGCGAAGTCACGGCCGGCGTACCGACGCTGGTACGCGTGATCGACACGGACGAATTGGATATCCCGGTTCGTAACGGTCGCTGAAACGGCATCGCCGCAACACCCCAGGGGCGAAGGCGTCGGCATGACGTCTTCGCCTGGCGATACGACTATCGACAGGCCAGGCATGCAACAAAACGGTTCTGACGGCGCGCACGATGCAGCGACTGCCGACGCGCCCTCGGCGGCGGATCAGGCCGGGCTGGAAATCCGCGATCTGAGCATCACGTTTGGCGGGCATACCGCGGTCAACAAGGTGTCCTGCGCATTTCATCCCGGCACGCTGACCTCGATCGTGGGCCCGAACGGCGCCGGCAAGACGACGCTGTTCAACCTCATTTCCGGGCAGCTGTCCGCCACCGCCGGCAGCGTGCGCCTGTTCGGCGAAGACCTGACGTCACTCGGCGCCCCGGCGCGAGCCGACAAGGGGCTGGGGCGCGCGTTCCAGCTCACCAATCTGTTCCCCGGGCTGAGCGCGCTGGAAAACGTGCGCCTTGCCGTGGCCTCACGCTATCGAATCGGCCATATCTTCTGGCAAAGGGCCGCAGCGCGACGCGATATCACCGATCGCGCAGCGGCCTATCTTGAGCAGGTCAACCTGGGCAAACGCGCTGATACGCCGGTGGCCAATCTGCCCCACGGCGACCAGCGCAAGCTGGAGGTGGCACTGCTGCTCGCGCTCGAACCCAAGGTCTTCATGTTCGACGAACCCACCGCCGGCATGAGCGTGGACGAAGTACCGGTCATCCTCGACCTGATCGCGGATATCAAGAAACAGCAGGACCGGATCATCCTGCTGGTCGAACACAAGATGGATATCGTGCGTTCGTTATCGGATCGCATCGTGGTTCTGCATAACGGCGAACGGGTGGCCGACGGTGAACCGGCAGCGGTGATCGCATCGCCTGTCGTACAACAGGTCTATCTGGGCGCGAGCCCGGAACAGCCCGCCGCAGCCGGGAGCGCACAGTCATGAGCGAGACGCTGCTTTCACTCGACCAGGTCTGCGCGGATATCGACCAGTACCACATCCTGCACGGCGTCGACCTCGTCGTGCCCAAGGGCGAACTGACGATGCTGCTCGGGCGCAACGGGGCCGGCAAGAGTACGACGCTGCGCACGATCATGGGGCTGACCACGGTCACCGGCGGGGATATTCGTTTTCACGACCAGTCCATCACCGGCCAGAGCACGCCGCGTATCGTGCGCCGCGGCATTGCCTTCGTGCCCGAGAACATGGGCATCTTCAGCCTGTTGACGGTACGCGAGAACATGATGCTTGCTGCGGTCAGCGGTGCGATGGACCCGGCCCGGCTCGACTGGATCGTCGACCTGTTCCCGCCGCTCAAGCGGTTCTGGGACAAACCGGCCGGCAACCTGTCAGGCGGTCAGAAACAGATGCTGGCGATCGCCCGCGCCATCATCGAGCCGCGGGAACTGCTGTTGATCGACGAACCCACCAAAGGGCTCGCGCCGGCGATTATCGACGATCTGGCCGACGCCTTCGAACAGCTCAAAAGCCAGCAGGTCACCATCCTGCTGGTCGAACAGAACTTCAATTTCTCGCGTCGGCTGGGTCAATCGGCGGCGGTCATGAACGACGGTCGCGTGGTCTGGTCCGGGTCCATGGCCACCCTCGCCCACGACGACGATCTCCAGCACCAGCTCTTGGGGCTGGGCATGGGTGAACATCAATGAACACAGGAGCCTGAGCATGGCCGCGGATGACGTGCGCATCGACGAACCGACCGGGCCCACGGGTGCAATCGCGCGCTTCAATGCCTTCCGGCATGACAAGCCGCATATCTTCATCCTGCTGACCATGATGCTGGCCGCCCTCGCCCTCATGGAGCCACGGGTATGGGTCGTGCTGACCATCAGCGGCCTGGCGATGGGCGCGATGGTGTTTCTCATGGCATCCGGCATGACGCTGACCTTCGGCCTGATGAACGTGCTCAATCTGGCCCACGGCGCCTTCATTTCGCTGGGGGCGTTTGCCGGCGCCAGCGTGCTGATCTGGCTGGGCGCACAGGCCGATCAGCCGTCGTTGTGGGTGAATCTGATCGCGATCGTCCCCGCATTCGGCTTCGCGCTACTGGTCGCGGGCCTGCTCGGGCTGGTGTTCGAGCGCCTGATCATCCGGCCGGTCTACGGCGATCATCTCAAGCAGATCCTGGTCACCGTCGGCGGCTCGATCATCATCATGGAACTCATCCAGGTGGTGTGGGGCTCGAACGAACTGCCGGTACCGCGCCCCGACGCCCTCAAGGGCGCAGTGTTCCTGCCGGAGTGGCTGCCGATCGCCGGCGGCATTGCGCTTGAAAAATACCGCCTCATCGCCGTGGTGCTGGGGCTGGCGATCTACGCGCTGTTGAGCTGGATCATCGAACGTACGCGCGTGGGCATTCTCATCCGTGCCGGGGTCGAAAGCCGCGAAATGGTGGAGATTCAGGGCTATCGCATTCGTCTGCTGTTTCTGGGCGTGTTCATCGCGGGCTCGGCGCTGGCAGGACTCGGCGGCGCCATGTGGGCCATGTACCGGGAAATCATCACCGCGCATATGGGCGACGAACTGATGATCTCGGTGATCGTGGTCATCATTCTCGGCGGGCTGGGCTCGATCAAGGGCTGTTTCTACGGCTCCGTGCTGGTCGGGCTGGTCAATCTGTATGTCGGCTATCTGGAACCCCGGCTGGCCGCCGTGGCCACGGTCGCGCTCATGGTGGCCGTGCTCATGTGGCGCCCGCAGGGCCTGATTCCGGTCATCAAACTCTAGAGGAGCCGCCGTTTTGAACCGCTTGTTTTCCGGCGACTACCCGCGCAGCCCTGTGCTGAGCGCGGCGCTGCTGCTCATATTCCTGGGGCTGGCTCTGGGGCCGTTCCTGTTCGACGGCATCCGCACGTTTTCGATGCTGGGCATGATGTGCGTGTTCATCATCGTGGTTGCATCCTACGACCTGATGCTCGGCTATACCCATGTCGTATCGTTCGCCCATACGATGTTCTTCGGCATCGGGGCCTACGGTATCGCCATCGCCAGCGATCATTACGGCAGCGGTTACGGCGCCCTGCTGATCGGTATTGTCGGCGCGCTGGTGGCAAGTTTGCTGCTCTCACTCTTGCTCGGCCTGCTGTCGCTGCGCGTCAAGGCCATCTTCTTCGCACTGGTCACGCTGGCCGTGGCATTCGCCTTCATGAGCCTGGTGACCCAGCTCTACAACGTAACCGGCGGTGAAGACGGTCTGGCCGTACGCAGCCCGCGCGAACTGGGCCCGGCTTTCCGCCCCTTCGACTTCAAGCTGCCCGGCTTCAACCTGTTCGGCTTTATTGCGGCCGTCCTGTCGAGCCCCGGCGAAATCGGACAGGCCTTCGATGAGGCGCTGTTCAGCGTACGCCTGAGCGGTCGACACCTGACCTACTACATCGCATTCGCAACCATGATCGCGGTATTCATCTTCCTGCTGCGCATGGTCAATTCGCCGTTCGGGCGGGTACTGCAGGCCATTCGGGAAAACGAATTCCGAGCCCAGGCACTGGGCTATCGCACCGTGCTGTATCGCACCGCCGTGGTCGTTGTGTCTGCACTGCTGGCCACCGTCGCCGGGGTGCTGTTCGCCTTGCTGAATCGCTATGTGAACCCGGAAAACACGCTCAACTTCGAGCTGATGATCTTCATTCTGCTGATGTGCGTCATCGGCGGTATGGGAACGCTTTATGGCGCGGTCATCGGCACGGTGCTTTTTCTGCTGGCACAGAACTATCTCCAGGACCTGCTCAAGCAACTCGACGCGCTCGTACCAGCCGATACGCTCATCGCCGAACTCATCAACCCGGATCGCTGGCTGCTGTGGTTCGGGCTGCTGTTCATCCTCAGCGTCTATTTCTTCCCGTCGGGTATCGTCGGCCAATTGCGGATCTGGTCCGCTAAGCGCTCGTCAGCCCAGGGCTGAACATCGGCGATGCCCGGTCGCCACAGCCGGCGAGGCGTTTGCCGACCAACGCGCGTTTGACAAAAGGCCGGGCGCTTGGCTCCAGGGCGCGCGCATGTCTGACGCAATTCCTGCCACCCGTACCCAACCCATGCGGCCTTCGGCGGCGACAAGCAATCCGGCTTCGGCCGCGAGACCCACAAGATGATTCTGGATCATGACCAGCAGACCAAGAACCTGCGGGTGAGTTATTCGCCCCAGGCCCAGGGTCTGTTCTAGCCCCTGTTACGATCGCGCCCCGGCGAGCGGCGGTGCAACGCCCAGGCGGGCCGAACGCGGCAACGGCTGCCGACACGACATCCATACGCTAGACTGGCGCGCCTTTCGTAACCCGGCGCCTCGTCGCCCGTTCGCCCATGTTTGGTCTGTTCGAACGCCTGGTCGCGCCCTTTCCGGACGACGGCCGTACGCCGCCCCGCGACAGCCTGCTGCGCTATATCGCTTTCTATGCGAAGCCGGTGTGGCCGTTGCTGCTGGCCATGGCGCTGCTGACCGCAGCCATTTCGGTTATCGAAGTCTCGCTGTTTGCCTTCCTCGGCCATATCGTCGACTGGTTCGCGACATCGCCGCGCGAGACGTTCCTGGCCGACAACGCGCTCGCGCTGACCGGCATGGCGTTCGTCATCCTGGTTGTGCTGCCGCTGCTGGTATTCATCGAAGGGCTGGTGACGTTTCAGGCGTTGTCGGGCAATTTTCCGATGCGGTTTCGCTGGTCGGTGCATCGCTGGCTGCTCAGCCAGTCGTTGACCTTCTTTCAGGACGAGTTCGCCGGGCGGATCGCCACCAAGCTCATGCAGACCGCGCTCGCGGTACGCGAAACGGTGATGAAGTTTCTCGACGTCATGCTCTACGTGGCGGTGTCTTTCACCGGCATCGTGGTGCTGGTCGCCGGCGCAGACTGGCGGCTGGCCGTGCCGTTTTTGTTCTGGCTGGCCGGCTATATCGCGCTGCTGCGTTATTTCGTGCCGCGCCTGGGCCGGGTGGCCGAGCGCCAGGCCGATGCCCGCGCGGCGATGACCGGGCGCGTGGTCGATGCCTATACCAATATCGCCACGGTCAAGCTGTTCGCCCATACCGAACGCGAAGGCGACTACGCACGCCAGAGCATGCAGACCTTCCTGAGCACGGTCTATGCGCAGATGCGCAAGGTCAACGGCTTCTATGCCAGCCTGTATCTGCTCAATTCGCTGCTGCTGATTGCAGTCGCAGCGCTCGGCATCACCCTGTGGCAATCGACATTGATCAGCGCCGGCGCGATCGCGGCCGCGCTGGGCCTGGTGCTGCGCATCAACGGCATGGCGCAATGGATCATGTGGGAAGTCTCGCAGCTGTTCGAGAACATCGGCACGCTGCGCGACGGCATGGCCACCTTCTCCAGGACCCAGGCGCTGGTTGACGCCCCCGACGCGACGCGCCTGACCGTTCGCGAGGGCGCGATCGCCTTCAATAACGTCGGCTTTCACTATGGCCGGGGCACAGGCGTGATCGAGAATTTCTCGCTTGCCGTCGCCCCCGGCGAAAAGATCGGCCTCGTCGGCCGGTCCGGCGCCGGTAAGTCGACGTTGCTGTCGTTGCTGCTGCGTTTTCACGATGTGGAATCCGGCACTATCACCATCGACGGCCAGGATATTTCGGCGGTCACCCAGTCCTCGCTGCGCGAGAACATCGGCATGGTCACCCAGGACACGGCGCTGCTGCACCGCTCGGTGGGCGACAACGTACGCTATGGCCGGCCCGATGCCACCGACGCCGAGGTGGACGCCGCGCTCATTGCTGCCCATGCGCGCGATTTCATCGACGATCTGGTCGATGCCCAGGGCCAAAGCGGTCTGGACGCCATGGTGGGCGAGCGCGGCGTGAAACTTTCCGGTGGCCAGCGCCAGCGTATCGCCCTGGCCCGCGTCATGCTCAAGAACGCACCGATCCTGCTGCTCGACGAGGCCACCTCGGCGCTGGATTCCGAGGTCGAGGCTGCAATCACCGAAAACCTACATCGCCTGATGGACAACAAGACGGTGATCGCGATCGCGCATCGCCTGTCCACCATCGCCGAACTCGACCGGCTGATCGTCATCGACGAAGGCGCGATCGTGGAAGCCGGTACGCACACCGAATTGCTGGCCGCGGGCGGGCTGTATGCACGCCTGTGGCAGATGCAGTCCGGCGGTTTCCTGGCTGACGAGAGGGCGAACAGGAACGACCCGCAAACCCCGCAAACCGTGCACTGATGCCCGGCGTCGCCGCCAAGAAAGCCGCGCTGGCCTATCCGTTGCTCGTGGCCACCACCCTCGCCTGGGGGCTGAATGCGGTGGCCGGCAAGTTCGCGGTCGGCCATATCAGTCCGTTGCTGCTCACGCATCTGCGCTGGGGCGGCGCGTTCATTGCCGCCGTGCCCTTCGCCTGGCCCTATCTCAAGCAGGACTGGCCGGTTATTCGTCGCCATGCGCCGTTGCTGATCGGCTACGGCGCGATCGGGTTCGCCGGCTTCAATGCCGCGCTCTACAGCGCGCTCAATCATACGAGCGCGATTAATGTCGTGATCGAGCAGGCCGGCATGCCGGGGGTGATCTTTGCGCTCAACTTTCTGCTGCTGCGGGAATACATCACCGCGCGCCAGCTGCTGGGTTTCGTGATCACCGTGGCCGGCGTGGCATTGATCGTATCCGGCGGCCAGCTGTCACGACTGCTCGCGCTGGATCTCAACCGCGGCGATGCGCTGATGCTGGTGGCCATCACCTGTTACGGCGGCTATACCGCAGCGCTGCGGATCAAACCGCTCATGCACTGGCTGAGCTTCATCGCGGTGATCTCCGCCACTGCCTGGGCGGGCTCACTGCCCTTTGCGGCCTGGGAATTTGCCAGCAACACGATCATCTGGCCGGATGCGATCGGCCTGTCCGTGGTCGCGTTTGCCGCCCTGGTGCCCGGGCTGATCGCCCAGACCGCCTTCATTCGCGGCAACGAGCTGATTGGCGGCAACCGCGCCGGCATTTTCCTGAACCTGGTGCCCATATTCGGCACGCTGTTGTCGGTCGCGCTGCTGGGCGAGCATCTGCATGTCTTTCATGTGGTCGCACTCGCGCTGGTGCTGGGCGGCATCGCGCTGGCCGAGCGCGGCGGGCGTTGAGCGGCATGCGACCTATTGTCGCAGCACCGCCGCGCGGCGCCGCCGGCCGTTATGCTGGGCGGTCGATCCGACCGATCTGAGTGCATGCAGGCTGTTTTCCGACTCACGCCCATCCGGCTGCTGACCTGGCTGCACTGGCTGCGCTGGGGCGCGATTGCCTGCGTACTGTCGGCGGTGGCCGTCGCGGCGACATTATCGCAAATCAGTGTCGACACCGACGCGCTGCTCGCAGTCAGTGCGGTGGTCGCCGCGATCAATGCACTGATTGGCTGGAGCCTGCGCCGGGCCCGCCCGGCCACCCAGGCCGAACTACTCGCCCATCTGGTGCTGGACGTGGCCGCGCTCACGGCCTGGCTTGCCTGTACCGGCGGCTCGTCCAGCGCCTTCGTGTCGCTGTATCTGCTGCCGGTGGCGATCGCAGCCGCCGCATTGCCACGCTCTCAGGCCTGGCTGGTGGCCGCACTCGCCGGCGGCGCATATACCGCGCTACTGCTGCGCTTTCTCTATCCGCAGTCGATGGCCGGTCATCACGGCGATTTCACCCTGCATGTCCTGGGCATGTGGGCCACTTTCGTCGTCAGCGCCGCCCTGCTGGTGGTGTTCGTGGGCAGCATGGCGTCGGCGGTCCGCCGGCGCGACCGCTCACTGGCGGCCGCGCGCGAGCAAATGCTGCGCAACGAGCAGATCACCGCCATCGGCGCACTCGCAGCCGGCGCGGCACACGAACTGAGTACGCCAATGTCGACGATGTCGGTGATCGTATCGGAGCTGCGCGACACCGAGGCGCGCGATACGCCGTTGCAGGCCGACCTTGCCGTACTGGAACAACAACTGGCGCTGTGTGCATACCAGATCGACCAGTTACTGGGTGCCGCCGAGCCGGCTCGCGGTGCGACCCATACGCCGGTAGCCGTGCCCACAGCGCTGGATCGTATCGTGTCGCGCTGGCGGCTGATGCGTCCGGAGATACAGGCCACGGTCACGATCGACCCGGCCCTGGACTCGGCGACGATCGACGACGACGTGGCCTTTGCCCAGGCATTGACCAACGTCCTCAACAATGCCGCCGACGCCTCCCGCGACAACGCCAGCAACCGGGTCGACATCACAGCACGGCGTCACGAGCACGGTCTGGCTATGACGATCGATGACGAAGGCACCGGTATTGCCGATGCCGATACCGCCCGGGCCGGCCGTCTGCGTTTTTCCACCAAGCGCGAAGGGCGCGGGCTGGGCCTGATCGTGTCGCATGTGAGTCTCGAGCGTCTTGGCGGCGAAATCAGCCTTAAGCGCCGGCCCGAGGGCGGCACGCGCACACATGTGCTCGTACCGCTGTCAGCGTCAGGAACCCAGCCGTGAGCCCTGCAGGGGATGCGCCCATGCGCGTACTGATGATCGACGACGACCCGGTATTCGCGGCCACGCTGGCGCGCGCGCTGGGCCGGCGCGGTATCGAAACGGCACTCGCCCATACGGCCGATAGCGCGCTGGAAAAGGCCGCGCATTGGCAACCCAGCCACGTGCTGCTCGACCTGAACCTGGGCGGCGATATTTCCGGGCTGGATCTGATCGCACCGCTGTGCGAGCGCGTCGCCGGCGTGCAGATCACGGTACTGACCGGCTATGCCAGTATCGCGACCACCGTGACCGCCATGCAGCGCGGCGCCACGGGCTATCTGGCCAAACCGGTCGATGCACCCACGGTGCTTGCCGCCCTGGCGGGCGACAGCGAGGCCACATCGCACGCCATGCCCGGCGAGCGCATGTCATTGAAACGACTGGAATGGGAGCATATCCAGCGCGTGCTCGCCGAACACGACGGCAATATCTCGGAAGCCGCCCGTGCGCTGGGGCTGCATCGGCGCACGCTCCAGCGCAAGCTCGACAAGAAGCCGGTCAGATTCTAGACCTGCTAGGCCGGGCGCAACGTCTGCCATAACCGGTCCGCGATCAGAACGCAGAGCAGGCTGGCACCAGCCAGCGGAAACAGCACGGCCATGGTGATGACGATCGCGCCCAGATAGCGCATTCGTAGCTGCGCACGGCGTGGCGGCGCGCCTAGCTTGCCGGCCGGGCGGCGGCGCCACCACATCACGAAGCCGCTCACCACGAGCAGGACGATCGCGATACAGGTCGTGAGCATGACGAGCTGGTTGGCCAGGCCAAAATAATTGCCCATATGCAGGGCCACGCCCAGCTCGATGGCCTTGCCCGCCACGCCGTAATCGCCAAACGTGATGTCGCCCAGCACCGCGCCGCTGTAACGGTCGATAAATAGCGTGCGCTGACCCTGGGGGCGATCGGGATAGGTCTGGGCCTTGTAAACGCCCGCCGCGCCCGCCGGCAACATCAGCCAGTAGTCCTGGGCCAGGCCCTGTTCGGTAATGATCTGACGAACGCGATCCACGCCGATATCCGGCGCGGCCAGTGCGCTTGCATCGTGCGAAGCGCGACCGCCGTGATGGGCATGCCCGCCCGATGAGTTCGGCGGTGCCACGTTTTCGAGCGCCCAGGGAATACCGCGGCCGCGTTCGGCGGCCGTCGTCTGCGGCGCCAGGGCGACCGAGGCCGGCGGCGTGCGCGCCCCGGAATAACCCAGGCCCAGCGCGTCCACGGCCGGCGTGAACAGCTGGCCGCCCCAGATCCCGGCCCAGGGCAAGCCGGTAAACACAAGAAACAGAATGAGCGCGGCCACGTACAGGCCGGTCGTGGCATGCACGTCGCGCCAGAAACGTCGGCCACGCGCAGCCAGCCGTGGATACCACACCCCGGCCCGGCCGCGACGACGGGGCCACCACAGATACAGCCCGGTCACGATCAGAATCGCGGCCCAACAGGCCGCCAGCTCGACGATCGCATCGCCGACCCAGCCCAGCATGAGCGACCCATGCACGGTATCGGCGATGCCCACGAGCGTGCGCTCATAGACGAACGAACCCAATACCGCGGCGGTTGCTGGGTCCACGAATACGCGCCGCGGCATGCCCTGTGCCGGCGTGACGAACAGCATGGCACTGCGCCCCACGCCGGGCGGCATATTGATACGTGTCACCCGCCCACCGGGAAAGGCCTGCTCGGCACTGGCCACCCAATGGCTGGCCGGCATCGCCGGGCCGCTGCTGTCGACGAACATCAGATCCGGATAGATGGCGTCGTTGAGCTCGGTATTGAACAGATAGATCGCGCCCGTCACCGCCAGGATCAACAGAAACGGTGCCACCACCAGGCCGGCATAGAAATGCCAGCGCCAGACGGTCGCATACCAGCGCCCGGCCGGACGTACTTTCGATGCCGGCGCAGCCGCCTCTGGCTGACTGGTCGTGCTCAAAACGTCCCCGTCCAGGCGAGCTCCACGCTGCGCGGCGCACCGATATAGATCTGGCTCGAGCTATAGCCCGACCATTCGCCATAGAACTCGTCGGTGAGATTGCGCCCGCGCAGGGTCAGCGTACCGTCTGCGCCGAACGTATCAAGCGGCATGCTGATCCAGGCACCCAACACCGTATGCCCATCGACGCGAATGGTATTGGCCTGGTCGGTATAGAAATCGCCGGCATGCTGCACATCCACACCGACGGTGAACGGCAGCCGGGCGAGCGTGTAATAGCTGCTGAGATTGGCCACGCGCTCTGGCACGTTCACCGGCGTATTGCCGGACAGATTGCGTCCGCTGGCGTCGACGAGCGTGGCGTATTCCGCGTCGAGCACCGCCAGATTGGCATCCAGTTGCCAGCGCTCGGTCAGTGCCAGCCCCACATCCAGTTCCACGCCGCGCGATTGCAGGCTGCCGCCCTGCAGTGTCTGCTGCGGGTTGTTCGGGTCCTGGGTGAGGATATCGTTCTGCTTGATCTGGTAGAGCGATGTGGTCAACGTGGCGCGATCGTCCCAGAAACGGTTACGCATGCCGATTTCGATGGCATCGCCTTCCGACAGATCGAACGCCACACGGGCGGTATTGGAGAGCAACAGACTGCCGATCGGCGATACCGCATGGTTGAACTGGGCATAAAGCTGGTCGCTGGCGCTGAGTTCATACACCGCGCCGATACGCCAGGACACCGGATCGAAGGAGCGACCGAAGGTCGTGCTCGTATCGGCGGCGAGGTCGTCGATACGCCGATCCAGATCGATATGCTCGTAGCGTACGCCGGCCACGACAATGAAGTCTTCGGTGAGGTTGAGCGCGTTCTCGGCGAATACGCCGACCGTATCGACCTGGCTGTCGTAGTTCACGCGCGTGCCGAAGTTGGCCGCGCTATCGCCCGGCACATGGCCACGATCCGGGTCCGCGACCGTCACCGACGTCGCGCTGCCGAAACGCCGCGGGGTGGTGAAGTTGCTGTGCTTGTATTCGCCACCGAGGGTGAAGCGGTTGCGATGCCCGGCCAGTTCCCCATCGAAGTGGGTATAGGCACGTTCGCTGACGAAATCCTGGTCGTGGGCGATACGGCCGGTCGAGCGATCGAGCAGCCCGGTGGCTGGATTGAATGTATAGCTGTCGGTTTCCACCCAGTTGCGGTCGGCCGTGTAATAGGCCAGCTCGTTGATGAATTCCCACCGATCATCAAGCGTGTAGGCGGCACGTGTGCGCAGCCAGTGACTGTCCGATTCCATCATCGAATTGAGCGGGTTGTAGTTGGTATCGCGCTCGGCCTTGTCGAGCACTAGATCGCCCGGGGCATGGACAATGTCGGCGGGATCGCGCGCCGCCGAACTCGCGACCAGCGGCGCGCCGTAGTACGAGGCCGCATAGTTGTCGCGAAAATAATCGTAGGAGGCCGACAGCGACAGCCGATCGGTCGCCTGAAACAGCACGCCGGTGGTGAGCTGGGTCGTACGCGAGTCGTTGTCGTCGATGAAGCCGTCCGAACGGCGATGCGACAGATCCGCGCGTACCGCCACACGATCCGAGAGGACGCGATTGCCACCGATGCCGGCACGCAGCGTATCGAAACTGCCCACACTCGCCAGCGCTTCGGCGCTGTTGGCCTCGAGCGTGGGTTTCTTGGTCACCAGGTTTACGCTGCCCGCCAGCCCGCCGTCGCCGTGCAGAACCGAGGCCGGGCCCTTGAGAATCTCGATACGCTCGAAGTTGAAGGTATCGAAATCGCGGACGACCAGCTCGGAATCCGCGGCGCGCATGCCATCGAACAGATAGTTGACGTTGCCGCGCGGAAATCCGCGCATCGACAACGACGCCGGCGAGCCGGGAATATTGCCGTCGGTGACACCCGGCAGCGTACGCGCGGCTTGCGTGAACGTCTCAAGGCCGCGGCGCTGCATGGTGTCCTGGGTCAGCGTCTCCACCGTGGCCGGCGATTCCTCGGGCGCCAGGTTCAGACGATTGCTGACTTCGGTTTCGCCAGCGATCGCCGGCACCAGCGCGCTGTCCTCGATCGTCAACGGTGACAGCGTTTCATTGGCCTGACCGCCAGGCTGGGCCATGCTCGGCGCCGCGACAAAAGACAGGCCAATGGCCAGACAACCGGCACGCGGCAGTGCCGCCACGATACGAATCCGCATGAGTCATTCCCCTGAGCAAGCGCCGGCAAGCTTAGGGTCGCCACACGTCGTTGCCCATGAGACATATTGTCGCAGGCGAGCTACAAACGACTGATCCGGCTGAAAAAACCGCCTTGAAATCCAGCGGTTGATCAGCCGTGCGGGGCGATTCCGCTGTCGCCGAGGGTGACCACATCGGTAATACGCTCGCCGTCCCAGATATAGCCGAAATGCCGGCCCTGTACGGCAGGCGATAACACCCGGGCCCGCATGGCCGCCACGCATTCGCCGCCGGGGTCGCGCACGCTGGGATAGACGATGCCGCTTTCGCCGGCGGCATATACCTGCACGCCGTAGTGCTGTGCAGCGACATAGCTGTGGGCATCGAGCAACGGCTGTGCCGCGGCCTCGTTGCGCAGGTCGCGCAGACGGCCGTCGAGCGCGACCTGATAGACCCGCATTTCGATGGTCATCGGGGGTTGTGCGCTGTCGGCCAGAAAGCACTCGCGATGAAACACCGTCTCGCGCACCGCGGTGGCTTCGCTTTTTGCCGCATAGAACACGCCAAAGCTGCCATCGGAAAACCGCGAACCGGCCGGATTGACGTGCGTGAATGCGGCCATAACGGGGGTCGAACCGGGTCCGCTCATGCGCTCGTTGGCCGGTACCCGCGACAACTCGCCCACCTCGTCTCGCAGGCGGTCGTTGGTGAGCGATTCGACGGCAAAGGTGGCCTCCAGATCGGCCGGGTCGGCCACCCGATCGAACAGACCGCGGGGCGGGAAGCGCGACGGCACGATGCGGTAGCTGGGCCGCCAGCGCACGCGCCGGCGCTCGAAGCTGTCGACAGAAAGCCCGCTCACGCCCAGCCGCCCCGTTCGGCGTCCAGATGACGCCGCACTACGGACAGATCCTCGATATGCCCGGCCAGCATGCGTTCCAGCGGCGTCTGGCCACCGAACAGCGCGTTGCGGTTGGGCTGCTTGATCCAGCCGTCGGCCGCATCGGCGCGTGGCAACAGCATTTCCAGGCTCTTGTAGATGCCCAGCAGCAGCGACAGCCGCTCCATCTGGCCGACGTCGAGGGTGATGTCCGGCGCGCGTTTCCAGCGCCGATAGGTGCTCACCGGCGTACCGAGCAGGCGCGCCGCCTGTACATCGGTCAACGCCCACTGCCGGGCGATACCGAACCAGCTGCGCAGCGCGCCGCGGCTGATACGCCGACGCAGTTCGGCGTCGTGAATATCCGCACGCGCATCGTGCTGGGCAGCGGCAGCTGATGTCATGACCGGCTCCGAGTAATCATATGATCACTTTATAATATTTTACGATCATTTGATACTTGCCCGCGCATCGACGTCGTTTGGCCTGTATGCGCCGCTGCCCGATAATGCCCGTCGTTGCATGAGCCAGGCAGTATTTATGAGCACCCACACGATTCAGATCGATGCCCCCGACGGCAGCCGTTTCAGCGCCTATCGCGCCCTCCCGGAAGCCGGCCACGGGCCTGCCGTGATCGTGCTTCAGGAAATCTTCGGCGTGAATCGCCATATCCGCGAAGTGTGCGATTTCTATGCCGAAGAAGGCTATGTCGCCATTGCGCCCGATCTGTTTCATCAGTTCGAACCGGGCATCGAACTGGGTTACAGCCCGGAAGACTTCGAACAGGCCTTCGGCTATTTCCAGAATCTGGATATCGACCGCACCATGGCCGATATCGGCGCCACCGTAGCCGCCGCGCGGGCCATGGATGAAGTCGTGGCCGAACCCGGGCGCGGCGATGTGGGCGTGGTCGGTTTCTGTCTGGGCGGCAAACTCGCCTATCTGGCGGCGGCTCAGTGCGACGTGGATTGCGCGGTCGGCTACTACGGCGTGGGCATCGACGAGTCGCTGGACCTGGCCGAGGCCATCGAATGCCCGATGGCGCTGCACTTCGGCGGGCTGGACAAGTTCTCGCCGCCGGAGACCATCGAAAAGATTCGCAGCGTCTTTGCCGGCAACCCGGACGTGCAGGTGTTCGTCTACGACAACGCCGATCATGCCTTCAACCGCTGGGGCAACGACCACTACAACCCCGGTGCCGCCAGGTTGGCGCATACGCGCACCCTGGCCGTGCTGCGCGCCGCACTCGGCCCGCGCTACGATCTGGCCGCTATTGCGGACCACCATTTCGAGCTGGAATTTGCCGCCCGCGACGTCGACGCAACCATGAAGACCATGGTCGCCGAGCCCTATGTGAACCATGTGCCGACCATGACCGGCGGCACCGGCCACGACTATCTCAAGCGCTTCTACAAGCACCACTTCATCCCGAAGAATCCGGCCGACCTGCAGATGAAGCCGATCTCGCGCACGGTGGGCGTCGATCGCATGGTCGACGAATTCATACTCTGCTTCACCCACGACTGCGAGATGGACTGGCTGCTGCCCGGCATCGAGCCGACCGGCCGATATGTCGAAATTCCGTTCGTGGCGATCGTGGCGTTTCGCGGCGACAAGCTCTACAACGAGCATATCTACTGGGATCAGGCCTCCCTGCTGGTACAGATCGGCAAGCTCGACCCCACCGGCCTGCCCATCGCCGGCGTCGAAACCGCGCACAAGCTGCTGGACAAGAACCAGCCCAGCAACGACCTGATGGGCAACTGGGCCACCAGCGCCGATCTCGACTGATGACCACAAGCCGTTGCCGCTGCTCCCGCCCAAGCCCCTGACCGGATCGACCTGATGCTGGCCCGTGCCCTGCCCCTGTTCTTCGTGCTGATCTGGTCGACCGGCTTCATCGCCGCACGCCTGGTCGCGCCCTATTCCGATCCGCTGACGTTTCTGTGCTATCGCTACGCGCTCACGGTCGTCGCGTTCGTGCTCATCGCGCTCGCCGTGGGTGCGCCCTGGCCGCGCGGCCTGCGGGCCTGGGCCAACGCGTTGATTGCCGGCGTGCTGTTACAGGGCATTTATCTGGGCGGGGTGTTCTGGGCGGTCAACGACGGGCTACCGGCAGGCGTTGCCGCCCTCGTGGTCGGCCTGCAGCCGCTGCTGACCGCGGCGCTGGCGTTTCCGCTGCTCGGCGAAACCGTGGGCGCCCGCAAATGGGTGGGCATCGCACTGGGCTTTGGCGGTGCGGTGCTGGTACTCGAACCGCGCCTGGCCGTGGATATGGCCGAACTCAGCGTCGGCCCGCTGCTGGCCGTGTTCGCGGCCATGCTCGGCATCACCCTGGGCACGATCTGGCAGAAACGCACCGGCGCGGCCGCCGATATTCGCACCAACGCGGCCGTGCAATTCATCGGCGCGGCCATCGTGACCGTGCCGGTCGCGCTGTGGCTCGAAAGCGGGCGTTTCGAAATGACCTGGCAGGCCTGGACCGGCTTGCTGTGGTCGTCGCTGGGGCTGTCCGTCGGCGCGATTTCGCTGCTGCTGTTTCTCATCCGCCGCGGCTCGGTGGCCAGCGTGGCCTCGCTGTTCTATCTGGTGCCGCCGGTGGTCGCGATCCTCGCCTATATGTTGTTCGGCGAAACGCTCAATACCCTGCAGATTGTCGGCATGGGCGTAGCCGTCGCGGGCGTGGCGATTGCCAGCCGAAGCGGGCGTGCGGCCGGGGCCTAGCGGGCAGCGCGGGGCACCGGTCGAACACGGCAGCCCGACCAACGCATGCACTATGCAAATGGTATCGTGCCGCGCCTTGAAACCATGACCCGGAGCAATTCATGAAAACGGTTTTTCTCGGCCTGGGCACGATGGGCGCGCCCATGGCCCGCAACCTTCTGGCCGGTGGCGCGGATCTGACCGTCTGGAACCGTTCGCAACCGGCGCTCGATTCGCTGCGCGAGGCCGGTGCCAATACGGCCGATTCACCCGAAGCCGCGGTGGCGAATGCCGACGTCGTATTTTCGATGCTTGCCGACGACGCCGTCAGCGAACAGGTGGTGGTCGACTCCGGCGCGCTGGCGGCGATGAAACCCGGCGCGATCCACGTGAACATGGCAACCGTGTCGGTGCCCTTTGCCAAACGCATGGCTACCCTGCATGCCGAACACGACGTGACCTATGTGGCGGCGCCGGTGATGGGCCGTGCGGATGTGGCCGCCGCTGCAAAGCTGAATATTCTGGCCGCCGGCGACACCCAGGCCATCGATACCGCGACCCCGCTGTTGGAAACGATGGGCCAGAAGGTCTGGCCGGTGGGCGAATCGGCCGAGATGGCGAACGTGGTCAAGATCCAGGTCAACTTCATGCTGGCCGTGGCGATCGAGTCCATGGGTGAGGCCTGTGCGCTGGGCGAGGTCTACGGCATCGAAACGGGCAAGTTCCTGGATATCGTGACCAACACGCTGTTCGCCTGCCTGGGCTATCAAAGCTATGCGGGCCTGATTCGCGAATCCAAGTACAAGCCGGCCAACATGCCGGTGACCCTTGGCAACAAGGACGTCGGGCTGGCCCTGTCGGCCGCCAACGACCGCCAGGTGCCGCTGCCGCTGGGCGGCGTGGTGCGCGACAGCCTCAACGAGATCATCGCCAACGGCGACGGCGACAAGGACTGGGGCGCGCTGGCCGAATATGCGGCCAAGCGCGCGCGTATTGATCGTTCGCGAGACGCCTAGCCATCAAGGCACGCCGGCGCGCGTTCAACTACGAGCGAGCGCCAGCCAGACGCTCAAGCAACCGGTCGGCTTCGGCCTGTAGCGAGGCGCGCTGGCCGGCCAGCTGGCGGCGCTCGGCCGCGTCCTCGAGTCCGTCGATGTTGGTATCCACGTTGATCAACACCATCGACAGGCCGGCATGGACGAGCTGTGCGCCGGCCCGCGCATCGCTTTGCAAGGCGGGCTTGATTTCGTCAATGGCCTGCTCGCTGTATTCGAGTGCAGCGAGACAGCAGCGTGCCGTATCCAGCGGCACCTGATTGATACGTTCCACGGCCTCGTCCAGCGCCGTGTTCGACTCGTGTCCATGGGCCTGCTTTTTCGCGGCCAGATAGGCCTTGAAGGCGGCAATATCTTCGTCGGCATAGTCGCCGAGCTGCGCTACCAGCCGTTGTGCCTGCTCGATCAAGCGTTGCCCTGGCCCGTCGTCATCGTTCGTGCCGGTGAGCCGCAGCCCCTTGAGCACGAGCGAAAGACCGTCGGCCGCGGCGTTGGCGGCCACCGCGCCACAGCCGGGCATCGGGCGGGACTGAATATCGTCGCGAAACGCGCCCAGCGTCAGCCGGGAGATAGAGGCTTTGGACATGACGACCGGCACTTATCGAGGGATGAGCCGAGTGTCGCACGCCGCGTTGCCCACCGCTGATAGGCAAACCCTCAACGGTACGCAGAACATCTTTGATAGCGTGGCTGCTCATTTGTAGAGCAGGAGACGAACCATGCTGCGTATTGCCCCGTTCAAGCCCGATGTCGACTATGTCGTGCCGATTGAAATCGACGGCGAAATCAATTCCCGCGATTTTTCGAATGTGCTCGCCAAGATGGAAGAACAGCTGGCCAAGCACGACAAGCTGCGCCTGTATGTCGAGATCAAGTCGCTGGGCGGCATGTCGGCCTCGACCGCGTTCAACGAGCTCAAGGACGCGATCAAGCACTGGGAGCGCTTCGACAAGCTGGCCGTGGTCTCGGATGTGGAAGGTATTCGTACCGCCACCACGGTGATCGACAAGCTCTCGCCGAATACCGAATGCGAAACCTTCCGTGCGGCCGATCGCGACTCGGCCCAGGCCTGGGTGGCCTGAGCCGTTTAGTGCGTTTTCGCCGGCCGGCGGCTAAGCCGGCGGCCGTGCGATCGGGTTGGCCAACGTACCCGCGAACTGCAGGTTGCCCGCCGGGTCGTCCAGATCGATCATCTGAGCGTTGTTGCGCAGCTGCAGCCGGTTCAGACAGGAGCGCTTGAACTCCGGCGCGAACAGATCGTAACGCTCGAACTTTTCTGAAAACTGCGGATGGTCGGCCTGATAGGCCTGCACGCAGTTGGCCACCTGCTGCCAGAAACTCGCCTGCGGATAGCCGCGTTCGGTATGCAGAATCGCGCCGATATAACGAAAGATCAGGTCGAACAGATCGGTGAACAGGCTGAGCACCTTCAGCTCTTCGGGCACTTCGACGGATAGCCTTGCGACCTCGCCGGGCAGCTCGACCTCGGTGTTCATGATGCCCACCTCTTCGGCGATATCCTTCATGATCGCGCGTACCGGCACGTTGTCTTCCAATACCAGAATGATGTTCTCGCCGTGCGGCATGAACACCAGATCGTGGGCATAGAAACAATGCAGCAGCGGGCTCATATAGGCATCCAGATAGCGGGCCAGCCAGGCATCCGTATCCAGCGGTGATGCATCGATGAGCGCGCCGATCACCGAGGCGTCGGCGGCGTCGCGATGCAGCAGCGCGGCCATGGTCATCAGGCGCTGCCTGGGCTCGATCTGGTTGAACGGGCTTTCCCGCCACAGTGCCGCCAGCATCTTGTTGTAGGCATCGGTCTTGGGTGCCGCGGCTTCGAACTGCGGGTGCCGATAGCCGATGGAGGCGACCTCGCGCAGGATGGAAAAACCCTTCGACCCTAGATAGGCATCGCCGCGTACCAACGCGTCGATCCAGTCGTTGATTTCGGGCGTGCCGCGCATGTAATACGGCGACAGGCCCCGGGTGAAGCCCATGTTGAGGATCGATAGCGCCATCTTCACGTAGCAGCGCGCCGGATTATCGCGGTTGAACAGGGTACGAATCGACTGCTGGGCCTGATAGGTATCCTGGCCGAAACCCAGATACACGAGATGCCCGGTGGCGATTTCGCCAGCAAACAGATAGACCAGCTTGTTGTGCCACTGCCAGGGATGCACGGGCATGAAGCGATAGTCGGCCGCGTCCAGGCCGCGGTCGGTCAGGCGCGCGGTGAAGGCGTCATGGGTGGCCGCGTCCAGCTCGGCGGCCATATGTTCGGCGTAGCTGCGGTCCGCGCTGCAGGCGAACTCGGCCCGGCTGCGATGGACCGCGACCCAGACGAGCCGAATGGGCGCCGCGGCTTCCGGCGTATAGGCGCGATAGTCCACGCTGTCGAAGCCGATACGTCCGCTGTTGGCGCAGAACGCCGGGTGGCCTTCGGTCATGGCCGCTTCGATACGCTGAAAATCGCCGTCGACGAAATCGGCAGCCGCTGGCCCGCCGTGGGCGATCTTGTAGGCGATGCTGTAGAGCGTGGCGGTGATTTCTTCCAGATAGATCGGCAGCGCCGCCGGGCCAATGCCGAGCACGTCGCGCAGTTCGGTGATCAGCGTGACCGCATCCACCGCGACGGGCACGCCGTCGACGGTCTTTTCCAGGGTGCCGGGTTCGATATGCCAGTGCTCGAGTTCGAGCAGCCGTGCGGTGAACCGATACTGCACGCCGTGCTGCAGGGACAGCGTATAGACGTCGGCGTCAGCGCTCGCGCGCGCCGGCGTGATCAGCAATTCATGGCTGAATTCGCTGAGCATCTTGGTGACCATACGGGTATTGGCGGCGGCCCAGGTGTCGGCATCGAGATGGGCGATGGCCTGTTCGGTCGCAGTCATGGGCATACGGGTCATCAGGCGAAATCCTTGGTCAGATAATCTTCGAGCGCGTGCGCGTAGTCGGCACGCGTACAGCTGGCGAACCAGGCGGTCTTGCCGGGTAGCTCGACCTGTCGGTGATAGACAAAGCCGGCCCGGCGGTTGATTGGATGAATGGCCTCGTTGGTGACGTCCGGCTCGACCACCACCCGCTCGACGCGGGCGTCGCTGAACAGAAAATCCATGATCTGAACGAACACGGCCCAGGTGAAGCCGGGAATACGCTGTTCGGCGGACGCCACCAGCACATGCATGCCGACATCGCCGGGCTCTACCTGGTAGTGCTCGCCGATGGCCTCGGCCGCTGGCGCATAGCGCTCCATCAGAAACATCGGTCGATCGTCGTGCAGGCCGATGAAGGCATCGAAATCGGGCGATGCAGCCAGCTCGGTGAAGTAGTCGCGAACCTGCTGCGCATCCAGCGACTGCATGCCCCAGAAGCGGGCATGGTCACTACGCAGCCAGGCATGGGCGGTGGGCACATGGCGCTCGATATCGAAGGGCGTGATCGCCAGTTCGCCGATACCGGGGATCACGCGTGCCTGAAGAACGGGGGTATCGCTCACGCAGCTTTCCTTGGTGGAAGTTGAAAGATCGAAGTCGGCCGACGTGCGCCCCTCACGCGGGGGCACGGCGTCGACCTGCGGCCGGCGCGTCGGGCGTATCGACCGCGAAATGCTGGAAGGCGATGCGCTGCTCGATCGGGTAGTGCTCGACGCCGGTCAGCGCCCGCAGGATGCAGGCGTTGCGATAACAGGCCATGCCCAGGTCGGGGGTCACGAAACCGTGGGTATGGATTTCGGCGTTCTGGACGAAAATCTCGGCGTTGTCGTGGTCCACCGCGTAGTAGCGCGACGCGTCGAAGCGCCCCTGGGCATCCCAGCGGATGCGATCGGCAATGCCGTGGATATAGTCCGGCACGCGATAGGCAAAGCCGGTGGCCAGCACCACGCTGTCGCTTTGATGGGTAAAGCCGGCGCCCTGCTCGTGCTGGAAGAAGTCCAGCTCGATGCCACGGCCATCGGCGGTATTGCGAGCAGCGCGTAGCTCCACGTTGGCCTGCAGGCCGACGTCGAGCGTGCCGGCAACATCGCGCTCGTACATGAGATCGTAGATGGCGTTGATCAGCGATTCGTCGATGCCCTTGTAGAGCGCCTTGTGTTCCTCGCCGAGCTTGTGCCGCCGGTGCTCGGACAGGCCATGGAAATAGTCCACATACTCCGGCGAGGTCATTTCCAGGGTGAGCTTGTCGTAGTTCAGCGCAAAGAAGCGCGGCGAGCGGGTGAACCAGTCCAGCCGATAGCCGTGGCGTTCCTGCTCCAGCAGCAGGGCATGAAAGACCTCGGCTGCGCTCTGGCCACTGCCCACCACGGTGATCGAATCGCTGACCTGAAGGCGCTCGCTGGCCGGGCCGAATTCGCAGGCATGGATCGCGTGCTGGCCCAGATCGCGACAGCACTCCGGCACGTACATACTCGGGCCGCTGCCCAGCACCAGCGCCCGGGCGCGCAGCTCGCGGCGCTCGCCGCTGGCGGTGTCCTCGAGGGTGAGCACGTAGCAGGCGTTGGCGTCGTCGTAGTCGGTGGCCACCACCCGCGTGGCGAAGACGAGGTTATCCAGACGCTCGGCGACCCAGCGGCAATACTGGTTGTATTCGGCCCTGAGCATGAAGAAGTTCTCGCGAATATAGAACGCGTAGATCCGCCCGGTGTGCTTGAGGTAGTTGAGAAAGCTGTATTCGCTGGTCGGGTCGGCGAGCGTGACCAGATCGGCCATGAACGGCGTCTGCAGGGTCGCGCCGTCCAGCAGCAGGCCCGGATGCCATTCGAAGCGTTCGTTTTCGTCGATGAAGACGGCGTCGAGGTCGTCGATAGGCGCAGCGAGCGCGGCCAGGCCGAGATTGAACGGGCCGATCCCGATACCGGCCACGTCGTGGATGCGGTTGTCTGGCTTATAGTCTGGCTTATCCATGACGGCGCACCCGTTCGTTTGCGGCTGCGGCCGGCGTCTGGGCAAGCGCTGAAGCCGGTGCCGGCGTGCTGCGCTCGATCGCCATGCCATAGGCCAGAATCAGATCGACGATTTCGCCCATCTGCTCGACCGTGGTGGCCGGATTGAGCAGCGTGAACTTCAGATAGCGACGCCCATCGACCTTGGTGGCCGCGATCATGGCCTCGCCGTCGCGGGCCAGCTGCGAACGAATCGACGCGTTTAGCGCATCCAGCTCGGCTTCGGAGGTGGTCAGGCACGGCCGGTAACGAAACACGATCGTGCTGAGTTCGGGGCGGTGCAACAGTTCCAGCCGCGGCTCGGCAAGCATGAGTTCGTAGGTCGCACGGGCCAGCGCGACCGCGCCATCAAACGCCTCACCGATCGCGCCGGCGCCGATGGTGCGCAGCGTCAGCCAAAGCTTGAGCGCATCGAAACGCTTGGTGGTCTGCAGCGATTTGTTGACCTGGTCGGGCGTGCCGGCAGCCGCTGCTTCGGCCGGATTCAGATAGTCCGCGTGGTGGGTAATCAGGCCCAGGTTGGCGCCATTCTTTACGATGAACGCACTGCAGCTGACCGGCTGGAAGAACGACTTGTGATAATCCACGGTCAGCGAATCGGCGTGTTCGATACCGGCGCACTTGTGACCGTGTTTATTCGAAACCAGCAGGCCGCAACCATAGGCCGCGTCGACGTGCATCCAGAGATGCTCGTTACGACAAACCGCCGCAATCGCGTCCATGTCGTCGATGCTGCCGAAGTCGGTGGTGCCACAGGTAGCGGCCACTGCGATTGGGATATTGCCCGCGGCCCGACAGTCGGCGATCGCGCTCTTCAAGGCCGCGATATCCATCCGCCTGGCTTCGTCGCAGGCCACGCCCACTACCGCATCGTGGCCCAGACCGAGAAGCGCCGCGGCCTTGGACAGGCTGAAATGGCTGACTTCGGACACGAATACCCGCAACTTCGACGCCGCGGCCGGCAGGCCCTGCTTCTGCACGGCGCCATGACCGTATTGGCGTGCGCACCAGGCGTCGCGCATGAGCAGCATGGCCATCAGGTTCGACTGGGTGCCGCCGCTGGTGAAAACGCCGTCGGCGCCCTCGCCCAGACCGGCGCGACCGGCCGTCCAGGCAATGAGCTTTTGTTCGATGAATGTGCCGCCGGCGCTCTGGTCCCAGGTATCCAGCGAGGAGTTGATGGCGCTAAGCACCACCTCGGCCGCGATCGAGGGCACCAGCACCGGACAGTTCAGATGCGCCGCATAGCGCGGATGGTGGAAATACACCGCATGGTCGAGATAGAGCGGGCGCAGCTCGGCCAGTGCATCGGCCATGTCGCCGCTGGGCTGGTCCAGATCCACGGCTTCGAAATCGGGCGCGAGTTCGCTGGGGCTGACCCCGCTATGCACCTGCCTGGCGCGCCGCACGGCGGCCGCGACCGCATCGGTGGCCTGCTCGACCTGATCGCGATAGAGGTCGAGATTGTGTTCGTTGAATAACTGCGCCCGGCGGGCGATATCGGCGAAGTCCTCGGGTGTGTCGGCTTGCCGGGTTGCGGCTTCGTTCGAGGTGCGCATGGCGCGGCCCTCCGTGTCGAGATAAAAACGCACTGCGTTCGTACACGCCCGTGCACGAACTCCTTCCCCTCGCTTTTATTTCGATGCGTCGGCGGCCCGTCGCTCTCGCGACGGGCCGAACGCGTTTTTTCTAGAACTGATAATCCAGCGTGGCAATCACCTCGCGGGCATAGCCGTAGTAGCAGTTGTTGGTGCTGAAGCAGGCCTCGACATATTCCTTGTCGAACACGTTGTTGGCATTCAGCCGCAGGGTGGCGCCGTCCAGCGACGGCGCGAACTCGCCCAGCTTCACGCTGACCATGGCGTCGGCCAGGGTGTAATCCGGCACTTCCACGGTGTTCGCGGCATCGGCATAGCTTTCGCCGACATAACGTACGCCAGCGCCCACATCGATGGCGGAAGTCAGGTCGTATTTCGCCCAGGCCGAGGCCAGCTGATCCGGCGTACGGGTGAAGGTATTGCCGGCGATTACGCCCTGATCGGGGAAGTTGTCCTGATATTCAACATCGCTGTTCGAGTAGGACGCGATCACGTTGAGCCGGTCGGTAATATCGGCGCGTGCGGATAACTCGATGCCTTTCGATTCGACATCGCCTACGCTGTCAAAGCGTGCCGGTCTCACACCGAATCGCTGCAACACGTTCTCCTGGGTCAGGTTGTAGACGGCCAGCGTAAACATGGCGTCGACACCCGGCGGCTGGTACTTCAGGCCGGCTTCATACTGATGGCTCTTGACCGGCGGTGCGACCTCGCCGCTGGCATCGCCATCGGCATCGGTATACGCGGTCGGATTGAAGCCCTCGCTGTAGGAAACATAAGGCGACAGACCGAAACGGGATTGATAGAGCAACGCGGCACGGCCGGTAAACGCGTCATCGCTACGATCAGCACGGTCACCGGTCGTGCCGTTGGTGTATTCGCGCTTGAGGTAATCCTGGCGACCGCCGAGTACGAGATGGAAGCGGTTCCATTCCATCTGGTCCTGCAGATAGAAGCCCACCTGGCGAGTCTTTCGGTCGTTGGGCGCCAGCAGGCTGTCATCGTCGAGAATCGGATTACCGCCGTAGTCGGGGTCGAACGGATCCAACGGGGTCGCCTGGAAGCCGCCCGCATACCGTACCGTGTTGTCGCGCTCCTCGTAGCCAAAGCCGACGACCATGCGATGTTCGATATCGCCGGTATCGAATTCCACTTCACCGTAATTATCGAAACTCAGGGATTTGAGATTTTCTTCGGCACGGGAATAAAACCGCGTGAGCGTGGCCGGCGCATCGGTCGTGTCCGGCGTGAACCCGTTCTGGTAGACCTGCTTGAGCGAGGTATCGACGTCCGCGTAGCGGCCTTTCGAGGTCAGGGTGACGTTGCCGTTGACCTCGTGGTCGAGCTGATACGAGAACAGGTTGATATCGCGGTCGAAATCTTCGTAGTTGCGTGCGCTGTCGACCCATTCGTCGTCCACCGTGCGGCCGAAGCGGTCATCCTTCACGCTGATGTCGTAGGGCACGGAACCGTGGAAGCCGCCTTCCGGGTCGCGCTGGACATAGGCCTGCAGCAGCAGCGACGTATCGTCGGCCAGATTGAAGCTGACCTGCGGCATGATCGTGAAGCGTTCGCGCTCGACCACGTCGTACTGCGTATCGCTGGTCTCGCCGCTGACGGTCACGCGATAGTTGCCGATCTCGGGGTTCGGCAACGGCCCGGTCAGATCCAGTCCGGCACCGTAGGTGCCAAAGCTGCCGCCATAGACGCTGACCATTCGTCGCTGCTCATCGAGCGGTTTCTTGGTCACGTAATTGACCAGCCCGCCCGGTTGCGCGAGACCGTAGAGCGCCGACAGCGCGCCCTTGATTACGTCGATACGCTCGATGAAGAACGGGTCGATCTGAATATTTGAATAGCCACCCGGATCATTGGCAAGGCGCAGCCCGTCCATGAAGGTGTTGTTCACGTCGCCGCCCGGGAAGCCGCGCAGCGCGATGGTGGTCTGTCGCGACGAGGAACCGGCCAGCCCGGTGAACACGCCCGGCGTATAGCGCAGCGCGTTGTTCACAGTGCGCGCGCCCTGGTCTTCGACCTGCTCACGCGGCACGACATCGATGGCCTGCGGCGTGGTAATCAGCGGCGTGTCCGTCTTGGTGGCGGCGCGCGTGGCATCGGCCGAATAACCGACCGTTGGCGCGTCCGCGCTGTTGATTGCCTCGCCCTCCACCATCAGCGGTGCCAGCGTCTGCGACCCCAGGCGCTCGTTGCGCTCGCGTTCCGGTGACGCACCCGCATCGATCATCGGCAGCGATTCCGTCTGCGGGTCGCCCGATGCGCCCTCGGCGGCTTGCGCCAGCGCAATCGACGGCAACCACGACATGCTCAAACCCAGCGCGCTGCACACCGCAATACGTGTCCACACGCGACTGTTCAAGCGCTCACGCGCCCCATTGAATTCAAACTTGGACATCCCCCACCTGCTCCCTGACGAAATGAACACGGACCCCGTGCCAGCGATACGACACGAATTGTAATGAGAATGATTTTCATTTATAAATTGATCGACGTCAATTCCTTTGACCCATAAGGCACGCATAAAAAACCCGGCACCGCTTTTCGCGAGCGCCGGGCTTGGTTTGTATCGCGGCGACGAATACGGGCAGACCCGCCTTCGTCGAGCGCCTGGCCGTCAGGTATTGAGGATCACGCCGCCGTTGAGGTGAAGCGTCTGGCCACTCATGTAGGACGACTCCTCGCTGGCGAGATAAACATAGGCAGGGCCGATTTCGCTGGGCTGGGCGGCACGGTCCATGGGCACCTGGCCGCCGAAATGCGCGGTCTTTTCGGCATCGAAACTGGCCGGTATCAGCGGCGTCCAGACCGGGCCGGGGGCGACCGCGTTAACGCGGATACCGCGGCCCACCAGCGACTGTGCCAGCGAGCGTACCAGCCCCTGAATCGCACCCTTGGTGGCGGAATAGTCGATGAGCGTGTCGTTGCCCTTGAAGGCATTGACCGAGGAGGTGGCAATAATCGTATCGCCCTCGCCCATCTGTGCCGACAGCGCCTTGCACAGATAGAAATGACTGAAGATGTTGGTTCGAAACGTGCGCTCGAGCTGGTCGTCCGGAATTTCGGTGATGTCGTCCCAGTCGTACTGCTCGGCTGCGTTGTTGACCAGAATATTCACGCGCCCGAACGCCGCGAGCACCTCGTCGGCGAGCTGATAGCAGAACGTCGCCTCGCCCACGTCACCGGCATACACCTCGCAGCGCGCGCCGCGGGCCTCCACCAGGCGTTTCGTCTCGGCTGCGTCGTCGTGCTCTTCAAGATGCACGATCGCCACGTCGGCGCCCTCGGCGGCGTAATGTACCGCCACCGCACGGCCAATGCCGCTGTCGCCGCCGGTAATGAGGGCGACCCGGCCCTTGAGCCGGTCACTGGCACGATAGCTGTCGCGAATATATTCCGGCTCCGGGCGCATGGCCGATTCGTCGCCGGGCTGTTCGGACTGGGATTGCTTGGGTTGTTTCTGATCGCTCATGGCGGCAGAACTCCTCGGGGAATAAACGCCCCGACTCTAGTTCTGGCGCTCGGCTGCAACCATCCGGTTTAATGCCGAGACCACGGCACGAGCGGCCGCCCTGCGGACAAGCCCCGGCCAGGAACACGATCCCCGGCGCCGTTTGACCGGCGCCGGGGTCGGTGCCGGTCAGCGTGTCGGAAACACGCTGCCGCCGTGGATCGACGGCCCGGCCAGCTGGAAGTTCAAAAGACCGCTATCCACCCGGGCTTTGGCCGGCAGCAGACCCAGCGCGGTCGCCGACAGCTCGAAGGCGTTGGTGTTTATGACCGAAATCACCAGACGCCCATTCTGCTGGAAGCTGACCGGGCCGAACACGTTCACGTCGATCGCCTGCTGGGCGAGCGCGATACCCTGCCCATCCGGCGCGTTCGCGGTCAGCTGCAGCGCGGCGGCAAAACAGGGCGCGTAGTCGTAGCGCTGGCCGCTGATCGTGCCCTGGCAACGCTCGACGATATAGCCGGTCTGCGGCCGAATCCGGCCGGTGCCCGGCAACGGCTGATAGCGCAACAGAATGCGCCCGGTCTGCAGTTCGGCATTGGGGATTCCGATCAGATCCTCGAGAACGAGATCCACGATTTCGCGCACGAGCGTGCTGTCTTCGATCGCGTCGCCGGCATCGCCGAGCAGATCGGCCAGGGAGCGGCCGATATCGATGTTATCGAACAGGTCGCGGAAATCCCGGTCCAGCACGCTGCCGTTGGGCAGCAGGTCAAGCAGGCGACCGCGCGGGTTGAGGATATTGTCGAAATCCAGCGAGCCATCCGCCATATCGCCGTCGAGCACGCCGACGACCGCCGTCGACAGCCGATCCACGATCTCCTGCATCTCGGCGGGGGATCGGGTGGCCTGCAAGGTGGCCATCGACTGCACGCGCCCCTGCTCGTCGACCAGCCCCAGTTCGTCGATAAGTTGTTCGATCGCGTTGCCCACGATACTGACGAGCTGTTCGCTACCGAGCGTGAGTCCGGTCAGATCCGTGAAGCCGCCGGGCGGCAACGATACCGGCACGCAGCTCGACGATGTGGCCACCGGGCTCTGGGTGTCGTCCACGACGTTGGTCAGGGAACTGGCACAGCTAGCTACAGCCGGGCCGATGACCACCGGCCGGCCCTGCGACAGATAGGCGTTGAAGCGATCCTCGGTCGGCGTGGCCGAGATCGGAATACCCAGCGATGTGAGCAGGATCTGGGCGCGATTGCCGGGCTGCTCTATCTCGCCCGTGTCGAACTGGCCGTTGCCGTTGCTGTCGGCGGCCGGCAGCGTGTCGAACGTCGCGTAGTAATCCTCGCTGGGTGTCGTCGCCTCGAAGGGCATGACGATTGCGGGACCTCCCGCGGCGTCACCGGCCGCCGAAGCGGTCGACGAGCCCGAACCGGTCAGCGGATCGGTATTGAGCGCGTAGCCGTCCACGTCCACGACGGTCGAGCGGCAGTTGTCGCCGCTACCGCAGATCACCAGCGCGTAATACGAGCCCACGCTAAGCGCCTGACTCGGCCGTACGCTGAAACCGTTGACCAGCTCGGCGTCGCCCTCGGCGAACGCCAGAGCCGCGTCCACCACGCCCAGGCACTGGCCCGCCTCGCTCATGCGCTGCAGGGCAACCGTGGCCGCGCTGCTGGCACTGGGGCCGGCGCCGGCCAGACAGCCGTCGGCGAGCACCACGCTGTCACGACGTACCGGCTTGGAAAACCCGGCCTCGATGGCCTTGTTGGCCGGGAACACGAAGATGCCGAGATCCGAACCGCTATCGCCCACGCAACGCCCGCTGGTGCCGGACGCATCGCCGCCGGTCAGGGCACAGGGCAGGCCCGGCGTGAGCGTGGCGACATAGGCCGGCGCAGGACTGGTGTCCACACGCGGTGCGGTGGTGAAACGAATACGCCCGGTCGAGCCCGTGCCGTTATCGAGGATCAGCGTATTGTCGGCGAAATCGCGTACCCGATCGCTACCTTCGTTGAGACGAATCTCGTACTCGGTCGCCGGCTCGAGCGGCGCAACCGGATCGATGACGATCGAAAAACCTTCCGTTCGATAGTTCGCTTCGATCTGACGGCCATCGCCGAACAAGGCCACGCTATCGGCATTCACCGACCGCGGCTGTACCGGCGAGTCGAGCAGCAGCGTCGGACTGTCCTGCACCGGGAAACTGTTGAGCGCGGACGCGCCGGCAATACCGGTACAGGCGCTCTCGTCGAACGACGTGGCCGCGAGCGGGCCCGATGCCGCAAAGCCCGGATTGCCGAACGCATACAGGCAGGCGCTGGGCGAACGCGCGATCAGGCGCGGCGGCGTTTCGTCGGGCACGACCTGGTCGCGCGGAAACAGCGGATTGTTGGTCAGCAGCTTGAGCGCCAGGGTCAGCTCGAAGTCGACATTGGCCTCGTCGGTGCGATTGACCGTAATGGGGAACGAGCCGATGGTCGCGATATCGATATCGCCGTCGAGCTGGGGTATCGCAAGCCCGGCCGCCTGCACGTTGAGCACGGTCTGATTGATCACGCCGTTGGCGAGCACGCTGCGGGCATATTCCTGGAACGCGCTGGTCCCCGGCTGGCCGGCCGCGGCCTTGAGCAGCGATCCCAGCGCGACGTCGAAGCGCAGCCGTACGGCGATCGGCGCTTCGATGTTGGGGAATTCGTTGCCCATGATCGATACGTTGACGTCGCTGATGAAGTTGACGTCGATCGGCCCGCTCGGGTTGATGGGCGTGGGCACTTCGCCGCCCAGGGCCAGACGCAGCCCGGTGGTCTTGAACGACTGGCCGGCCCGGATCGTGCCCGGTATCGACGAGTCGAGGCCGTCGAGGGTGGGCAGCGCAATGGTGGCTTTCAGCACGTTCTGAATGCCGCGGTAGTCCGGATCGGCGACGTCGTTGGCGCTGACCACCGGCAACAGATTTCTGCCGACCAGTTGTGAACCCAGCGAGACGGCATTCACCGCCCGGCCGTTGAGCACGTTGTCGGGCAGATTGGCGGCATCGGCCGCGGTCGGGGTAATCAGCAAGTTGGTATCGAGCGTGTTGTACGCCGGATTGTCGAGAATGCCGCCGCCCACCGCACGCACGCGGCGGTTCACCGAACCGCTGGCCAGGGCATTGCCGAACACCGAGCGGATATCCGACGTCCAGCTGATCTTGTAATCGCCGCCTTCAAGGTCGTTGACCGGATCGAACACGATATAGCGACCGAGGGCGGTGACGTTCGCCGGGGTAACGACGCCCGACGGGCCGCGCACGATAAAGCTATCGGCCGTAACCGTGGCCGGATCCACCGGTTCGGACAGCACCACGCGAATCGGATTGAAGCCTACGAATACCGAGGTGGTCTCGAGCTGGGCGTTGTATTCGCCCGGCGTGACTTCCTGAACCTTGAAGCCGCTCTCCGCCGGCCGCGAGCCGTCGGGCCGCGTGGTGAACCCGTACAGCACGTTGCCCGGGTTGAATCCGGTATAACCGCCGTCCTGCCAGCCGCCGTCCAGGCGCTTGGTCGCGACAACGCGATACTGGGTATCCGGCTTGAGCGGCCCCTGGGTTTCGATTCTGAGAATACGCGGCTGATTGTCGTCGCGAACGACGGTGAGCGCCGGGCCGATACGCCGACCGGCGGCGTCCCGCAGCTCCAGCGAATCGCGCGAGGCATCGGGCAGATCGCTGGCGAATTTCACCACCAGCTGGCTGTTCAGCGGCACATCGGTCTGGCCGTTGTACGGGAACGTGAAGGCCAGGCCACGCGGCATGATGGAATGCAGCGTTTCGGCATCGCTGCGAGCGCTGGCACCGCCTGCGGTGATCGGGCTGGTCGATGACGAACCCGAGCCGCCACCGTCATCACTTCCGCCGCCGCTGCCGCCACAGCCGGCCACACTCAGACCCAGCAGCAATGCTATGCATAGCCGGCTGCCACTCGTACGTTTCGCAAACCCGATGATCGCCATGGTCCCCTCCCCGTTATTGTTTTCGCCTTACGCCGGTCGCCGATGACGACCGCCGCGCAAGCGCCCCAGGAGGCTGTATTTACTAAATGCCGAGCGCGGCGCGCAACCGCAATCCATGGCAATTCAAGGCCTGCCGCCGCGCGTGTGCGGCAAGCTACTGAAACAGTGAAAATTATTATTTTCTCAACTGGCCAACATTAATCTGCTTATGGGCCGATAGAGTCCTGTTGGCCGCCGCACGAGGCGATTACTGCGCAAACGCCAGCATCCCGGCAGCGGCCCAACCTAGCGCGTGTCCGCACCAGACATGATGTGCTATTGCACGCAGGGTCGATGACCAGGCCCTGGCGATCCGGCGTTATCGCTCGTGCGGCATGCCCATGCCGCACTCGCGATGCCTTGCTACCGCCTGGTCATCGGTGCGCGGCCTTAATGTTGTGGCCACCGCCCTACGCAAAGATCGCGACATTCTGGCGCCCGACAATCACCGGCTTGCCGGCGCTGTTCCATACATGCATGGCCTGGGAGGAGTAACCGTCGGCGCTGTGATTGGCCACGCTCTGGCTCAGCCACCAGCCGTCCTCGGTTGCCGGGTCGTCGTCAAGCACGTCGAACATCCAGGTCATGGTGCTGATCGGCGCGATTTCGGAGAAACTGGCCATCGCGGCCGGCGGTAGTGCATCGGCCAGCGCCGCCAGGCCAACCACTACCGGCGCGATCTCGCGGTCGCGGTGACGAATCCAGACGACATATCGTGGATCGTCGGATTGGGTGACCGGCATCGAGCCACCGGCGAAACGGCCTTCGAAATGCTGGGTGAAATTGGGCGCGGTCTGCCCGGGGCGCTGAAAGAACGAGTCGCAGGCATCGGGCGTGGCGACTGCGGGCGCATCGAGATGCGCATGGGCAACCCGCGAATCCCGTGCCTTGCCGAAACAGAAGGTGGCACGAGCCGCCATCTTGTCGTCGCTGAGCATATCCACGGTGATGAACGCGGTGGACTTGCCTTGCCGCACCACGACCGGGCGCAGGGTGACATCCGGGCCGGCCGGGCCGATGAAACTCAGCAGTGCGCTACGCAGCGGCGGCAGCTCCGAGCCGTGCTGGTCGTAGATCGACTGCAGGCACAGCGCGGCGGTCAAACCACCATAGATAGCGCGCCCCTGCAGCCAGTCATCCGGCACATGCACATGGCATATGTCGTTCTCGCAGGTCATGCTGGCCAGCAGCTGCGACAGCGGCGTGCGCGTATCGGCATCGGTCATCTTCGTAATCCTTGTGAATACAAAGCATGAAGACTAGCGCAATACGCCGGCGTATGGGCAAATGACGGCCCCTCAGGCACGACAGGCGAGCAACGTCTGCTGCAGGTCGGCCAGCGTGGGAAAATAATAGTCGGGGTCTTCGGCCACGAGTTCCTCACGGCTGCCGTAGCCGTAGCCGACCGCTGCGTTTGCCACCCCGTTGTGGCGCGCCCCGATCAGATCGAAGCAGCGGTCGCCGATCATCAGCGCATCGGTCGGGTCGATGCCCTCTTCGCGCAGAATATGCGCGATCAGGGCGTGTTTTTCGGTTCGCAGGCCGTCGAGTTCGCTACCGTAAACGCTGCAGAAATAGCGATCCAGTTCGAAATGCTGCACGATCGGGCGGGCATAGAACCACGGCTTGGAAGTGGCCACGAACAGCTGTCGGCCGCTGCTCTTGAGGGCGCAAAGCAGTTCCACGATCCCTTCGTAGAGGACGTTCTCAAACATGCCGATACGCCCGAAACGCACACGGTAGTCGTCCACCGCGGCCTGTGCCTGCTCGGCGCTGAAACCATAGAACTCGATGAACGACTGCTTGAGCGGCGGCCCGATGAAACATTCCAGCCGGCCCAGATCGTCGACCTGAACCCCCTGGCGCGACAACGCATACTGTACGCAGCGGGTGATGCCTTCACGCGGATCCGTCAGCGTGCCGTCCAGATCGAACAGCAAAACCTTGTGACGCATAATTCAAACTCTCCTACCCTCGCACCTCATGATCGACCATGCGCGCCGCCCCCCAAACGGCGCCTGTACGGGATATGCAAGAACCCGGCCGTGTCGCGACGCTGGGCGCCGATCAGCCTTATTGTCGCGTGCGTTACCGCCCTGTTGCTCAGTGGTTGCGCCGGCCTGCGCACGCCAGGCGGCGTCTATCAACGCGGCGAGGCCGCCTATTATGCGAGCAGCTTCGACGGCCGCCGTACCGCGAGCGGTGACCGCTTCGATTCGAGGCGCCTGACCGCGGCCCATCGACGCCTGCCCTTCGGCAGTCGCGTCGAAGTCACCAACGAGAACAACGGCCGCAGCGTTATCGTGACCATCAACGACCGCGGACCCTATACGCGCGGGCGCATCATCGACCTGTCGCGTCGCGCGGCCGAAAAGATCGACATGATTCGTAGCGGCGTCGCACCTGTGACGCTACGCGTGCTGGACTAGGGAAGCTCTGAATAACCTCTCGCGGTTCGCGTTCGAGTCCTCACAGACGGTGCGGCAAGGCGTCCGAGCGAAGCGCCTGCCTCATTGGCAGGTCAAGCTCGGCAACGCAGTCGCGGCGTCTGTGAGGCCGAACCCCTTCGGGGCCGGGGCTTTGCGCGCGCTTGATCGGCGTCAGTGTTCGCTACCGTGCAGCAAGCACGCTACGCTCTCACTTCCTTGTCAATCGCGCGCAAAGCACGCCGGCGCGACCGCGACAGGTTATTCAGAGCTTCCCTAGATCTGGGCGGCCGCATGCCGGCCCGCACAGCGCCCGGAATAGATACAGCCGCCAAGAAACGTGCCTTCCAGCGCGTTATAGCCGTGATAGCCGCCGCCACCGAAACCCGCCACCTCACCTGCGGCATACAGGCCGGCAATCGGCTCGCCCGCCGCATCGAGCACCTGGCCGTTCAGATTGGTATGCAGCCCGCCCAGCGTCTTGCGGGTGAGGATATGCAGGCGTACCGCGATCAGCGGGCCGTTGGCAGGATCGAGCATCTTGTGCGGCGTGGCGGTACGAAACAGCTTGTCGCCGAGGTACTTGCGCGCGCCGTGAATGGCGGTGACCTGCGCGTCCTTTGAATAGGCGTTGTCGATCTGGGCATCGCGGGCGACGATCTGGGCTTCGAGCGTGGCGCGATCGACCAACTCGTTGCCGGCCAGCCGGTTCATACCGGCGACCAGCGCGTCGAGGTTGTCGGCCACGACGAAGTCCTCGCCGTGCTGTTTGAAGGCCTCGACCGGCGGCGGCGCGCCTTTTGACAGCCGGCTCTTGAGCACTTCGCGCCACTGCTGCGAGGTCATGTCCGGATTCTGTTCCGAGCCGGACAGCGCGAACTCTTTTTCGATGATCTTCTGGGTGAGCACGAACCAGGAATAGTCGTGGCCGGTCGCCAGAATCTCGCGCAGCGTCGACAGCGTATCGAAGCCCGGCAAGCACGGCGCCGGCAGACGCCGCCCCGTGGCATCGAACCACAGTGAGGACGGTCCCGGGATGATGCGAATGCCGTGCATGGGCCAGATCGGGTCCCAGTTCTTGATGCCTTCCGTGTAGTGCCACATGCGATCGCTGTTGATGATCGCCGCCCCCGCGTCGTGCGTAATATCCAGCATGCGTCCGTCCACGTGATGGGGCACGCCCGAAATCATGTGTGCGGGGGCGGGTCCGAGCCGCTCGACCGGCCAGTTCGCACGCACGCGATCATGATTGCCGCCGATACCGCCGGCCGTGACCAGCACCGCCCCTGCGCTGAATTCGAACTCGCCCGCGATATCGCGGCTGGATTGCTGGCCGCGCTCGACCGTGCTCGGCGCAAGAATCTCGCCGGCCACGCCGGTCGCGGCACCGTCGGTCATCACCACGCGGCTGACCTGGTGGCGACACTTGAGGGTGATACGCCCCGTAGCCATATGTTCGCGTACGCGTCGCTCGAACGGAGCGACCGTGCCCGGACCGGTGCCCCAGGTCAGATGGAAACGCGGCACCGAGTTGCCGTGTCCGTTGGCCAGCGAACCGCCGCGCTCGGCCCAACCCACGACCGGAAACCAGCGCATGCCCTGCTCGTACAGCCAGGGCCGCATTTCGCCGGCGGCGAATTCGATGAAGGCTTCGGCGACCTTGCGCGGCCAGTAATCCTCGTCGCGATCGAAACCGGCTGAACCCAACCAATCGTTGAGGGCGAGTTCCGGGCTGTCCTTGATGCGCATGCGCCGCTGTTCGGGCGTATCGATCATGAACAACCCGCCGAGCGACCAGAAGGCTTGGCCGCCGACCGAATTCTCGCCTTCCTGTTCGACGATGAGCACCGACTTGCCGGCATCGGCCAGCTCAGCGGCTGCGACCAGCCCGGCCAGGCCCGCGCCAACCACGATACTGTCTGCTCTTTGAGTCATCCGCTGCTCCTCGTCGCACAGGCCCGTGTTACACGCGCGATCGAAATCGCTGTTGTGCATTCGAGTGTAGCCACCCGGCCCATAGGCGGCCAGTCGATTGCGCCCGGCCGGCCCGCGTCGGGCGCGGCGTCGTCAATCCCGGGCGATCAGCCAGTCAGCGATCTCGCCCCAGGTTTCGGTCAACGCGGTTTCGCTGGACACGATGCCGACATGACCGCCGCGGATGGTACGGCAGGTTACATCGTCGCTGGCCACGAATTTCGTCATCGCCTGACTGCAGGACGGCGTAACGATCGGATCGCCGCGGCCGCTTATATTGAGAATCGGCGCCTGCACGTTCGACAGATCAGCCGGCGGATCGGACATGGGCAGACGCCCCTCGCCCAGCACGTTGTCGATCCACAGATAATCGATGAAGTCGGCCACTACGCCGCCCGGGTAAGCCACCATGTCGTCCAGAAACGCGGCGTTGGTCGCATGGTTGCTCACATACGCCTCGTCATGGAGATTCGCCGCCAGCCCGGCATAGCTGCGAACCGCTGCCATCGGGCTGGTGGCCTTGAACACCAGCGAATTGAGCACGCCGGGCGAGCGCAGCAGCGTCGGCGGTATGTGGTGGGCGGTCAGCCCGGTCTTGTCGTGCGTCCAGTGGCCGGCACGGGCGAGCGCCTTGTAGCGTTCACCGAGCACGCCGTTGTCGTGATAGTCCACGGGCGCGCCCACCAGCACCAGGTTGGCGATACCTTCTGGCGCGATCGCCGCATGGCACAGGCTGAACAGCCCGCCGAAGCTCCAGCCGTGCAGGTTCAGGCGCTCTACCCCGCTGTGTGCGCGCACGCGATCGAGGGCAGCCGGCAGGAGGCGATCGAAATAATCCGCCAGCTGCAGATCATCCTGGGCACGGCGGGGCCGGCCCCAGTCGACCAGATACAGCTCGAAGCCGCGGGCGCGCAGATACCGCACAAGGCTGCGCTCGGGAAACAGGTCGTAGATGAGCATGTTCACGGCGAGCGGCGGCACGATCACCAACGGCGTGCGCTGGGTCGTTTTCGCGACCTCGACGCGGCTGCCGTCGGCCAGCTCGATTTCGCTTTCCGCAAGCGGCGGGTAATAGCGCAGCGACACCAGGCCATCGTCATGGAGGACGTCGAACGGGGTTTGGCCTGCCTGCACCAGCGCCTGCCGATCGAAAACGCGCTGGCGCAGATGCCGCAGGCGGGCGCGACTGCGGGCGAGTTCGCGGCCGACACGGTCGCGGGTGGCGGATAGCAGGGACATGGACGTAACGCCTCGATCTCGAAGGAGGCCGAAGTCTAGGCGATTCTGCTGCGCCGCAACAACTCGATAACGAAGCAGAAATCGGGTTTGAAACCCGGCTCGTCATACCAAACTTCAGCTTACATCTATAGACGGAGCCCGCCATGCAGTACCGCACCCTCGGCAACAGCGGCCTGAAAATCTCCAAGCTCACCCTCGGCACCATGACCTTCGGCGGCGAAGGCTTCATGTCCAAGCTGGGCAACACCGGCGTCGATGAAGCCCGCCGGCTCATCGACATGAGCATCGATCACGGCGTCAATCTTTTCGATACCGCCAATATGTATTCGGCCGGCGTCTCCGAGGAAATCCTCGGCAAGGCGCTGGGCGACAAGCGCAACGACGTACTCGTGACCACCAAGGTGCGTTTTCCCATGGGCGACGGGCCCAACGAAGGGGGCCTGTCGCGCCTGCATATCCGCGAACAGGTCGAAGCCAGCCTCAAGCGGCTGAATACCGAGCATATCGATCTCTACCAGCTGCATATGTGGGACGGCACCACGCCGCTGGAAGAGACGCTGCAGCTCATGGACACGCTCGTCGGCCACGGCAAGATCCGTTACTACGGCACCTCCAACTTCTCGGCCTGGCATGCGATGAAGGTGATGCAGGTTTGCGAACGCGAGGGCTTTACCAAGCCGATCAGCCAGCAGATTCACTACACGCCGCAGGCGCGTGAAGCCGAATACGAGCTCATGCCCATGGCCCACGATGCCGGCCTGGGCACCATGATCTGGAGCCCGCTGGCAGGCGGTCTGCTCTCGGGCAAGTATCGCCGCGACAAGGATGCGCCCGAAGGCACGCGCTTTTCCGAAGGCTGGCAGGAACCGCCGATCCACGACGAAAAACGGCTGTTCGACCTGATCGAAACCCTGGTCGAGGTCGGCGATGCCCACGGCGTATCCGCTGCCCAGGTGGCACTGGCCTGGATCACCGAACGCCCCGGCGTTACCACGGCGGTGATCGGCGCCCGCAAGGCCCACCAGCTGGAAGACAACCTCGCCAGCGCACAGCTCGAACTGAGCGCCGACGAGCATGCAGCGATCGAACGCGTGAGCCGGCCGCAGCTGATCTACCCGTACTGGCACCAGGCCATGGCCGCCAGCGACCGCTTCGGCGCGGCCGACTGGGTGCTGCATGCCGATCACGCCGAGGATTATCAGAAGTGATAGTCGGTAGACTCGCCTGAGGATCGGCCGTGAATTACGGCCGACAGACTGCCCCGCGGCATGGGAACGTGCCGTGGGGTTTTTTGTTTCAGTCACCGTCTCGGAGCGGGATGCTCGCCGCACGTTCCCCATCGACGCTGAGTTCAAGCTGAGATGGGTTTTCCTCGCTGCGCCGCGGGAAAAATTCGAGCAATGGGTCAAGGCTTGAAGACTTAAAATCCGAACCGTTCGCTTGCGGAATCGACGTTGCGGGTTAATTTCGGCTTGGGGTTTCGCGCTGCTGCGCGAGTGACTTCCATTTGCTTGTCCAGGTAAGTAACCAAAGCAAAGGACACCCTGTCTTGCGTCGGCGCTACGCGCCGATACCCTCCCATCGCAGCCGGCAAGCGGGACGGCCGGAAACTCGCTGCGCTCAAACATCCGGCCGTCTTTTCCGCTTGCCGGCTGCGCTGCTCGGCGCTGCGCCCAAGGGGCCCTAATACAGGCAAGCGTCGCTATCGCTCGCTCAAGGTCACGTCTTCTGTAGGTCAGCTTAGCGAAGCGTAAGCCGACAAGAACGCAGCCACAGCCCCAGCATCAAGTACATGGTTGTATGGACGCCGCGCTACGGGCTAGCTGCCTGTACTCGGGCCCCGTGTGTAGCGAACGAGAAGCGCAGGACCGAAGGGTGTGCGGCGCACTGCGCCGGTGCGCGTAGCGTGTTAGAGGATCGCCAAAGCGATCCGAGTTCTGCGCGCATCCCTTCGGACCGAGCACCGCAGTGGTTCGGCGCGCAGCGCCGACGCGTAACCCGGGCGTCTTTTCCTTTGCTTCCTTTCGTTTGGACGAGCAAACGAAAGGGAGTCGCGCTGCAGCGCGAAACGAAAGGTTCGACGAACTTGTGAGCGCCGAAAGACGCGCGGCCCTATCCGTTCACATCGTCAATCAACTCGCGGCGAATTCTTGCTTGAGGTTTCGCATCGCTGTCCATGCGACCATACAACCCGTGATCGATCTACACTCCCATTCCACCCGCTCGGACGGTCGCCTGACACCGACCGAACTCGTCGCCCGTGCCGCCGAAGCCGGAGTCGAAACTCTGGCGCTAACCGACCACGACACCATCGACGGCCTGGCCGAAGCCCGCGTGGCCGCGCAGGCCCACGGTATCCATCTGATAAACGGCGTCGAAATTTCGGTGACCTGGCAAAAACGCACGCTGCATGTCGTGGGCCTGGCCTTCGACGAAACCGACGCCGGTCTTGCCGGTGGTCTGGCCGCCCTTCAACAGGTCCGGCGTGAACGGGCCGAACGCATCGCCGCCAAGATCGAGAAACAGGGCGTTGCGAACGCGCTCGGTCGCGCCCGGGCGCTGGCCGGCGACGGTCAGATCACGCGCCCGCATTTCGCCCGACTGCTGATCGAAGACGGCATCTGCCGCGATAATGCCCAGGCGTTCAAACGCTATCTACGCCCCGGCCGCGACGCCCATGTATCCGTGGAATGGACCACGCTGATCCGTGCCGTGCAATGGATTCAGGGCGCCGGCGGTATTGCGGTACTGGCCCACCCGTTCGGCTATAACTTCTCGGGCGCATGGCGCCAGCGCGCGGTGACCGCCTTCGCCGCAGCCGGCGGCGACGGGCTGGAAATCTGTACCGGCACCACCGACCGTCAACAGGAAGTCACCGCCGCACGCGATGCCGACCAACACGGTCTGGCCGGCTCCGTTGGCTCCGATTTCCATGCGCCCGAACAGTTCTGGCTCGCCCTTGGCCGGCTGCGCGCGCTGCCGGGCGGCATGCACAGCGTCTGGGACGACCCGCGCTTCGATAACTGAACTCAGTACACGTCGCGTAGATAGCGATGCTCGGAGGCCAACGTCTCCACATAGCGTTTGGCCTGGGCCTCGTTCATCTGGCCCTGCTCCATCACGATATCGTGCAGGGCCGTGTCCACGTCCTTGGCCATGCGCTCGGCATCGCCGCAGATATAAATCACCGCGCCCGCTTCCAGCCAGGCCCAGAATTCGCGTGCCTGTTCGCGCATGCGGTTCTGAACGTACACCTTCTCCTTCTGATCGCGCGAAAACGCCAGCGTCAGCCGGCTGATCAGCCCCTCGCTGCGCCATTTTTCCAGCTGATCCTTGTAGATATGGTCCTTGGCCGATTCCGGGTTGCCGAAGAACACCCAGTTTCGGCCCGCATCACCGCGGGCTTCGCGTTCCTGCAAAAACGCCATGAACGGGGCGATGCCGGTGCCGGGGCCGATCATGATGGCCGGGTGGTCGCCATCGGCGTTCACCCGAAATTCCTGGCTCGGCTGGATATACATCGGTACTTCGCCGTGGCGCGACAGGCGCTTGGCCAGAAAGGTCGATGCCACACCCTTGTAACCACGCCCATAGACAGCCGTTTTCACCACGGCGACGGTGGTATGAATTTCGTTGGGATACTGGCGCGACGACGAGGCAATCGAATACAGCCGCGGCTGGAGCGGGCCTAGCGCATCGACCAGATCCTGCAGCTTCGGCCGCGCGCTCGGATAGACGCGTACGATCTCGAGCAGCGTCTGGCCCTCTTCCACGCCGCGCTCGGCGAGCATGCGCAGATCCTCGGCCTCGTCGGCGTCGGTGGCGGCTTCTGCCAACACCGACACCGCGTCGTCGGTCGGCTTGGTGATATCGACGTCCTTGAGCAGCACCTGTCGCAGCAGCTTGTTTTCGCCGTCGTGGGATTTGACCTTTTCGCCGCCCGAGGCATCGATATCCGCGAGAATCGCGTCCACCGTGCGCGGGTCGTTCTCGGGATAGATGCCCATGGAGTCGCCGGCCTCGTACTCGACGCCGGAATTCCCGAGGTCGATCACCACATGGCGGGTGTCCTTGCTCGAGCCCTCGGCATTGAGCGGCGTGCTCGACTTGAGCTTGGCCATGTAAGGGTTGTCGCGGGTGCCCAGCGGCGCTTTTTTCTTCGGCTTGGGTTCCGGTTTGGGCGTGTCCTCTTGTTCGGCCGCGCCGCCCTTGGCCGCTTCCTGTTCGGCCACCAGCTCCTTGAGCTTGCGTTCGGTTTCCTTGGCGCCCGGCACGCAGCGATTCAGATCCTCGCCTTCGAAGGCGATGGCTTCTGCATAGGTCTTGCAAAGATAGCCGCACTGCCCGCAGTCGAGCTGGGCCATGGCGGCCATGAGCTGGCGCTCGTGGGGCTTGCCTTCCGCCAGCTCCATGCGCTCTTCCATTTCCATGCCCGGGTCGTGCCAGGGAAAGGATTCCTTGGCCTCGCCGCCGCCCTGCTCGGCGCCGCCGAGCGAGCCTTCCCAGCCAGCCAGCGCCGATATCAGGCCATTGAGCCATTCGCGCTGTTCGGCTTCGAAGGGTGCGTCTTCGGGAATCAAATCAACTTGTGTGGGCATGTGCTACCTCGTGCTCGTTCGGACTGCTACGTCCTTCTCAAACGACTTTTCGCCAACGAATGGTTTCGAAACGACAGAACCTCAGCCCGTGCGCTGCCCGTCCTGAGCGGCTTCGGCCTCTTTGGGCGTGCGGTCGTAATCGTCTGTGGCGGCCTCGTCGCGTTCGGTTTTGACCTCTTCCGGCGTGTCGGCCTGTGCCTCGGCTTCGGAATAGGCTTTTTCCTCGGATTCGGCTTGCGCTGCTGCTGCTTTATCCGAACGCTCGGCCAAACGCTTGCGAAGATCATCAATCTCCTGGCGGCGCGCGAAGGCAACGAAGCGCTCGCCGTCGTGGCGTTCTTCCAGATACAGCCCCAGCAGGTTTTCCAGATAGGCGTTCAGGTGTACGACCGGAATCGAGGTCGCCAGCTCGCGGGCGATGCCTTCCTCGCTTTCATAGCCGCCGCCGATATAGACATGAAAACCGTCGACCTGGTCGGCCTCTTCCGGATCGTCGGCCTCCGGGTCGGCTACGCGCGCACCGAGCAGGCCGATATCGCCCACGTAGTGCTGGGCACAGGAGTTCGGACAGCCGGTCATATGAATATTGAGCGGCTCGTCCAGATCGAGCGTGGCTTCGAGATGGTCGACCAGCTTGAGCGCGTTGCCCTTGGTTTCGGCATTGGCGAACTTGCAGCCGAAGCTGCCGGTACAGGCCACCATGCCGGTACGCGCGGGGCTGGCGTTGACGTGCAGGCCAAGTTTCTCGATAGCGCTGACCAGCGCGTTCATGTCGGACTTGTCGACGTTGCCCAGCACCAGGTTCTGCCAGACCGTCGTGCGCATCTTGGAATCGGCATAGCGGTCGGCGAGATCCGCCAGGCCGTGCATCTGGGGAATGGTCAGCTTGCCGACCGGCAGCACGATGCCGACATATTGCTTGTCGTCGCCGTGATCGTGGATACCGATATGGCCGGCTTTTTCGACCGGGTGCCGGGCCTCGCAGCGCGACAGCGGGTAGCGCCGCAGCGTGAACGGCAGCTGCTTCTGCACTTCGCGCATGAACTTGTCAAAGCCCCAGCGATCAAGCACATACTTCAGGCGGGCCTTGTCGCGGCTGGTGCGATCGCCGTTGGCCAAAAACACGTGGAGCACGGCATGGGCCACGGCCACGCATTCCTCGGGCTTGAGCATGACGCCGGTATCGCGGGCGAAATCCTTGTGCCCGGTGATCCCGCCCAGGCCCATCCGGAAATAGGGCCGGCGTGGGAGCGGGCCGTCGGCTTTCGGCAGCACGGCCGAAAAGCCGATGTCGTTGGTGCCCTCGAGCGCGCTGATACGGCCACCGCCGTCGAAGGCGATATTGAACTTGCGCGGCAGCCCGTAGAGCTCGCGATGGTTGAGAATGTGGTGGTGCATCTGCTTGCAGTACGGCGTGACATCGATCAGCTCGTCCGGGTCGATGCCGGCCAGCGGGCTGCCGGTGATGTTGCGGATGTTGTCGCCGCCCGAGCCCTGGACCACCAGGCCGACATCGGCGAGACCGGTGAGCACGTTGATCGGGTCCTTGGCGCCGATCTCGCGAATTTGCAGATTGGCGCGGGTGGTGACGTGGGTATAGCCGCCGCCGTAGGTTTCAGCCAGGTCCGCGACCGCGCGGAACTGGTGCGACGAGAAAATACCGCCCGGCATGCGCAGCCGGCACATATAGCTGTCCTGATTGGGCGCGACATAGAACATGCCGCGGCCCTTCATGAGGAACACGTCGTCGCCTTTCGGGTATTCCCCGGCGTTGGCCAGCGACACCATCTCGTTCCACATGTCGTTGGGGTTGAGATCGGCCTTGGCCTGTTCCTGGCTGGTCAGCTCGCCCCCCATCGCCTGCGCACGAATACGCGCCTGGGAATGGAAGTCATCCGGGCGCAGGCGTTTACCCGCGGTCAGCCCGGTCATACCCGGCACGCCCCGGGCAATATGCAGCCCGGCGGTCACGCCCTTGAGATAGCGCTGCTGTTCGTCGTCAAAACTTTGGTCGGTCATATCGAACTCCGGTTCTCGATCCGGCTTTGAGTCGTAAACGGAAGCGATCCGCACTGTGTGAATGGTGTTGTCGCGCCCAACGGCTGTGCTTGCCCTGCGTGCATCTGCGCCAACCGGCAAGCGTGCGTGTCGGTGCTATTCATCTGCCTGGGCCTCGGCGATGAGCGACGCGATTTCGGGCTTGCAGGAACCACAGTTGGTGCCGGCATCGAGTGCCTTGCCCACGGCCGCCACCGAGTCCAGGCCCTGCTCGTCGATCGCACGTAGGATCGTGTTGCGCCCGACGCCGAAGCAGGAACACACCTGCGGACCCGGATCGGCGCCCGGGTCGGCCGGGCGGCCGGCCAGCAGACCGATACGCTCGGCCTCGTCGACGGTTTCGCCGGTGAACAGCCCGGCCAGCCAGCTGCGCTCTGGCAGCGCCGCGGGTTCGGGGGCGACGAATACACAGGCATCGATATGGCCGGCGTCCATATGCGCGGCGCGATAGCGCCCGGCTGCCGGGTCGGCGGCTTCCAGCCAGTCGGTGGTGCGCCGGTCGATGCCGATCCAGCGACGGGCCTTGTCCGCCAGGTCCTCGGGCGCCTGCAGGCCGGCGATTTCGTAGCGATAGAAACGCTCGCCGGGTATCTTCACCCAGTAGTCGATATCGGACTCGCCGGCCAGCCGTAACGGTCGGCTGGCGAGGATGAAGCCATGCCAGGCCGCATCGAAGGGCGCGATCGCAGCCGGCGTGTGCTTGAACTCCGGCTCGCCGGAAATCGGGCAGACCGCCGGATTGGCGAGCGCGCCGACGCGTGCACGGGCAGCAAACTGATCGTTCCAGTGCATAGGCACGAACAGCGTGCCTTCGCGCTGCCCGTCGGTGACGATCACGCGCACATGCGCTTCGCCCAGCGCGGTCGATACGGTCGCGATGGCGCCGTCGATCACTCCGTAGCGTTCGGCATCGCTCGGATGCACTTCGACGAACGGCTCGGGGATATGGGCCGACAAACGCGCAGACTTGGCGGTCCGCGTCATCGTGTGCCAGTGATCGCGTATCCGCCCGGTATTGAGTGCCAACGGGTGTTGATCACTCACCGCGTTGGCCGGTCCGCGCGGCGTGACCGCCACCAGATGGGCCCTGCCGTCGCTCGTCGGGTAGACGCCGTCGACAAACAGACGCCGACTGTCTTGCGGTGTCGGCATGGCCCCGACCGCACGCAACGGTTTGTCGGCACGAACAGGCCAACGAAGCGGCTCGAGTCGGTCGTACGCCTGATCGGTGAGTTCAGCCAGCCCTTCGAGATTGAGCACACGCTCGCCGTCGTTCTCGAAGGCGGTGAGTGCGGCATGCTCGCGAAATATCGACGCGGCGCTGTCGAAGCCGAAACCGTCACCAAAGCCCATCCGGCGGGCCACATCGCAGATGATGTCCCAGTCGGCGCGCGCAGCGCCGGGCATCGGCAGGAACGAACGCTGACGCGAGATGATGCGTTCGGAGTTGGTCACCGTGCCGCTTTTCTCGGCCCAGGCCGCGGCCGGCAGCAGCACATGGGCACGGTCGACCGTATCGGTATGGCGCATGCAGTCCGACACGGCCACGAATTCGCAGGCTTCGAGCGCGCGCCGGGCGCGATCGGCATGCGGCAGGCTCACCAGCGGGTTGGTCGCCATGATCCAGACCGCCTTGATCTCGCCGCGCTCGATCGCCTCGAACAGCTCGACGGCCTTGAGCCCCGGCTCGCTCGCGATCGCCGGCGAATTCCAGAAACGCTGCACCCGCTCTGCCGCATCGAAGCCCATGTGCGCGGCCAGGGTGCTCGACAGTCCGCCCACCTCACGCCCACCCATGGCATTGGGCTGGCCGGTGATAGAGAACGGGCAGGCACCCGGCTTGCCGATACGGTCGGTCAGCAGATGGCAATTGAGAATGGCGTTGACCTTGTCGGTGCCCGCCGAGGATTGATTCACCCCCTGGGAAAACACCGTCACCGTGCGCTCGGTATTGGCGAACAGCTCGAAAAAGGCGGCGACGGCGTCACGAGCCAGGCCGCAGGCCTCGGCCACGGCGTCGATATCGCCGATCTTGCGCGCCTCGGCGACGGCGTCCTGCGTGCCGGGTAGATCGCTGGTCACACCGTGCTCGGCCAGATAGGCCAGCAGGCCGTTGAACAGATGCACGTCCGTACCCGGCGCCAGCGGCAGATGCAGATCGGCGCCTTCGGCGGTGGCCGTACGGCGCGGGTCTATCACGACGAGTTTCTTGTTCGCATCGTTTTCCTGTGCCGCGACGATGCGCTGATAAACCACCGGATGACACCAGGCCGTGTTCGAGCCGACCAGCACTACCAGATCGGCGAGCTCCAGATCCTCGTAGCAGCCCGGCACCACGTCCTCGCCGAAGGCCCGCTTGTGACCGGCCACCGCCGACGACATGCACAGGCGCGAGTTGGTATCGATATTCGCCGAGCCGATATAGCCCTTCATCAGCTTGTTGGCGACGTAGTAGTCCTCGGTCAGCAGCTGACCGGATACATAGAACGCCACCGCCTCGGGGCCGTGCTCGGCGATGATCTCGCCAAAGCGTGAGGCAACCTCGTCCAACGCCTCGTCCCAGCTGGCCCGGCGGCCGTCCACCATGGGATACAGCAGCCGATCACTCAGGCCTACGGTATCGGCCAGGGCCGTGCCCTTGGAGCACAGCCGGCCCTGATTGGAAGGATGCCTCTCGTCGCCGGCCACGCGCACGGCGTCGTTCTCGAGCACGGCGTTCACGCCGCAGCCGACGCCGCAGTAGGGACAGGTCGTGCGAGTGGTCGTCGTTTCCATCACGCCGCCTCCGCCTCGTTTGCAAGCTCAGGGGGCATATAGGCCTGGCCGAACAGCAGCAGATCGCGAACGTTGGATATGTCCACGCCTTCGCGCATGAGCTTGAAATACCAGCCGCCGTCGCGGGTATCGCCATAGAGCACCACGCCCACGATGCGGTCCTCGCGCAGCACGACGCGCTTGTACACACCCCGGCGGACGTCCGAGAACACCAGCGCTTCGCTCCCCTCACCGTCGGAAAAATCGCCGGCCGAATAAACGTCGATGCCGGTGACCTTGAGCTGGGTCGCGGTGACCGAGCCTTCATAATGGGTATGGCCCCGATGGGCCAGATGATTGGCACAGACCTCGGCCTGGTCCCACAACGGCGCCACCAGGCCATACACGGCGTGGCGATGTTCGACGCATTCGCCCACGGCATAAATGCGCGGATCATAGGTTTGCATGGTGTCGTTGACGACCACGCCCTTTTCACAGTGCAGGCCGGCCTTGTCGGCCAGTTCCACGTTGGGCCGGATGCCCACTGCCATGACCACGAGATCGGCCTTGATCTCGGAGTCGTCGGCGTCGTCGAAACGCAGGCCGATCACCCGGTCTTCGTCATCGCCGAGGATGGCCGCGGTCTTCGCGCCCATACGAAACGACAGCCCGCGCTGGGCCAGGGAATGCTGCAGCAGATCGGCGGCGATCGGGTCGAGCTGGCGCTCCATGAGCGTTTCCATCAGATGCACGATGGTTACGTCCATGCCCCGCTTGTGCAGGCCATAGGCCGCTTCCAGGCCGAGCAGGCCACCGCCGATGACTACCGCCTTGCCGCCGTTCTTGCTGGCTTCGACCATGCGCTCGACGTCGCCGATAGCACGGAAGCTGATCACGCCGTCGAGCGTATGGCCCGGCACCGGCAGCATGAACGGCGTGGAACCCGTAGCCAGCAGCAGCCGGTCGTAGCCGGTTTCGCGTCCCGATTCGGAAATGACCATGCGCCGGCGCCGATCAATAGCCGTAACCGCCTCACCCGTATGCAGCACGATGTCGTTGTCGACATACCAGCTGCGGTCGTGGGTTTCGATTTCGGCAAAATCCTTGTCCCCGGCCAGCACCGGCGAGAGCATGATGCGGTTATAACTCGGATGCGGCTCGGCACCGAACACGGTGATGTTGTAGCGCTCCGGCGCGGCTTCCAGCAGCTCCTCGATCACGCGCACGCCGGCCATGCCGTTGCCGATGACCACCAGATCGAGTTTGGGCTGAGTCGTATTGTCGCTCACGAAACTGCTCCTACGCCGGTTCCGGCGAATCGCTGCCACGGGCCTTGATCGGGTCATCGCCGGCCGAGGCGGTATCGAAGGCGGCTTTTTCTTCGGCCAGCACCTCGGCCGAGAAACGCACGAAAAACGCGAAGAACGAACACACCAACACGGCACAGCCAAGAATCAGCAACCCCTGCCCGTAAGACAGCGATTCGCTCTTGAACAGAAAACCGGCCAGCACCGCGCCGGCGTTACCGCCCGCCCCGACGATGCCGTTCACCCCGCCCAGCGCTTTCTTGTTCATGAACGGCACAAGGCCGAAGGTCGCGCCTTCCGACATCTGCACGAACAGGCTGAACACGATCATGGTCGCGATGGCGGCAGGCAGCACTTCCATCTGCGAAAACGCGATCAGGGCAATGCCTTCGATGAACATGGCCGCGAAAAGAAACCTCACCCGCCCGTTCAGGCCCATGTAGCGGGCCGACAGATCGGAAAAGAAACCACCCATGGTGCGCGCGAAGATATTCATCAGACCGAACAGGCCGGCGATCAGCCCGGCGGTCTTGAGATCGACCTCGAAGTTGTCGAAGAAATAGATCGCGGCGACGTTGTTGATGGTCAGCTCAACGCCAAAGCAGCCGGCATAGACCACGAACAAGGCCCAGACACGATAGTCCTTGGCGGCATTGCGAAAGCTCGACCAGCCGCTGTTTTCGTTCTTGGCCTCGGGAATCTTGCCGGCAGCCCGCAGATCGGCATAGTTGCCATCCGGGGCGTCCTGGGTGAACTTCCAGTAGGCGATGCCCAGCAAGAACAGAATGATGCCCGGCACGACCATGGCCAGGCGCCAGCCCAGCGTCTCGCTGATGCCCAGCGAAACGATGGCCGCAAAGATCAGCGGCATGACGATCTGGGTGGTGCCGCCGCCGAGATTGCCCCAGCCGGCCGTGGTGGCATTTGCCGTGCCCACGATATTGGGCGCGAACATCACCGACGTGTGGTACTGGGTGATCACGAACGCCGCGCCGATGGCACCGATACACAGGCGCGCAAGCAGAAAGGTCTCGAAGCTGTTGGCAAAACCGATACACATCACCGGTATCGAGCCGAGAATGAGCAGGGACGAGTAGGTCTTGCGCGGGCCGAACTTGTCGCATAGCGGGCCGATGAGCAGGCGCACCAGCACGGTGATCGCAACCGAGGCGATGATGGTCGAGCCGACCTGCGACTTGTCGAGGCTCAAATCCTCCCGCACCACGGCCATGAGCGGCGCGATGCCGAACCAGCCGAAAAAGCACAGATGAAAGGCCAGCCAGCTCATGTGGAAGGCACGCATCTGTACCGATTTGAAATCGAACAGGCGAATGCGGGTCGCTTTATTGGCAAGTTCCATGGTTCAGGCGCTCCTGCAGATAAATTCGGTAACCAAAGTCAATGAATCGAGCCGTTGCATCACCCGGCGCGGGCAATGCGACGTCATATCTCATGACGACACGCCCTAGCACGCGAGAACGCCGCGGCCGGCGCCCACAACCGGCGCATCCAGCGTGGCGTTGACCGTTTCGAGGCGGCGATAGAGCGTCGGGCCGAGCCGTGCGCGATCCGGCGTGAAATAAGCCATGACGTTGCTCGGGTCGAAGATCGCGCCGTCGAGGAAACGATCGGCCGCCATGGCGATCGATCGACCGTCGACCGCCGCCAGCGACCACGGTCCGTCGTGGACGCCCTCGGTCTTGTGATCGGCGCCCGGACAGGCCACGCCGAGCGGCTCGACCGCGGCGCGATAGATATCCGGGCGATAAACATGGTCGGCGGTCGCGGCGATATCGATCGCCTCGCCGATCTGGCCCCAACGCAGCATCTGGGCGATGAACCACATCGCATGCGAGCGCCAGGCGAAGGTGGCCGCATGACGATGAAAGACGTTGAAGTAAGGCGCCGGCCGCGGGGCCGCACCGGGCTGGTAGCAAAAGCGCCCGGATAACGTGCGGCGGATAACCTCGGCGGGCGCATTCACGTAGTCGGGCGCGGCAACCGTATCGGCCGCGAGCTCACGGTTTTCCTGGCTATCGAGCCAGGCCGCGGTACGAACGATCGCCCGTACCAGCGCCCGGTGAGTGCGCGGATAAGCCTCGGCCCATTCGCGGGTCACGCCCAGCACTTTCTCGGGGGCGTTATTCCAGATTTCGTAGCCGGTGATCAGTGCCCGGCCCAGACCGGCGCGCACCGCCATCTGGTTCCACGGCTCGCCCACGCAATAACCTGCCAGGCGCCCTGCCTCCAGGTTGGCCACCATGCGTGCCGGCGGCACGACCACCAGCCGCACATCGCGATCGGGGTCGATACCGGCTGCGGCGAGCCAGTAGCGCAGCTGATAGTTGTGGGCCGAGGTCGGATGCACCATGCCGAAGGTCAGCGGCGCAAGGCCGGCTTCGCGATCGGCTTGGATGACCTTGCGTAGCGCCTGGGCGCTGCAGGGGCGCGCGGCCGCCGCCTGGGGGTCGAGTTCGACCATACGCTCGTAGAGCGCTTTGGATACGGTGATGGCGTTGCCATTGAGGCCCAGCGATACCGCCGTGACCATGGCATGTGGTGCCGCGCCCACGCCCAGGGTGGACGCAATCGGCATGCCGGCCAGCATCTGGGCGCCGTCGAGCAGCCCGAGCGCGACCTTGTCGCGAATCGACGCCCAGGAAGATTCGCGCGAAAGCGTCACATCCAGCCCTTCGGCCGCGAAAAAACCGGCCGCGCGTGCCATGACCAGCGGCGCACAGTCGTTGAGGGCGATGAACCCCAGTTTCAGCCGCGGCCGCTCCACGGCCGGGTCGACCGCATGGGGCCTGCGTCCAAACGTTGCTTCGTGCCAGGTCGTCATCGCATCGCTTCCTGTGTTGCCACCGCCGGTTTCGTCCACAAAAAAAGCCCGGCCGCCCACCGGTGCGATTCACCCAGGGCGTTGCCGGACTTCGTTGTCCTGATCGGGTTGTGTCGTGCGCCGCCCCGCCGTCGGCCTGTGGCCGTCACGATCGGCGAGTTGATCGCACTCGGTTATTGTTTAGCCAGAACCGTGCCAGCCCTCCATCCAACGATGAATCTTTCGGCCAAACATGCACTTACGCGCGATCGACTCTCCACACGGCAGCGCGGGCGCGCGCTCGACGCCATTGCTGCGTCGCTGCAGTGCAGCATTGCACTTAATTCGTGCAGGTCGCTATTCATTGGCCGCAAGAACCATGAGCTGACGCGCGATTTCCGGCAGCGGCAGGCCGCGATCCATCGCCGTCTTGCGAAGCCGCGTGTACGCCTGTTTTTCGCTGATCGCACTGCGTTCCATGAGCAGGCACTTGGCCCGATTGATCGCCTGTCGATCGGCCAGCGTTTCCCGCGTTTCGGCGAGTTCGCGCTTGAGCGACTCCATCTGCTGGTACTGGCGCATCGCCACATCCACGAGCGAACGCACCAGCGCGGGGGAGAGCCCTTCCATCACGTAGGCGCTGATGCCGGCCTCGGAGGCCTGGGCCATCAGCTGGCGGTCGTCTTTCGAAGACAACATCAACAAGGGTTTGGGATAGCGCTCCCCGAGGATCGCCAGGTCTTCGAGCACGTCGCGCGACGGCGAGTCGGCACCCACCACGATGGCATCCGGCGCAAGTCGATCGACGGCGCCATACAGGTCCACGTCCTCGTCGAGCACATCGACGACCTCGAACCCGGCCTGCTCGATCACGGCCCGAAGCGCCGCCAACCGGGCGGAATGACGATCTACGAGCAACACACGCATGTCCGTGCCTCATGGAAGATCTACATCCTCAGTGGCGCAACAAACGTGCCATGGGCCGCCCGCCAACGGCGTTATTTGCGTACGGACTTGCGCTATATCAGCTCGGCTCCGTTCAATCTGGCAGCCTGTCAACCGACGGATTATTCGTGCGCTCATGCTCGCTCACACCTTCCGGGCCCGTGGCGCTGCGCGCCCCGGTTCTCGCGAGCGGTGCTCGCTCGTCGAACCGAGGGGGTCGAACCAAGACCTCTCCCCAGCCAGCACCCAAAAAAA